>JAPNTN010000212.1:0-7260 GCA_027249445.1 Dehalococcoidia bacterium | reverse complement strand
TATATGAGAATATTTTTTGATGTGGATTACACTATTCTAGGTCTTGACGATACTTTGCGTCATGGCACAAAAGAAACTTTCCAAAAAATCTTAGACGATGGTCACGAGATACATATCTGGTCCGGTATGGGTGAGAGATGGGAAGTAATAGAGAAACATGAACTGAAGGAATATATTAGTGGGGTTTATGAGAAACCTACTGATAAATTTGATGAGCGGTTTGAGGAACTAAAGGTACCCGTCGCTCCGGATTTTGTAATAGATGATTATCCTGAGATAGTAGCACACTATGGTGGAGTATGGGTTCCCCCGTACTTCTTTAGTCGTAGCGTAGATAATCAAATGGAACGTATTTATAACATTATCAAAGAATTTTCTGATACCGGTACATCCGAAGATAAACAGTACCGTTCCAAAGGAACTATACTTCCACTCTTCTAGAGAATTGAAACTAAACAAATAATAGCGGGTTGCTATATGCCAATAGAAGTCCTTATCCCCAGTTTGGCCGCTCAAATTGCAGCAGGTGAAGTTGTAGAACGGCCTGTGTCAGTTGTAAAGGAACTCATTGAAAATTCGTTGGATGCTCATGCTGCTTCTATCGTTATAGATGTTGGAAAAGATCCCTGTTCGTACATCAGGGTTGTTGATGATGGCGACGGAATATCGTCTAATGAAATAGATCTCGCCTTAACACATCATGCTACGAGTAAGCTTCATACCCTAGATCAGTTAGACGATATAAGGACTCTTGGATTTAGAGGTGAAGCTCTTCCGAGTATTGCTTCAGTTTCCAAGGTTTTGATTGTTTCTCGGCGCCTTGGAAGTGATTCTGCTTATTCAGTGGAGTACGATTGTGGTTTAAAAATAAACGAGACCGCGTATGCTTCGGCCATTGGCACTTCAGTATCAGTGATTGATCTTTTTTCTAATGTGCCCGTTCGATTGAAATTCCTTAGGTCTTCGACCTCGGAATTAACAAAAGTTAAGGATATAGTGCATCTATTTGCGATGGCGTATCCTTCTGTGAAATTCCAGCTACGTATTGAAGGTAAAGTGACTTTTGATACACAAGGCAGTGGAAATCCAATAGATCCCATAGTAGCTGTATATGGGCCGAAATCCGCTTCTGAAATGATAGCTGTCGCTAGTGAACAAGATGATAATGGATACGCAGTGGAAGGATTTGTCAGTGTCCCTGCTCTCAATAGAGCCAACAGATCCTATATGAGTTTGTTTGTAAATAATCGTCTGGTTAATAGTCGTATGCTAAATCATGCGGTTGAGGAATCGTATCATGGGCTATTGCCTGAACGACGCTACCCAATTAGTGTTCTGAACTTAGCTATTCCGTATTCTGATGTTGATGTAAACGCTCATCCTGGGAAGCTTGAGGTCAGATTCCAGAACGAAAATCGCGTATATTCTACTTTGCAGAAAGCGATCAGGTCTCATCTGATAAATCAGATCCCGGTGTCTCAAGTGGGGCAAACGACTTTTACCAATCGGGCTTCGCAGTCATTTTATCCGTATACAAATTACAAACCTCATGGCACAACTTCAGATAGTCAGACCACCTTTAGCGTAGACAGCGCTTATACATTCAATACTCATAAGCCGAATCGAGAAGTCTTGCCATCGTTGACGTTGATTGGACAGGTTAGGTTGACCTACTTGGTCGCGGATGGCCCAGATGGGGTTTATTTGATAGATCAGCATGCTGCTCATGAGAGGATATTGTTTGACAAGATTGTTGCTGGTCGTGGGCAACGCCAATCTGTATCTCAGATATTATTGAGTCCAACTACTGTAGAGTTGAGTTCCTTGCATGCAGATCTTTTAGATACAAATAAAGAGACATTAAAATTATATGGCTTTGATATAGAACAATTTGGTGATAATACTTATATTGTGAGAGCGGTGCCCGCTGTAATGTCTATAGCAGATACTGAGAAATCTTTGCGAGATATACTGGATATGATTTCTGTGGAGGGATTATTGAGACAGCATGAAGATGTTGTCGCGGCGTCTGTGGCTTGTCATAGCTCCGTTAGGGCGGGTATGCCACTATCTCTGACCGAGATGCAGAGCTTATTGAATCAACTGCACGATACGAGCAACCCACACACTTGTCCGCATGGACGCCCGACAATTATTAGGTACGCTGATTACAATCTTGAAAGAGAGTTCGGTAGGCGCCAATAAAGTTATGATCGTCTCGGATCTTGACGGGGATCTACGGCTGGGTGAAACATAGAGTCAGGACCAGGAAATTCGTTGGATGGCATTTCAGACTTATGTTTTGCAAAACCCAGTAAGCCCGAAGATAACGTTGCAATACCTACTACCCCTACGCCTAGCTGACCGAGAAAACTCCTTCTCGATTGTCGCTTAACCTTAGATGATGCTTTGTTTATCTCCACGAGCCACTCCCCAATTCTGCTAGCATTTATTGACCTTAATGACAATACAAGTTTACTAGGTAAATTCTAATTTGAAAACACTTGCGGCTTTAATAATTATGCACTTGTCACTCGTTAATGATATCTGCTAAGTGTTTTCCCAACCTTACTGAGTAATTGGTACCCCTGTCTTCCGGGTATATTTGGGATGTATTTGCTAGGTACAATCCGTTTACGGGCGTTATGTGGTCAGGTATTTGATTGCTATAATTTGTCTTCACTATAGGTTGAGCTGCGTCGATTTTATGATGGTAGTATTCGATTATCCAGGATTCTTCAAAATCCGGATTGATTTTTTTAAGATGTGGTATGAAAGTCTTTAAAAGCTCTGATCCTTCCGACAAATATATTTCACTGTCCCTAGTAACATAATTAGTTATATACACTATGTGTTTATTACCGTAGAGTTCATTGTCTATCATGTTAGTGTGTTCAATTATGCCCACGAATGGGATTGTTCTATCGGCAATATTAAGCCAGTATATGTCCGAAAGAGGCTTCTCGAGTACCAAAATTAACAACACCGCGGATAGGTAGTTTGTGGTATTCAATGTATCTATATACTCTTTAGGTAGATCTTGCGCAAGAAAAGGTAAAATATATGAGGGGGCCGTACTAACTACTTTATCGTATTCTATTGTTGAGTATGTGCCTCTGGCATCCCTAATTTTGAGTCCTGTTACACTATCATCATTCGAGATGATTTTCTCTACTGTTGTACTGGTGTTTATGCTCCCGCCTGAAGACAATATTTGGTCTGATAAAGCACTAATTATTTCTTCGAAACTACCGATCGGGTATCCCAGAAGTTCTTTTTGACCATTCTTTTTTCTAGAAGCTACCCTCAGATAGATTTTCCCCCACACCCATGTCATGCTGATTTTATTGAAGTAATCCCCAAATTTGCCTCGTAGCAATGGCTCCCAAATTACTTTGTAGGAGCGTATTCCCATATGCTTTATTATCCATTCTTGAGCGGTAACACTCTCAAATTTATTCCAAGTTTTAGTTCTCTGGAGAATGAGAGTCCAGATGCCTAGTCGTATTCTGTCAAAAAATGGGAGTGGTTTGAATTTCAGGAGGTCCATTGGTGTTGAGAATCTCCAAATGTGACCACCATAATATAATCCAACAGATGATTCGAACCACTTCAATTGGTGTGACAACCCGAGGTCTTCCATTAGGTCGGCTATATGGGTATCACTAACAAATAAATGGTGATACCCTCGCTCCAGTTGGCTTCCTTGTACCGTAAATGTCGAAGCTTGCCCCCCGACAAACGGAGCAGTCTCATAAATATCTACAGTATGCCCTTGTCTGCAGAGTTCATAAGCGCATGTCAATCCGGCTATGCCTGCTCCGATTATTCCTATTTGCATGTTTTATCTCTCATTTCTCCGTCGCTATATGTATTGTTATATGGTTCTGAGGGTTCACTTTGGGGGGTAGTCATATCAACTAACGTTTTCATTGACATATTGTGTTTCCAAAGAAATAGTATTCCCAAGAGGTTTACAGGTAGCCAAAGGGCGATGATATGTATGAATCCAGAATAAGCTGCTGCTAATGACGAGTTTAGCCCGAGTACAACCAATGTTTGTTGGGCGGCTACCTCGAACGGGCCGATACCTCCAACACTGGAGGGAATCGCGGTGATCAGATTCGAAGTGGCGGTCACTAATATTATGGCTAGAATAAATATTATAGGGGATGCGAAATAAGTATGTATTTCGAAACTGTATCCAACTAAAAGATAAACACCACACTCCGACAACCATACTGGTATTGAAAACATTAGGATAGTAGATTGGCTTCTGATTGTTTTTAAACTCGCGAGTCCTTCTAAGAATTGTCCAAGAATTGAATTGATTTTAGATTGTATAGTATCTGGAAATAATTTTATCAATGCTATTCTAAACTGTATGAATTTGGAAGAAGACATAAATGTCAGTGTTAGTAGGGCTCCTACAAACATGGATATTGCTATAAAAGCGAATATTACAGCATGGGTGTTGCTACTTGAGTTGATCGCTTTGAAAGCACCTAAACTTATTAGGAATGGGATAGATATTACACAGAAGCACAAAAGAGTGAGCCCGTCATATACTCTTTCTACAGCTATCGACGCCAGGCTCGAGGCCCCATTGATAGACTCTCTCCGAGCTAGGTAATAAGCTCTCACTAATTCTCCTAGCCTTACTGGTAAAAGGTTGTTGGCCATGTATCCTATAACCACTATTGGATACAGCCGGTTCACTGGGATGTCTTTCATGTGTGATAGTAATAATTTCCATCTTATTGACCTGAAGTATACAGATACAAAATACAGGGCTATTGCGGGTATAACATAGATATAATTAGCCGACTTCAACTCGGATAGGGTATATCGAATGTCTATGGACCATACGAGTATTACCAAGAACAAAAGACTTATTAATATGCCTATCCAAAATCGCAAGCGTTTGAAGTCGAGCAATGGTACCTCTATAAATAATTATGAAAACATTTCTAACGTAATTAAAAGTTATTTAGGGGAATATGTATAGTAACCGGAATAATACCAGTCAGAGTCAAGCTTTCGGTACAAAAGATAATCTCCTACAGTTCGCCAGGTGTCCACGTTCTTGGCTGAGTCGAAAAAGAATGAAAAGTCCTTAGTAACCTCATCTGCTATGGTTTCGTCGTGACGATTTTCACCTGGACGCCTATAGGTCTCAGGAAACCATAGCAAATTGCGTAACAGTTCGCTTTCGTGTGCCTGATCAAGATTATCTTCATCTGTGATCTTGTTGGGATCAGTTATGAGAGTCAAGCTGCTTATTTCTGTTTCGTTTGGGTCTATGCAGGAAGCATTCCACCCTGTGTCATTTTCATCCTTGAAGCATTTAAATTCTAAAGCGCCGACGTCAGTTACGTTTCGAAGATACCATTGAATTGGAAACCACATATCGTAATCTACGGACATTGGATTATCTTCCAATAGGCTTCTATCAGCGAAATTGGAAATTTCCTTTAATGAATGTTTCAGATCGGTGCTTCCTTGAGCATAAACTAACAGTTCAGGATATTTATCGTCTACCTCATAAACCGTTCTGATACTAGTAAAGATAGTGGCTAAGAACAGGGTAATAAATATTCCTATTGAAACTGAATCTCTTATGCTAAGTGATTTTGAATATCGTGCGCATATGGAAAACATTATTAAGGCGATGGCTGTGAGGCCGATTGCAACTATTGCAGACAGTATGGAGCGGGAAAGAAATAGTATAAACCCGAGGAACAATATGATCAGAGGAGTTAAGGAAAGACAAGTTAACGATCCGAGCCTTATTTTTGTCCATTGGACATTTCTAATGGTGAGAGAAATATAATATCCGCTGACAAATGCCATAGGTAGGGCTAGATTTACCAAAAGCCAAGGCATTTTTTCACTGGCTATTGTATAAGCGGCTAACGATAGGACGGCCCACCCACTCAAAATTATTCCTAATATGTGCCCTCTTTTCAGGAAATAACTGCAGCCAATGATACTGAGTACGATCAACATAAATTCATATACGGATAACCCTACTAAATAGTAGTACCAAGGTTGATTGCCCCTAGCTACCTCTTGTTGGGCCATCCAATACCCAAGTCCCTGCCATCCTCCGGTGAATATTCCAGATGGATTAGTTAGTAGAGTAGTATGCGTCAGGACCCATATAGAATAAAAAATTATACTGCAATATATCCACTCAACACCCTTCCAAATGATGCCTACAATTACAGATATTAAAAGAAGACCAAGACCTATGGATGCTGCTGCTATGAAATTAAGGGGCACCCCTAATGACTCGTTACCGACCTGGATTTCGGAAGGTAATAAGGTTATTGCAAAAATCTCAGGGTTTAACTCGCTCGTAAACAGGGTTGCTACAACTACCATGAAAGTTATTGGCATTAGTATTAGTAGGAGTGCATGTTTACGAGATAGGCCGATGCTAAACCTACAATAGGCTGTTGTAAGGAATAAGAAAAATATAAATATTATTGCTGTTAGGACAGACGGGTTATTGTAGATAAATCTACTAATGCTCTGGGATAGTAAATATCCGGAAAATGCAGCACAAGCACCCACGATTATGGTATTAACAATCTGTCGACGTTTGATAGGTTTCTTTAGACTGATTAGCGATAGGGTCAATATCATACACGAAGCTAATGCGATCTGAGACCATATACTTGCGTTGTGTATTGGGAAATTGACTAGGGGAGGAGCCCATAAAGGAGATCCAACTAATCCTGATACTACTCCGTCAGGATTTACGATGTATAGGCCCAGAAGCGACTGGAATAGTCCTGATATTGCAGCCCATTGGGGTAAAGTTAGCGTTAATAATAGTATGAAGAATCCAGCAGGACCTGTGACGTCGCGTAGTCTTGATCTGCGAAATAATAATGGTACTAATTGATTAATGCCTAGCGCGAATCCAAAAGCTAGAAATATTAAGGTTATAAAGAACGATGTTTCCTTTGTCGAAAATAATAACGCCATTACTGCTGAAGCTATGTAGAGGTATTTAGTACGATTGTTATTACTGTAGTGCCAAAATATGATGAACAAGGATGTTGTCCAAAATGCAATGATGATGTCGTTTCTACCGAACCTGCTGAAATACAAAAGACTCGGAGATATAGTTAAGAATATAGAAACCATTAATGAGGGTAAATTTCCCCAATAGGATCTTAGAAAGTACGGTAGAGCGACTAGAGATGTTCCGAACAATACGTATCCAAGGCGGGCAGTGAAGTCCGTGTC
>JAPNTN010000211.1:0-5780 GCA_027249445.1 Dehalococcoidia bacterium | reverse complement strand
CAAATTGGCGTAAGCTTCCAGAATTGGTTCAGTGAACATTCTCTCTATGATGATAATGAATACGATAAGGCTATGCAGATATTGAAGGATCAAAACTATCTCGTAGAGAGAGAAGACGCATTGTGGTTTGCATCTACGCTTTTGGGAGAAGACAAAGATAACGTTGTTGTCAGATCTAACGGCGAACCAACTTACTTCGCTTCTGATATCGCATATCACTACAATAAGTTTGCTTCTCGGGGCTTTGACAAGGTTGTAAATATTTGGGGAGCTGACCATCAAGGTCATGTGACTCGGATGAAAGCTGCAGTTAAGGCGTTAGGTCTTAATGAAGACGATCTTACGATCCTGATATCTCAACTCGTTACTTTGAAACGAGGCGACGAAGTAGTACGTGCTTCAAAGCGTACTGGAGATTTCGTAACTCTTAATGAATTAGTTGAGGAAGTTGGTTCTGATGCCTGCCGGTATTTCTTTTTGGCTAGGTCTGCTACCAGCCAAATGGAATTCGATCTTGAGTTAGCAAAGAAAGAATCGTCTGAAAACCCTGTCTATTATGTACAATATGCCCACGCAAGAAATGTTAGCATTTTAAACCTAGCTAGGTCGCAGAATATCGATTGGTCACTGGGTGATGTTCAGTTACTGACAGATCCTAATGAATTGAATCTGGTGAGGACTATCCTGAGATTGCCGGAACTAGTCGAATATATGGCAGATAACCTAGAACCTCATCATTTGCCTCATTACGCCATGGAATTAGCGATAGCATTTCATTGGTTCTATGAGAATTGCCGGGTGATATCTGCCAAGAAAGAAGATGATCAGATGACTCTATCCCGGCTGAAGTTAGTTGAAGCATCACAGATTGTTCTCAAGAGAACCTTAGAGTTAATGGGGATGACTGCTCCCGAGCGTATGTAGCCTCATTTCTAATTGTAAAAAGTACTTTCTCTGGCCATCAGTTAGCCTTGAATTAGCTCATTCGTAGGGTTATTATTGATGCTAAATCTCATTGTTCGGCTTCCATCTTTGAAAGGTTACAACAAGTCACAACTGCTCTCATTTCGGGACGATCAAGATTCTTTAATTCTCTTTTGTGCCTTGTCTTGTTGAATGCGAATACTCGTTAGAATTACATTAATGGCTTGGCGATATAAGGTTCGCCTCATACTGGCTTATATAGCTTTCGCAGCTGCAATCGCTTTCGCCCTTCTAGTACCACGGATTTTCGGGGACTCCATAGATTCTTTGGTGCTCGTCGAGGATGGAGCTGTTGTCCCCCAGGATGTAGCAATGTGGGGAATTGGAGGGCTCTTCTTTATGGCGGCGCTATTACTGGGCGCTAGCCTGATGAGAGGGTTCTCAGATTTTGGGCGCACATATGCTACGGATTCTTTGTCTCAAAAAGTTGCCTATGACATTAGAAATCTTTTGTATGACAAGCTCCAGCATATAAGTTTTGCTTATCATGACAAAGAACATACGGGAAATCTCATGTCGAAAGCTACTTCCGATGTTGAGTCTATTCGCAGGTTTATCAATTTAGGTCTAGTTCGATCTCTAGATGTGATTGTTAGACTGATAGCAATAGTCGGCATACTGATGTTCTTGAACTGGAAACTTGCGCTGCTTAGTTTGATCTTTGTCCCGTTTGTAATTTTAAGATCGGCTATTGTTTTGAGACGACTGAGAAGGATGTGGCTCCATGTACAGGAGATCATGGGTGAAACGGTCACAGTGCTTCAGGAAAACCTTGTTGGCGTAAATGTAGTCAAGGCGTTTGCATCTGAAGACTATGAGATCCGGAAATACGCTGCTAAGGCTACTGAGCTTAGAGAAGAATATTTCCTAACAGAAAGACTCCAAGGTATAAATAGTGCATGGATGACGTTTTATTTTACATTCGCGTTGGGAGTAGTCCTTTGGTTCGGTGGATGGGAAGTGGTACGAGGGAATCTGACGGCCGGTGGTTTAGCGCAGTTTGTTTTATACATGAATCAACTGACCTTCCCTATCAGACAATCGGCTCAGGTTATTAATAGTTTTTCTAGGGCTATCTCTTCTGGGCAAAGGATATTCGAAGTTTTGGACGCCGATTCTCCTGTGGAAGAGCGCCCTGATGCCCGTGTGTTAACCAGGTCAGAAGGTAAAGTAAGGTTGCAGGATGTATCTTTTTCATACGATGAACGAATTCCTGCTCTTAAGCATATCGACATAGGAGCTGAGCAAGGTCAAATAACGGCTATCTTAGGTTCTCCTGGCAGCGGTAAAAGTACTATCGTAAACCTCCTGCCCAGATTCTACGACGTTACTGAGGGCAGCATAACTATAGATGGGAACGATATACGTGAATTCACTCTTGAGTCGTTGCGAAGGAACGTCGGTATTGTTCAGCAAGATGTCTTCTTATTCAGTGCTACGATTAGAGATAATATCGCCTACGGTGTTGCCAACGCTACAGAAGACGATGTTATAAACGCTGCGAAAATAGCCCAGCTGCATGAGCATATAATTAGCCTACCCCAGGGATATGACACGTGGGTCGGAGAACGCGGTTCCACCCTGTCTGGTGGGCAACGTCAGAGACTTTCTATTGCAAGAACCGTATTGATTAATCCTCCAGTACTAATTTTGGATGATTCTACCTCGAGTGTTGATGTAGAAACTGAAAGACTTATACACAGGGCTATGATAGACGTTATGAAAGGAAGAACGACTTTTGTAATTGCCCATAGATTAAGTACTGTAAGAGAAGCTGATCTAATTGTAGTGTTAAAGGATGGAGAGATAGCTGAGCAAGGGACGCATGACGAATTGCTATCTGCTAACGGTATATATCGGGATATATATGATTTACAGCTGAGGCCACAAGAAGAACTGTTGCTCGATGCTGCAATCTCAAACTCTGACGCTGGAGGAGACAATTAAATGAGAGGACACGGCGGCGGAGGGATGCTCAGTGGTCTTAGGGGAACAAACGCAGGTGGTATGCATGCTCCCACTGCAGACAATCTGACTGACGATGAGGCTTTAGGAAAAGTTTACGACAACACCGTTGTAATGAGGCTACTAACATACATAGCCCCCTACAAGAAAGACGCTTTAATGTCGCTCTTTGCAGTTGCTATCTATACGGCTGCCAACGTATGTATACCATTGTTAATAATGCTTGGAATTAATTGGGGTGTTAATAGTGGTAATGTTAACAACCTCCATTTAGTGGGACTAGCCTTTTTTGTAGTCACGTTAGTCCATTTCGGAGCGAACTATTTGCAGTTTGTATACGTGGCCAAGGTAGGCCAGGGAATACTGTATTCTCTGAGAACAGAAATGTTTGATCATTTGCAAGAGTTATCTACGTCGTTTTTCCATAGGACATCGGTTGGCAGAATAATGTCTCGTAGCCTTAGCGATGTTAATCAGATACAAGAAACTTTTGAGTTGATCGTTGTGGCGTTGGCTGATTTATTAAGCCTATTTGGCATAGTCATTGCTATGCTAATAATAGATTGGCAGTTAGCACTTGTAAGCTTAAGTATTGTGCCGGTTCTGTTCCTGATCTTGGGATATTGGCAAAGATTTGCGAAAAGGTCGTTCATTCGCATTCGGCGCGCGATAGCAATGGTCAATGGAGAGTACAATCAGAATATTACAGGGGTTCGGGTTGTTCAGAGCCTTAACAGGCAAGATGAAAACCTTGCTCACTTTGACGGTCTCAACCAAGAGCATCTTGACGCGAATTTGGAAGCAAGTCGATTTTCAGGCGGACTTCAGCCCACTGTTGAGTTTTTAACAGGGATCGGGATGGGCTTCGGGATTATTTTCGTCGGGGGATTGCTTTTGCAAAGAGGAGAAGTTGAGTGGGGCGTGTTGGTAGCCTTTGCTTTATGGATTCAGAGGTTTTTTGAGCCCATTCGTCAACTAACAATGCAATACAGTCAATTACAAAGGGCTATGTCTGCTGGAGTTAGAATATTTGAACTCCTAGATGTAGAACCTGAAGTTAAAGATGCTGATGATGCTGGCGATATGCCTCCTTTAAAGGGGGATATTGAATTCAAAAATGTAGATTTCCACTATGTTCCGGGTGTTGAAGTTATAAAAGACGTTAGTTTGAAAATTAACGCAGGTGAAAACGTGGCGTTAGTAGGTTCTACTGGAGCGGGTAAAAGTACTTTTGTGACGTTGGTGCATAGATTTGCTGATGTTACCGGTGGGAGTATTTCTATTGATGGATACGACATTAAAAGCGTAAAACGTAGTTCACTAGTTGGGCAGATGAGCATGGTGTTACAAGAACCCTATCTGTTTTCAGGTACAGTTAAAGAGAATATCCGATATAGTCACGAAGAAGCGTCAGATGATGATATAGCGCGAGCTGCAGAAGCAGTGGGGGCCCACGATTTCATCATGTCACTAGAAGATGGATATGACTCTATACTGGCAGAAAGGGGTATAAATCTAAGCGTAGGACAAAGGCAACTTATTAGCTTCGCTAGAGCGGTAGTTGCTGATCCTAGGATACTCGTCTTGGATGAAGCCACAGCTAATATTGATACGCATACAGAATTGGTCATTCAAGAAGCTCTCAAAAGGGTTCTGGAAGGCCGTACATCCATTGTTATTGCCCATAGACTGTCGACTATAAGGAACGCCGATAAGATAGTCGTCTTAGATCAAGGAAGAATTGCTGAGGTAGGAAAACATGAAGACCTATTATCTCAGAACGGCGTTTATGCAAAGCTCTATGCTATTAATTACGGGCTAAGTAATGGTTCTGAGTCATCAGAGTCGGAAAGCACGGTTTTGTCGCCAGGTGATAACGACTAGATCATTTCCAGAGGCAGCCCTTTTCTGACCTAAGAGAGAGTTTTTGAACGCTTATCAGGTGATCCTTGTGTTGACCGTCTCTTCGCCAAGCTTCTGCTAACCCTTTAGCTATAAGATGTTCGTCTATGCTTTCCCCTGATTCTGTGTATGCATAATAAAGGCGCCTTTGAAAATTATCTGTGGAGCGAGGCCCTTCCTCCACCCTTATACGGTTCCCTGATAATTTTCTAAGTTCGGTTTTAGCCTCGCCGTAACAAGGTTCTCCTATTTCGGGAGCGTCTATTCCGAACAGTCGAATCCTGCCTTCACTACTGTCGATAGTATCTCCATCAATAGTTTTGCCTACCGTCACTGGTCGACAGGCGGTGCAGCATAGGGTTGTTTGGCAAGGTTCGCTGGTCAATACTCTCGATTCTCCTGAATGACAGGCTAGCAAGGAGAGTAGCAACACAATGAGGGCGTATCGCATAGTCATTTACTCGAGTCAGCTATTTTTACTAGTTGTTTCTTATGAATTCTTCAATGATTGAGGCTAATAAGGCTGGCTTATGGTATCCGATATCATGAATAGTATCTGCGATCCATATGACCTCACAATTAGGTATAATTGATTCTGCAGCTGACACCATTATTTCGCGTAAACGTGCAAACTCTGTATTTGCTCGGTCCGGTTGAGGTCCAGCAGCAACTATTAAAGTCGGACATGTTACTTCAGGTAGTGTTACGGATGGAGGGGTCTCCCACATTGTTCGTAATATTTGTGCGTGGTTGTCAGGGTGCAGGATATCCTTTATTTCCTGTGCATCGTCCTCGTAGACCATGCTGAGTACGGTTTCTTCCAAATCTGTGTCCCAGCACTCTCTTAGTTGGTATTGCATTCTTTCTATGAATTGCGTGCGTTTGCCCGAAACATCTCTGGGAGAGAACCTTGACTTAAAGGTTTCCCA
>JAPNTN010000210.1:0-4107 GCA_027249445.1 Dehalococcoidia bacterium | reverse complement strand
AAGAACATAGAAAGTAGCAACAAAATTAATGCTTGAGGTACATTCAACCAGAAGATCCATCGCCAGTCAGAGATTTCTAGAATAGCTGCTCCGTACACAGGACCAAGCATAGATCCAGCTTCGGCAGCGCCTGCAACTATACCTAAAGACAAACCTCTAAAACGAGCAGGTAAAGCTAGCGTAGCAATAGCCATGCCGACTGGTACTGTGGCTCCTCCACCGACAGCCTGAATCACCCTGGCGGATACGACCCAACCAAGGGTGACAGAAAGAGCTACCAGTACACTACCAATAGCAAAAACGATCAAAGCAACTTGGTAGACTCGAACATGCCCATAAACATCAGACATCCTGCCTACTAGAGGCATCACAACCGTATAACCTAATAAATACGATATGATTATCCACGATGCTCTATCAATTTGGTTTACGGAAACACCAAGATCTACCATCATCAAAGGCAAAGCTGTAACTACTACTGTCTGATCCAGAGCAGTAATAAAAGACCCCAGCGACACTAAAACGATAACCCCGACGGTAGCCAGGTGTCTGGACCGGAGTAACAGCATACTAATTATTTATAGTAGGTCCGGCTATGATTAATGGCATATCAATATAATCTAGAGTAAGTGTTCTAACCATATCTAGGCCGTCAGTGTCCACAAGTTTGCCTGTCAGAGTAATTTGGGACAACATATGAGTGCGTTTCTGAAGAACAACTTTTGCGTCCACTGTATCGTCGGGCAGCGCCCCAGATAATAAATCGGATAGAACGCTAGAGTTAGTCGTCCCATTTATCGTAACGAGATCACTCTCTTCTGTGCTATCACTTTGCAACTCCACTTCATCTAGAGAAACTAAAATAGCTGAGAGTGCTTCGCGAAAATATAAGACATCTATGGGAAGAGAATCAGATGGAATTTCTTGCCATTGTCCAGAGAAGAAATCCGTCATAAATGCTCGTTCATTACCCATTACAACGCTAGTCTCCAATAACATACTCCCTAGTTGAGCAGAAACTAAAAATTCGCTTTTATCTGGAAATTCCAGATATCCTTCAATCCTCGACAGAGTCACCCCAGGAAAGAGTTCGGTTCCATCTCCGGAGTGAGACAACGCAAACTTGCAATATTCGAGTTCGAGCAGTGCTCTATGAGCCTGCTCTAGCATACCTTTCGGGCTTAACTCAGAAGATTTCTCCACAGAATCCTGTGAACACGCCATTGAAAATAATGCTACCAAAAATGCCAGCAGAGCCACGCGAACCATTATCAATTCCATGACCAGCTAGCAAAGGATCCTTCTGCTATATCCAACGGATCATTTACGCCTTCAACATCTAAAACGTATATACGTGCTCCTGCAGGCGTGTGCCCATTGCGTTGTTCGAAAGGAATGGTTTTGGTTCCTGATACAACTAATTTTGTACTATCTGGAGACCAGGGCGAATTTGAATAAGAATATTGATCAAAAAAGCTCAGAACAGTGAGTTGATCTCTGGATGGCTGAAAGTTAAAAATGATTTTGCTGCTTGAACCAGTAACATCCTTAACCTTCCATTGAAAACCTTCATTTTCCAGATCTAGCCCCACCCATGCTAAACGACGGCCATCTGGAGACCAAAAATACGCTATAAACGGTTCTTCAACCAGGATATTTTCCAAGTTTCCGTCAGCGGAGAATATGCGCAGACGATTAAAAACAGAGTTCCGGTCATCATCTTGATCTGCAATAGCTATTTGATTTGAGCTAGGTGACCACGTAAAAGCTGAGAACCGTCCCAAGTCACCAACACTTACCTCTTTCAAATCATCAGATGCGACGACTTTCAAAGAGACACCTTGATCAGTTTCGGACAAGTACGCCATTCTTGATCCATCTTTAGAGAAAGCTGGCGCTCTGAATCCAGAAGCCCTGGATAGGTCTTTTCCGGAGATTCCAGAGTCCAAATTTTCGAACAGTTTTATACTAGCCCCTGTATGTACTATCATGGATAACCCATCGCCACTCCAACTATAATAAAGGGGAGCACCCGTATCTATCGCATTAATATCTCCGTTATCCGTGTCTACCATGAATAAACTTAATCCGACTCTAGTAGACGCTAAAAATGATAAGTGCCTGCTATCTGGGGCCCAATACAAGTAATGAGGAGAGTTCTCGGCAACCATACCCACTACATTTACATCATCGATATTTCTAGACCTGCCTGAAACTACGTCGATTATGACAATGGATATACTAGGTTGATCGGCATCGCCCATGCCTATACGACTAACAGCCAACTTGCTTCCGTCAGGGGACCACGTAGGCCACGAATGAAAAGTCTCAAAATTTAGACCCTGAGCCATAACTGATCCAGATGAACCTCTCCCCACATAGCTCGAACCAGACATTTGCTGCCTACCTGTCCCGTCTCCACTAACGGTATACACAATCCCTAAAGAATCAACATATGCTATACGGTTTACCATTACGTTCTCACTCGATAAATCTGTCCTCTGGACATACCGCCCAAGACAGCTCACTAATAATAATATACTTAATAGAGCGACACTCAGTGCCATCCTCTTCATGAAAGGCTCCTGAATTCTTCTTTACATATCTCTAAAAGCGATCTTCCCAATAACAAATTTAGAATAACATTACACGTATACGCCATCAATGTTGTAACGACAATGCCAGAATCAATCGAGATGCTATAATACGCCTCTTAATAGCAATGCAAATTACTTTATATTTGGTTCAATAGCCTCTTGAGTACAGCTTACATCTGGGTAGCACTACTAAGTGCCGGAACATTCGGCATTGTTACAGTTCTGGATAAACGGCTAGCATCATACAACATGCCGTCACTTGTGGCGTTCTACATGGGAGTAATGGTATCCCTAGTCGGATACGCGACTGTTGCGATTATCATTACCGGAATTCCGCAACATCTACCACCAGATCGTCTTATTTCCGCTATTGTGTCGGGATTATGCTGGGGTGGCGCTCTAGCTATGATGTTTTGGGGTTACAAATTAGAAGAAGCTTCCCGAGCGTCAGCTATAATACATACATTCCCTGTTTTCGTTGCCATACTAGCAGTTGTATTTTTAGGAGAAACTCTTGGGTTCGGCCAATGGATCGCAATATTTATTGTTGTATCTGGAGCTATAACAATATCCTTGTGGGGTGCAAGCGATGGACGATTAATCCGATTCAACAAAGGGCTACCGGTATTGTTAGGAGCAAGTCTATTCACCGCACTAGCTTTGTTGACCGGCAAATACGCTCTGGAAGAACTGCCGTTATGGTTCGTATATAGCCTCAGGAACTATGGAATGGCCACTATATTTTTATTTTTATGGCGGCCTGGAGCATTTAGACAACTGTATATAGCCCTGACCAATAAACAAACGCTAATAGTGTTGCTTCTCGCTGAGTTTATACTTGCTCCATTAGCCGTCATGCTAAATGTAGCGGCGATAAAGCTTGGACCTGTATCACTAGTCTCCACAGTAACCGCAACGAGGCCTGTGTTTGTATTCATATTTGGTTCTATACTTAGTATCTCAGCGATCAAACTACTCGACGAGCCCCTTGAAATAAAAACACTAGCTGTCAAACTAGGGGCAATAATCATGATCGTTGCTGGGATTGCGGCTCTAACTCTGTTGTAAAAGTTTAGTCGAGCAATCTCAATTGCACGCCAGATTTTTCTTCTTGAATCTTCGAAACCGCATCCGAATCTTCGGGACCCCAACCTCTGAACATAGCCTCTACATGCCGTTGATCTACCAGATTGGACAATTCCATGGGTATTCCATATTCCCGACCAAGGTCAGTGGCTAATCTAACATCCTTAGCGGCCAAAGCAGTTGCAAATCCAGGTTCAAAATTACCTTTAAACAAGAATCTTGGGAACTTATCAGTTAGCCTCTTATTACCTCCTGTGCTGTTTGCTATGACATCCGCAAGCGTTGCCAAATCGACTCCTGCCTTTACACCCATAGTTAACGCTTCTGTCATTAAAACGCCTATGCCCATACTGAGCAAATTATTACAAATCTTACAAACCATCCCGTTACCAATTGGACCACAGTAAACAACATGGCTTCCAAT
>JAPNTN010000209.1:0-10973 GCA_027249445.1 Dehalococcoidia bacterium | reverse complement strand
ACAGCGACACCACCAGATAATTTTGCCATTCTTTCCTGTAGTTTCTCTCTGTCAAACTCAGATGTAGTCTCCTCTATCTGGGTTTTGATCTGGTTTATTCTAGCTTGAATAGCTGCTTCAGAGCCGCCGCCATCTACTATAGTTGTTTCATCCTTGGTCGAAGAGATGGTTCGTGCCGTCCCAAAATCTTCTATATCTGCAGTGTCGAGTTTACGGCCAGTTTCCTCGCTTATGACTGTTCCACCACACAAAATAGCTATATCTTCAAGCATAGCCTTTCTGCGATCGCCGAAACCAGGAGCCTTTACAGCTAATATGTTTAACGTTCCCCTGAGCTTATTAACTACCAGTGTAGCTAAGGCTTCTCCGTCTACATCTTCGCCTATTACGACAACGTTCTTCTTCCCGATTTGCAACAGTTTTTCCAAGGCTGGGAGAAAATCTGCTACTGCAGATATTTTCTTGTCGGTAATTACGAGTGTTGCATCTTCTATAACTGACTCCATTCTATCGGAGTTAGTTATGAAGTAAGGAGAGATATATCCGCGATCTATCTGCATTCCTTCCACATATTCGATTTCGTCGGCCAAGCCTTTCGACTCTTCAACGGTTATTACACCGTCCTTGCCTACTTTTTCCATTGCTTCCGCTATAGTCTCTCCTATAGCGTCTTCGTGAGCAGACAGGCTTGCGACTTGCCCAATTCTTTCCCTAGTCTCAACTGTCTGGGACATTGATTGTAATTCCCCGACCACTGAAGCAACAGCATGTTCTATCCCACGCTTAATAGCCATTGGGTTAGTCCCTGCTGTAACGTTCTTAAAACCTTCATTGATAATTGCCTGTGCTAGGACTATCGATGTGGTCGTACCATCACCGGCAGCATCATTTGTCTTGGTAGCAGCCTCTTTAAGTAGTTGCGCTCCCATATTTTCAAAAGCGTCTGGAAGTTCAATCTCCTTAGCGATTGTTACCCCATCGCTACAGACTAATGGAGGTCCGAACTTCTTATCTAGAACAACGTTTCTGCCTCTTGGTCCAAGGGTTACCTTAACCGAATCAGCTAGTACGTCTACTCCGATTCTCAGAGTCTTGCGAGCCTCTTCGGAATATGCCAGTTTTTTAGCAGGCATTGTTATCGTCTCCTTATACTAATCTACTTTTACAATTATGATATTTTTGCTAAAACATCGCTTTCACGCAGGATGAGATACTCGTCGTCGCCGTCCTTGTATTCAGTACCAGCGTATTTTGAGTAGATTACCTTATCACCTGCGCTAAGTTCCATGGCAACCCGAGTTCCATCATCGGTGACTCTGCCAGGGCCCACCGCCACGACCTCTCCTTCCTGTGGCTTCTCTTTAGCCGTATCCGGAAGAAATATTCCACCTTTGGTTGTTGACTCTTGTTCGCTAGGCTTCACAATCACTCTTTCGCCCAACGGTTGAAGCGTTACTTTGGTTACCACTTTTGCCTCCTTATTCGTTTACTCACAGTAACGTTCTGTTTATTACATGCGATTTCACACATATCGTATTCCACGCAAATGTGCCAAATTATCGTAAATAAGCATGCCCCACTTGTCAAGAGATAAACCGAACATTAACATTTCTACTAAACCATTCGATTTCACCACATAGAGAACACCTATGAACAACGATACAGCATACGTGACCATTAAAGACCGGATCGCCACTGTAATACTAAATAATCCTTCTGAAGGAAACATCATAGATGAAGGTATGGCCAGCACACTTAACGCTATTTTCATTAAGTTAAATGAAGATGAGAACATCGCTGTAGTAGTAATTTCTGCCACAGGACCTGTATTTTCTATAGGGAGAACACAGATTAGTTCAGAATTGTCCATTCATGAACGCAGACAAATCTTACACGACTTAAATATTTCTGATAATTTAACTCGGCTCCGAGTACCTACTATTGCAAGTATCAACGGGGACGCTATGGAACATGGATTGGAAATAGCTCTCTGCGCGGACATTAGAATTTGCAACACGTCAACTCGCTTCCGGTGTAACGACCTCTATAACGGGTCTGCATTTCCTATAGATGGTGGCACGCAAAGATTGCCTCGTGTTATAGGAACTTCCTGGACCATGGATATGCTACTGACTGGAAGAATCGTAGACGCTCAAGAAGCTCTGTCCATAGGTTTAGTAAACAAGGTGGTCAAAAACGACATTCTTGAAAACACAACTAGCGAACTAGCTTCATTAATTGCCTCTGGTGCCACCATTGCAAACCAATACGCCAAAGAGGCAGTCTATAGCGGAATGGAAATAAATCTTACTGATGGATTGAGATTGGAGACAGATCTTAATGTCATCCTACAAAGCACATACGACAGATCGGAAGGAATAAAATCTTTCTTGGAAAAGCGCCCTCCAATATTTAAAGGGGAATAACTACACAAAAGGATATTACTAAGTGCAATTAAAATTAGATTTACACACTCATATTTGGGAAGCATTCAATTTTCAACCGATATCACTATCAATAGTGGAAAAGGTTATAGCTGAAGTAAAATCGAAAGGTATCGATGGAATCGCTATAACCGACCACCATAACAAGGAGTGGGCTTTCCAATTTTGCAAATTAGCCGAAGAGCATTTCCCCGATCAGATTATAGTAATTCCTGGATGGGAAATAGAGGTCAGGCCTCCAAATAGTCCATTTGACGAATATCAAGTAACCGAATTGTTTCTGGATAGCGGTGACACATTTAGAATATATTGCCACCCTGGATATTACAGTCCCAACATAATCATCGAGGAGAACATCCACGCTATCGAAATAGACAACTACATTCATAACTGGCACATTAGAAAGCAACAAGTGCAGAGTGTAGCCGACGAATACGATCTAATGACCGTAAAAGTTAGCGACGCGCACAATATCGAAAACATAGGCCTTAGATATACGGAAGTCAGCCTCGACCAACTGTATAAACGAGCTTCAGGAGCGCATCTGTAATGCCTTCTACATATTCCACCATTAGACTCACAACAACTAACCATACGGCCCAAATTTCACTTAATCGCCCGAAATATTTGAACGCTTATAACATCCAAATGCGGGACGAATTCTCTGAGGCATTGCACTTAATAAAACAGGATCAAGAAATTCGGTGTTTAATAATCGCTGGAGAAGGCTCGGCCTTCTGTGCCGGTGCCGACTTGACAGAATTTGGCAGCGCCCCTTCTCAGGCAGTCGCTCGCTATGTTAGGTGGCAGAGAGATGTGTGGGGAGAAATGGTAGCACTACCTAAACCCATAATTGCAGCTGTGCACGGATATTGTATCGGCTCTGGGTTGGAAATAGCTCTATTAAGTGATATCCGAATCGCCGGTAAAAGTACTGTCTTTGCTATGCCCGAAACGCATTTAGGAATGATACCAGCAGCTGGCGGCACACAAACATTACCACGAGTTACAGGAATTCCCACAGCACTCGATATCCTTTTCACGGGAGATAGGTTCGACTCTAACAACGCTTTAAGATCTAGAATCGTTTCTCGAATAGTAGAGGATGACCAATTATTAAATCATGCTTATTCATTAGCCGATAAAGTGTCAACTATCCGACCTGACAAATTAGCAGCACTAAAGGAAATAATGCACAGCAACAGTAGCAATTGCCAGACTGCATCTCTTTCGCTAGAAAAACGATCATATCTTGTTGGCATATAATAGAGATAGACTAAAGAGCCACACAACTTTTTCACTTGGAGTGAAAGTTTTGAATACTTCTGAATTTCTAACCATCACAAACCTTATAGTTCCCGACAGAACAGCTCTCATTTTCGAGGACACCAGGACAACTTTCACAGAGCTACAAAATAGAGTGAACATGCTGGCAAATGCCATGTCTGACATGGGAATAAGCAAGGGTAGCAGAGTCGCTTTCATGCATGTGAACACTAACCAAGCAATTGAAATCTATTTTGCCACAGCACAACTCGACGCAATCTACGTGCCGATCAATTTTCGTTCAAAAGAAGACGAGCTTAACCAAATGCTTGAAATATCTAAACCAGACTTATTATTCATAGGGAACAGATACCTATCTTTGACTGACACACTGCTCAACGAAGAAACCTTGAAAGAAAGTCAGCTCATAACACTCGATTCCGAAGTGACCAGTAAATTTAAATACTATGAAGATATCTTAACCAACCAAACTAGTGATCAAATACATTTTCCGGAAGATGACGATTCTGATACTACAGTCATTATGTTCACTGCGGGGACAACAGGAACTCCAAAAGGCGTCATGTTGAGCCATAATAGTTTCTCTTCTTATCTACTATCTACAGTCTCTCCGGCAGATCCCGATATAAATGAAACTAATTTAATTACGGTTCCGTTTTATCATATAGCTGGACTCCAAGCGGCGCTAGCAGCGATTTACGGGGGCCGTACTATGGCGATAATGCGGCAATTTGACCCGCTTGATTGGCTTAAAACCGCAGAAGCAAATAAAGCGAACAGAGCCATGCTTGTACCAACAATGCTAAAGCGAATAATAGATCATCCGAATTTCCAGGATTTCGATTTATCCGATATGAATGTAATCACATATGGTGCAGCACCAATGCCGTTGGATGTCATTAAAAGATCAATCACAAGTTTTCCAAATACAATGTTTATTAACGCATTCGGACAGACTGAAACAGCATCAACAATCACTATGTTACCACCAGAGGATCACATACTAGACGGGTCACAGACTGACATAGAAATCAAATTGAAGAGACTTACATCTATAGGGAAGCCATTAGATGATATTGAAATATTAATAGTGTCTGAAGACGGAAATCCAGTCGACACAGGGGAAATAGGAGAGATAGTAGCACGTGGTGATAGATTAATGACAGGGTATTGGAACCAAGAATCAGCCACTTCAGAAACTATAAAATCCGGATGGCTCTACACCGGTGATTTAGCTTATCAAGATCAAGATGGATACATCTTCCTATCAGGAAGAGCCAAAGACTTTATCAAAAGAGGTGGCGAGATGATATCTCCCGAAGAGGTGGAACAAGTCCTACGGTCCCACCCTCAAGTATCTGACGCGGCCATCATAGGGACCCCAGACGAAGAATGGGGCGAGGAAGTAGTCGCTGTTATAGTGACCGAAGGTCCTCCGCCATCCGCAGATAACTTGATAGAACATTGCGGGGAACATCTCGCGAGCTATAAGAAACCTAAATACATCTACTTCATAGATGAACTACCCAGGAACGCTATGGGAAAGGTGTTAAAAAGAGATCTTAGAGAACAGTACAGTTAATATCCGTAACGAATAGAAATCTAAGGAGAGATAGAACATGAAAATCGCTGTCATGGGTACCGGAGGAGTAGGGGGATATTTCGGAGGGCTATTAGCCAGAAATGATCTCGACGTAACGTTCATTGCTAGAGGAGAACATCTCAAAGCAATCCAAGATAATGGTCTCCAAATAAACAGCCAAAATGATGGTGTCTTCACTGTTCACAACCCTGCTACAGATAATCCGTCCGATCTTACGAAGCAAGATTTAATCTTGTTCACTGTTAAGATGTTCGACAACACTCCTGCTATAGAATCGATCAAACCAATTGTTGGTGATCAAACTACAATACTCACACTTCAAAATGGTGTCAGCAACGGATACGACCTTGCTGAAGTATTCGGAAACGAGCGAGTCATGATAGGTACAGCTATGTTAGAAGGGCGTATATCAGAACCAGGAGTAGTCACTCAAGGAGGCCCAGGTGCTGCGCACTTCGGCGAAATGTATCAAGGCATCAGCGAAAGAGGAGAACAATTACTCTCATTGTTTCAAGCTTCCAACTGGAAGGTAGAACTCCAGGAAAATATGCTCGATACTTTATGGAAGAAATTTGCCTATTTGTCAGCGTGTGCATCCACTTGCACAGCCAGCAACTCAAGCATGGGGGAAATGCGTTCTGTCCCAGAAACTCGAAATCTGATACTTAGTGCAATTTCAGAAGGATTTGAGGTTGGGAGAGCGTATGGTGCTCCGATAGCCGATGACGCGATGGACTGGGCCATTTCCGCACTAGATAATTTCCCATATTCAGGAAAATCTTCTATGGCTAAAGACTTCGCTGAAAATCGTTCCGTAGAGCTTGAAGGACTGACAGGGACAGTCATAAAAATGGGGAACCGTCTGAATATTGAAACTCCAATCAACGATATGTTATACGCTGTATTAAAACCATGGGCAGAAAGAATAAATCAACAAAATAAAGCTTAGTCTCACATGTTCATAAGGGACGAGCGAAACTTAGTTCATGACCATCGGGATCGCACACATGGAAATACCGCTCGTTCCACGATGCATCCTCAGGACTCGTTAGAGTAGCTACACCCTTAGAAATCAGTCGGCTATGCAACGCATCCACATCATCAACATAGAATATCAATCTACCCCACCATTCTATCTGCGAGTCCTTAGTTAAAATAAGATTTAAATAGCTGCCGCCGATTCCAAAACTCGAAAACTCACTGTGCAGCCCCCCGTATAATAGCTCCATACCTATCTGATCACTATAAAACGCGACCGATTTCCCCATGTCACTAACCGCCAATGTCACCGCGCTTATGCTTTTAACAGTCAATCCCTACAACCTCACGATATTTGGTTAATACGACTGGAATAATTTACCCCAATCAGTTTTCAATGCAGATTTTATTCTTCGCTTTCCATAGGTATTTAGCCAATATCCATTATGGTATAGATTAGAGGCTAAAAAAGCCCATCCTACAATGGGACTTCTCAGAAGCGCATTTTCCAAGAATTTCAGCGGGCCCCAGTAAATAAGCTTTTGGCCTTTGCTGGCAAATGTGTTTTCAGCTCTACTGAAATGCCAATTTACTTTCTCTATGTCCTCACCAACTATATTCAGCGCCTTTATATCGGCACATCCCAACCCACGTTCATGAGCAAGACGAATAAACTCTATACTCATCGGATCAAATCCCATCATATACGCAGAAACAGCATCAATGGCTACTTGATCAGAACTGGAAACAAGCGTGTCTTTGACATGCCACCTCATAGCTCTAGGTCCAGGTCCGTCTCCTGCGAACGTTCCATCCATAACAGCAAATATTCCGGGGTGGATTTCCTGCTGAATGGCCAACAAATCCACGAGAGTCTCATGTATAACTGAATGAGTCCAATGACGCTTCCGGTGCAGTAGTCCCCCAAAAGCGTTTTTCATTGCTCCAGTCATGGTAGTAAAAACATGGGTTTTCATAGTCGGCAGATGAATTATATTCTTACCCTCAAACGTCTGGGGTATTTGTATGCCTTCAGGAAATATAGAATCCAGAACCAACATGTCGGCTTTTGGTTTGTAATCAACCCAAAGATTTGGAGGAGTATCTAAATGAACTACAGGAAGATCACACTTGTCCTGAACGGCCTTATGTTTATTATTGAGCTCACCTTCATAAGAATCGACTACGACAGTTCCATTGTGGGCACCCACTAAATTCTTATAACCCAAGCTCCGTAAAGCATTTATCACACCCTCCAACTGCCAAGGAGAAGTAGAACAAGCTGGATACCAGTGTTGCCAAGAGATATTGATCTTTAATAACGTCTCAATCTCCCTGTTTAGGCATTGAGTGACACCTGCTAATTCCATAGACGTTTTTACGTCATCTAGTACTGTGTTCGGGCTAGTCTTAACCACGGATACAGTATTCGCACTGCCGGAACTATTGCGATTACTAAACGCCATAAGAACAACTCCTATTCACTATCTCAGACACCGTTAATCCACAACACCAATATAGCGGTTACCAGCCAAACAGCGCACGTTGATAATAACGGCACATCTTGAAATATCAGGCGCTCTGGGGACTCAGACACATCAGAATTATTAAGCAGATATAAATACCTAAACAAACCGAAAGCTACCATCGGTACCGTCACAAGCATCGAATGGTCAGACGGAAGATTATCTGCTTCTATCGTATAGAGGGTATAACTTAGCAAAGAAGCTGCAGCCGTAATATTAACCAGTTGTGATATTAAGGGTCCAGAATACTGCTTTAAAACTCCTCTATAAGAACCTTCTGTATCTCCATATAGCCTTAACTCAGCGTACCTTCTTCCAAATACTATAAATAACGCTGCACACGCGGTTACTATGTACAACCAAGGGGAAGGCATCACTCCAATAAGTACCGCTCCCGCAGCAGTTCGTACTATATAACCACTAGCGACCAAGAAAGCATCCAACAGTACAATGTTCTTCGCACCAAACGAATACAGTAAGTTCAAACATATGTAGAGTATTCCCATCCCGCCCAATAGTACGTCGATATACCACATCAACGATATTCCGATCAGACACAAAGCTAGCATGAGCCCGACTCCCATACTTGCACTGACCTGGCCAGAAGCTACCGGTCTATATTTCTTGTATGGATGCTTAGCATCATTTTTCTTATCCTTCAAATCATTCAAGATATATACGGAACTAACCGTCAAACAGAACGCGATAAAAGCCAGTCCCAATTTGACCAACATATCAGTGACGATATTAAAGTCACCTGGAGACCAGACATCAGAAATAGTGAATAAAAATGGAACGAAGATTAAGAAATTTTTAATCCACTGTCGAGGCCGAAGACAACTAATATAAGCGTAAAAAGTATTCATTGACCGTATAGAATTAATATTAACCCAATATTACTATTATCCTAAATTTAATTATAATCCACATGTCAGGGTATTTAGGCATGGAAAGCATGCAGAAAACAACTTAAGTGAGGCGTACTCCTGCATAAATCACATACGACGTAATCGTTTGAATACATGATTATCTCCACTATATAAAATCCCCATGGCCATCAATCCTAGTAGGACTGCAAACCACAATGTAGCTAATCGTATTAGCAAAACTGCTGACGCAGCTTCGCCTTTCGCTAATCCTATATTCACCAGAAACGCAAGCATACTTACTTCAGTACCTACTAAACCTCCAGGTATCGCTGACAAGCCACCAACAATGGTGGACCAGGCATATACAGGTACTGACAACCACAAACCATCCTCAACACCTAACCCTTTTAAGATTAGGTATAAAGCAATACCCTCGCTAGCCCACGCTACAACACCTAAAAGTGTAGCAGTTATTAATGCTCTAACTTGCAATAAAACACGAAATGCAGACCTAGATGCATCTATTTGTAGTTTCCATTTTAAAACTAATGGGACCCTATACAATAAATTACCTAGTGAGGACTTAAATAAAATTACAAAACCCACTAAACTACCAGCCAACAGACAACAAACACCGAGAACCTCAATAGGGATAATTCCCAATCCGGTTAGACCGACCATCAAGACTGATACCAGATCGGTCAATCTCTCCATAATTACCACCGCCGCCGAGTGAGCTACCGGCATATCAGACTTTTGCTTTAAGAAGTAACATTTGAAAAATTCGCCCACCTTACCTGGTGTCACAGAGAGAGCTAACCCACTGAAGAATATCAACATACTTGCTCGGAACGTGATATCAACATGAAGAATTCGTAGGTAGTACGCCCACCTGATAAATCTCACTCCATAATTTACTAAAGCGAGAATCAATGCGAGTAAGAAATAATGCTTCGGGTAATTCGATACAATGCGACCCATTTCTCTAAAGTCTCCGTACGCTAACAAGCCTATGAATACTAGTACTGATACGGAAACAATTAGAGCTAATTTAAATTTATTCACTTTTCACAGTCAGGCCCTGGTTGATTTGAGCTGCGAGGTACCCTGCGCCGAATCCATTGTCAATATTCACGGTAGCAACACCAGGTGCACAGCTGTTAAGCATTCCTAACAACGCCGACAATCCCTCAAAGTTAGATCCATAGCCTACACTAGTCGGTACGGCCACGATAGGCATGGACACTAAGCCAGCAAGCACACTCGCAATAGCAGCTTCCATACCAGCTACAACAATAATGACATTTGAGTCTCTTAATATGGGGAGAGCATCAAAGAGCCTATGAATACCCGCAACTCCAACATCGTTAATCCGGACTACCTCATTACCCATTACTTCGGCCGTGATCGCTGCTTCTTCTGCTATATTCAAGTCTGCAGTTCCAGCCGAAACGACGCTAATACCAGGTCTGGATATAGTTTCTAAATCGGACCGTATGATAATTGCACCTGCTAGCTCATTAAACTCGGCATCTCCAGAAACTTCTTGGACGCATTTAAACGTCTCAAAAGTCGTCTTTGTAACTAATACAGGATGACTCCTACCAAGCATCGATTCTGCTATTCCAACAACTTGTTCTGAAGTTTTGCCGGGTCCAAATATAACCTCTGGATATCCAGTCCGAATCGGCCTATGATGGTCCACTTTCGCAAATCCAATATCCTCATAAAGACTTAATCCAATTTCGCGAATCACCTCATCGACAGTCATTCTACCGGCATTAAGAGCGCTAAGAATATCTCGTAAGTCCCTCGGTTTCATATTCTAGTTTATCGTCTTCATAGATTTCAGAATTGGGGTTGCAAAATAGTCAGACCAATAGACAACACCATGCTCTTCCGAACTGGCTACTATCAATCCTAATACATATCTGAGCGCGTTAGGGCTACTTCTCATAGTCACGATTGTCCCGAACTAAAGCAATCGAACCATCATTGTGAGTATTATGTATCGCTAAAACGTCCCGTGGTAATAATTCTAAGAGTTTACGCATACGAATTACAGAAGTTCCTTTGTCAGTGTTAGGAGATATAAAGTACACAGACCATAAGTCATTATATCCACATATAGCTAGCCAATAAAAATATAGCCTTATTGATTAATATTGCTGACTCTCGCCGGATTCATCAGCATATTATGTCAATTAGCAACAAAACCCATACAATACGTGACAAGTTTTGTTGATATCGTCGCCTCTCTCCTCAC
>JAPNTN010000208.1:0-16555 GCA_027249445.1 Dehalococcoidia bacterium | reverse complement strand
ATTACGAAGAGAGCGAGCCCGGTTAATTTCCATCCGTAAAAAATTCCTTTCCTCATATAGATGGACTCATGCTAATTTTTAGTGTTAGTGACATCTGAGTCAATTGGCTTTTAAGGCCACCGATTGTGGGTTCAGGTACTCTTTTTATTAACCTTTTAGATGTTAATTCGTGCACCTTATAGGCAACCGTGATATATGTATTGAAGCCACCGGACAGGCCTTCCACAGGGAATTAGACTCCAAGTAGGCATGTTTTACACGGGTAGGGCTTGTGGACTTTGGTCCTGCGCGGGCTAGCCTTTACTAAGCTTAAATTCTGGCTAGAGTTTGAGGTCGGACTGGTTTAATAACTGATATATATCGTTTATAGCTCGATTATTTATTTGTCCTACCTAATTATTGAACGATCTTGCGTGCATATCTTAAGTCTTATGTTGGGTCCGAATGTAGCTGTAGGTACTACAGAATAGGGGGTAAATATAGGCCACAAGAGGTACTGGAGGACGAGGCATGTAATTATTTCTTTTCCTTTAAAGCAATGCGAGTATTGAGGAGCTTATCAAGGCGTAAGGGATGAAACCGACTATTACTACTCCGATAGCTCTCCAAGTGGATGTAAATTCCAAAGCTTGTCGAACGGCTATCACCATAGCCACCAACTGCCAGATCGATGCTATTGAAAAGATTAGAAGACCAATGCCCGGAATGAATCCCAAGGCCTTTAAAATTCCAGGGGATTGTGCGAACCCTAAAGTGCGAGCTAGTTGCCCCCAGTTGGCCTCTGTTTCGGAGGTCTTAAATATGGTTGTGCCTACTAAATAGGTGATTAATGCCCATAGTGCCCACAGGCAGATAGATACTGGGATACCGACCACTAGACCAACTAGACCGCCCGTTCCGAACATTCCGATTCCGGTTGCGAGTGCGACCAAGACGACTACCGCCATAGCTTGTCTTGTTGCAGATGAATCCGCTTCGACTTCCTCATATACGGCGGGGTCCAACTTTGACGCCCCAATCATACGTTTTATCATGTTACTCCGATGGCTTTGGGTTGGTGATGTCTGCATTATACTCTGGGATATTCATATGTATTATTTCTAACGGTTAATTAGTAGAGCTTCGGTTCGGAGCCGAGGGGATACCGTGCCGTTAGGCATAAAAATCCAAGTTTAGAAGAGTTTGGCTCTCCTATTTATATTGGATGTTCAAGTTTTAATCTTTTAAATCGCTCTAAGAAACGGCTGTTATCGAAGGATTGCATTGGTTGTAGTTAGACTAAACTACCTATCGGTTCTCATTCTGGCCAATATTACAGCGGATACAGCGATAACTCCCAGGATACAGGGAATTAATATCCAATAATGTTTGAATCGGGATACGATTGGCGTATCGCGCGCCAATTGCCTAACAGATTGATGGGGAGAATCTGAATACCAAGCTAAGACTCGGTTTAAGCTGGAATAACGATCGATTACGTTTTCTACAGGTGTGCCGAATTGTTCTATAGTCCCTGTAGAAACAGTGAACCTCCCTCGATGATTCCCATTTATCGTAAAGTGGTAAACGCCGGTCTGAGCAGGTTCGCTCGTTGATAGTAATCTCAGATAATTTGTTCCTGTAAACGGCTCACTAAAAACTTCTTTTTCTGTTGGGCTTAGCGTGATAGAAGATTTGTCTGGTCGTTCTATCGTAAGAGTCGGTAATTGTTCCAAGGATAATAGATTCTCCGGTGCCAGATTGGGGATTAGTAACGATAAGACTAATTCATCCCCTGATGATAGATTGCTTCTAAACCCTCGAGAACCGAATGTATTTTCGAATCTCCCATACAATGCGAATGAGATATTTCCGTTAGGAAGGTAAGGCCCTTCGGCAGAAGAGACTTGTGTGTCATCTATGAATATTGGGTCATGAGCGTATCCTTGAGTAACGTTCAGAAATAGGAAACCAAGTCCAACTGCGAGTACTAGAGTGGAACGGGCTACGATTATTCTAATTTTATGATTGATGATGACTGGCCGTTTTGGTGTTGCCCGTTAACTTTGAGGAAACAGCAATGTTCCGATATTCCCATATGCCACGTCGTTTGCCTGTCCCATAACTAGGCCTGCGCGGGCGTCTCTGAAGTATCTTTCGAATGGTAGGCGACCTGCGAAAGCCGTTCCTCCAAACATGGTCATCAAGTCGGTTGTCACCCGTACTGCAGCCTCGGAGCAGAGAACTTTGGCTTGCAATAGGGGTAGCACTGATGTAGCCCTACCAGAATCTTGCATGGCGGCCGCAACGTGCAGTAACGCTCGTGCTGCCTCGATTTGTGCGCTCATTTCAGCCATGCGGCGCTGATTTATTGGGTTGTCTAGTCTCCGTGCGCCGCTGGGAAAGCGTTTGTCACCCTCGGCACAAGCGATTTCGAAAGCCCCTGACGCAATACCTAGGTAGGCAGCTCCGTATGTAAGGATTAGACAGGGAGTCATGTACTTAGCCATAACTGAAATGCTTTTGTATTCGTGTTCGATGCCGACGAGATTTTCTTCTGGTACAACGCCGTTGAAAATCATTGGCACGCTGGTATTTCCGCGCATGCCGAGCCCGTTCCACTCGCCGATAGTCTCCCATTCAATCTCGTCGTTCTTAAAAATTAAGAGGTCTGGAGGGCCTTCCGTTCTGCCGCCTTCTACACGGCAAAACATAATGTAGTGAGTCGCGTGACCGGCCGATGTAACGTAGGATTTACGAATGTGGTCAAGCTTGAATCCTCCATCCACTCTAGGTAACGTTGTAACCATTTGCGGAACGGGTGTCCAGTCGTCGCCAGAATTACCATGGGGTTCTCCTCCTGGTGCTGCAGCGAACATTTCCCCACGAACGAGCGGCTCAATGTAGCGTTGAAGCTGATAATCGGTCGGTATCTGGCTAATCGCTTCGACAGCTTCTAGGTGCATTTTGTAGCACATTGCTGTCGAAGGGCATTTTTTTGAAATCTCTTCAACGACAAGACAGGTCGTGACTAAATCCAAACCTAAGCCGCCAAATTCCTTAGGTACTCGCATTGACCAAAGTCCAGCATCTCTTAACGCATTGAGAGATGCTTCAGGAAACTCTCTGTTACGGTCGTAATCTGCCGCTCGTGGTCCGATGTCACGTTCGGCAATTTCAGCTGTTTGGTCTTTCCATTTTTGCTGTTCGTCTGTCAGTGCGAAGTAGTTCATTACGGTCCTGTCGTTTATTAGTTTTATCTGGTGAATACGGTAAAACGATCCTGACTAAAATAACACAAGAATTACGCTTGATGATTGAATTCTCTGTCTAAGGTAGAAGCTGCTAACTCTGTTGAGACATACTAGGTGTTATTAAGGATGCGACGAGGAGATAGGGTAGGAAGATCCTACCGGAGAATTAGTTGATGGAGCTCTCATTATACTGGGATAACAACTTACATTTGGAACTCAGCACAGTATCTATGGAAAATCGCTCTAGAGCCAGACTTTTACCAATGAACGCTGGGACGATCACTTTGCAGAAAGGGCATCGGAGGTGGTAATTATCCGAACGACAAAAGAGCTATTCCGCCCATTATTAAAGCTATGGAAATTGCCTTGGTGGCAAGTGTTCGTATATCTATCGACTCGTCTAATAATCGAAATGGCGGGACACTTAATAAACTGCCATAGAGGAATACAAAAAAAGGCCTTGACGCGGTAACCGTAGAAACAATAGAAATTGCACCAAGGTTAGACGCTACAACGTTTAAGAAAATACCGACTGGAGCTAAAATAACCTCACCGATTAGTACAAGGGTGAATGTTTGAGGGTTTTTCAGGGCTCGTATAAGCGTTACTGTGTCTTTTGGTCTGCAAAACATCATTAAAAAAATAGCCATGAAGAAATTTCTTACGGCATATACGAATTCCGCTTCTATCTCTGCTAGCGCATATTTGCCACTGATATGGGCTAATGCTGTAAATATGCTTGCAGATACTAATATTGGGAAAGCTTTGTTAAGCGTGAATAGATTGGGTCCTGAAATCCTAAACGATATGGAAAACGCTCCAGATACAACGATCAGGATAGCAGCCCATTGGGTGATGGATAGTCTTTCGCCTAAAAGTGGTACCGCCAATAGGGCTACAAAGACTGGAAATGTGTGGATCACGGCAGACGCACGAGATGCTTCCTCGAATCTGTAACCTATAAACATTGTCCAAAGTGCGGCCCCCCAGAACAATCCAGCAACGCCAGCCAACAGCAAATGTCTGAAAGGTAGTTGGTCTGGTATCCCAAACACTGCTATGGCGATTCCAGTATGGCCAAATAGACTTATGACTATGATTAAATAAAAGCTGGAAAGGACTGGCATGTTGACAGAGATCAGACGCTTATCTGCCACGGTGACGAATCCGAATATCGCTGCTGAAAGTAATGCCAACCAAATGCCAGTCAATTTTTCACTTATATGGGACTATCAGATCGTTTGGTGCTTGTACTGATTCATATTAAGACCCCAAACCGAATTATTTAGCCGGCGCAATAACCTGAGCTTTATTCAGTCAGTATAGAGGTCAAAGGAATAATAAATTATGCATCTATATTTCCGATGAAATCATCAATGTCGGGGACGGCCATCATTACATTTTGTAAATCTTGACCATTATTCTGAGATTCAGGCGGCCGAAATTATAACAGTCACTATAAGGTGATTGCGTTCCTGACTACCAGATTGTTCATGACTAGAGAAATCGTTAGTGTGAATTAAGGACTTATATTCTAAGATTCTCGCTAGTCCATATGGGTTTCTTGAATCTTACAAAACTCGGTCATTGTTAGGGGGCATTTAGCCCATTACGCTCCAACTGGAATACGATGAAGCATGTGAGATTGGTTCCGACAGAAATGGCACGAGGTACTGCATTGCTTCCGCTAACAGTCGTGATAGCGCCACTCTCCAGATTCTATTAGATACAACTGGAGTTGAGGGCCTAAAATTATATTCGCATCATCCTTCCATGTTTGTTTGACGGATGCCCAAGGGGGAGACCAACTCTCCACAGTGTAATATCGACCGGCTTTTTGCAAACCCTTCAGATCCGTATTGGTCTCCTCTAATACCCACGGTCTTACAACTTCGTATACGGCTTTCTTGTAGTCAGATAAGGAAGTATCGTTTTGACATATTACGGACCAGGTATTGTATAGGCCTTCCAGCGCCTCGGAGGTGATATCGCTAACCAAAAACCATCTGTCCCGATCATCGGCGAGTTCAAGTAACTTTTCTTTCATGTCAGAGTTCAATTGAATGTCTGTTGAAACGAGGCTACCTTGTAGTACCGCATCAGTCGTACTTCTGTTTCCACAGGCGGCTATTAATAAAAGGAATACCGTTACTAAGGATAGTGAAACTATTTTCGTTGTTATCATGGCATTTCCGGTCTTATTTACATTACCCAAGGGCATAGTCATGTGCACTTCAATGTAAAAACCTGGTCGTAGAGAACACCTATCGGTCGTCTTAGCACAAATCTATTTTCAAGTAATATTCCGGATCATTTGTCTAGACTGGAACCCAGGTAACTTACTTCGCCCGTTTGGTCATCTACTGAGAAAGATTCAATTCCTTTACAGCTGCCACCCGTTGCCTGAATATGCCATCTATTCTCTTCAGGTTTGTATTCGATTCTGTCGGCTCGTACGCTGAACCTTGAGCCAGAGTCTACAGGCATCCACAGGCATTTCTCGAATCGCTTACCGTCCGCACTTTGATTGTAAGACTCTATTAAATTTTCAACTTGTGACACTCTAAGTTGGGATTTGTTTTCGATGTTGCGTTTCGGGTTGTCGACTTTAAATTCTTTATTACAATCCTCGGCAATCCAAACGCTCGTGAATTGGTCGGATGACCTATCCGTCAGTGAGGTTGTCATATATTTGGACAACAGATGACATTCCGGACTTTGGAATGTCTGAGTACGTGCTTGAGGAATTTTGTCTTTAGCAAGGCTAACTTTAATTTCTGATTGATTTAGCTCCGCATACAAACCGAGGACAAACACTACAGCGGCAATAGATACGACCAGAGAGGCAATGGAAATCGCGGTTAGTAATCGCATGGCGGTAGTCTACACGGTTCGTTAAATGTGTAAAGCAGGAATTTCTTCACAAACTGAGACCAACGTACGTCACGTTTGACGCTTGCACACGAAGTATTCCCTAGACTAAGACGGTATCAGCTAAGATATATCTATTTCGCAAACCGCTTGGTACGAGTTTTGAGTTATGAGATTTGGCATTGAATTAGGATTCCAGCTCCCGAGACCATGGAGTCGTGAAAGTGAGCACGAGCTTTACGAGAGTCGGTTGGTAATTGCTGAATTGGCAGATCAATTAGGGTTTGATTCTCTGTGGGTAGAGGAACATCATTTCCTGGAAGAATATTGCCATCTTTCAAGCCCTGAGGTATTCCTAGCTGCATGCACACAACGTACAACTCAGATCCGTCTTGGATTTGGTGTGATGTTACTTCCTCCAATGATAAACAATCCGGTTCGCTCAGCCGAAAAAGTCGCGGCATTAGACCTCTTAGCAAACGGCAGAGTTGAATTCGGAGTTGGCTCATCTAGTGACCGCCTGGGTTCGACCGCTTGGGGTATGGATTGGGACAGGCGCCAAGATATGACTGAGGAGGTCCTCGGCCAGGTGGTTAGGATGATGGTTGAGGAACCGTATCGTGGTTACGACGGCGTCCACTTCTCATTTGCTGCAAGAAATGTTCTTCCGAAACCACTCCAAAAGCCCCACCCTCCATTATGGATGGCCTGTTCCCATCGAGAGAGCATATTAAAAGCTGCACGTTTAGGAATAGGAGCTTTATCGTTTGGCTTTACCAATTTTGACAATACAAAAAAATGGGTTGAGGACTACCATAATACCCTTCGAAAAGAAGCGATTCCTATAGGCTATTCAATCAACCCCAATCTAAGCGTACTTAGTCGACTTATCTGTTGTCCTTCAGATTCTGATGCAAAGCGAATTGAAGATAAAGTTCATTTCTGGTGGTACAGTTTTGTTCATTACTTTGGTTATGGGAGCCACAAGCCAGGTGTCACGAGTTTGTGGGATAACTATAGTAAATCTGATTACAGATTTGAATGGGATACCGGAACCATAGGTACGCCAGAAAAAATCTCAGCCACATTACGTGAATATGAACGGGCCGGGTTAGATCAAATAGTCTTCTCAGTAGAGGCGGGGAATATTTCACACGAAGAAATCTGTGCGACTCTGAAATTGTTTGCTAAAGAAGTTATGCCTGAATTTAAAGAACGAGAGATGAGACGGGCACACTCCAATGAGATTCTCAACACCCAAATTGCTCAGGAAGTCATGGCTAGGAAGCAACAACAGGACGGAGTTGGAGAAATCCCTACGATCGTGATGAAAGATATACGGCCGTGGTATAGCTACATGGGGTTCCCGTTAGACTCAGAAGGCTACCCGATACTAGATGAGATGAAATAGAATGAGAACTACAGAGTATCAACAGCTCGATGCTGATGAAGTAGTTACCAAATCCTTACGCTGTGGGAATGTCCCCAGTGATCCCGTTTGTTATCAAGTCAGCGATTTCGGACTCGGAAAGGCCCAATAATTCACTCAGTATTTGGTGGTTGTGTTCTCCAAGATCCGGAGCTGGTTCGGGTATCCCCCTACGACTCTTGGAAAGAAGCCATGGCGTGGTTACCTGTTTATACGGACCTATTTCTGGATGATTAACCACATCCCAGAAACCCCTCGATTCGAGATGAGGATCAGTTATCACCTCGGTTCCATTGAGTACTGGAGCGGATGGAACTCCATGGTCTTGTAACCGGTGCATCGCTTGGTAATGATCTTGTTTTCTGGTCCATAACGCGATAATTTTGTCCAATTCGTTCCGGTTAGAATGTCTTGATTCACTGTCGCAGAATCTACTATCGCTGGATAATTCGGGCTTGTTCAGCACCAAACATAATCCACGCCATTCTTCTTCGCTTGCAACAGCAATAGCGACCCACGTGTCTTCTTCGAGACACGGGTAAACACCGTGAGGTGACATATCGCGGTGCAAATTCTCCATTGTTCCGGCTATTCTGCCTGTGACCGAGAAATCTAGTATAGATTCGCCAAGAAGCATAGTTGTTACTTCCCGTTGCGACAAATCGACTAGACAACCTTTACCGGTCTTTAGGCGACTACGAAGCGCAGTCATTAACGCACCGAACGAAAGAATACCGACAACTGGGTCTGGATATACAAGATTAGTCAACAAAGGAGAGCCATCTTCGTATCCTGTGATTGAAGCTAATCCCCCTGTTTGCTCTAAAGTAGAGCCTAGTGATCCGTAGTTAGCTTCTGGTCCGCTTGCACCTTGACTGCTGATTTTTAAGTAGATAATTTGCGGGTTCAAGCTTGAGACCACATCGTAACCAAGCCCAAGTCGGCCCATTACCGAACCTCGGTAATTTTCAACTAATACGTCGCAGACTTTCACCAATTCAAGGAATAGTTCTTTGCCCCGATCCGTGGCTAAATCGATTGTAAGTGATCGTTTGTTGATGTTCCGGTGGATATGATGGGCAGTCCGGTTCCATGGTCGTTCTCCCGGGTCCCCGTTTGGGTAAACTCGGAGATCATCCGGTCCAGGTCGAGCTTTCCCACGGTTTATGTCCATACGAGAGAGAGATTCGATCTTAATCACTTCAGCGCCCATAAAACCGAGGAACATGGTTGCATACGGACCAGCTGCTACTTGGCTAAGGTCTAATATGCGCAAGCCTTCGAGTGCGGGTTTGACTGGTGAAATAGACATTTTACTCAACTGCGAGTCCCAATTCAGTCAAGGAATAACCTAAACGATGACATAATATCTCTTCATTGTGTTCTCCCAGCGATGGTGCTGGTGATATTACCCAAGGATTGTCTGCGATGCGATAAGGGGCACCAGGTTGAATGCTATTTGGTAATGACTTGCCCTCTACTAATTTGAAGAATTCCCGTTCTATAAACTGACGTGACAGCAAAAGGTCTTCCACCGTTGCTACGTATCCGGTAATTGTTCGTAAGGCTTGAAATGTATGGTAGATTTCTTCCTTCGGCTTACGTCCTACCCAATCGGATATCACTGACAACAGGGCCTCCTGATTAGCCCTTCTTGACTCTTGAGTAATGAATCTAGAATCGTTAATCAATTCGGGTTTTCCAATCAGCTCACACACTTCAAGCCAAGTGCTCTCTTGAACACCTGTCTCCAATCCAGGGCTAACCCAACCGTCTTTAGCCTGAACTAAATTGCTCCCACGTCGTGCAGGAGGGCGTCCAAATTGGGCGTAGATAGAAGAATATAACTGCGATACGGCCATTACTTCCATTGCAGAAATGTCCACGTGTTGCCCAAACCCTTGAGTGTCTTTGACGTATATGGCCATGGTGGTGGCAGAGAACGCGCTGATACCGGTGGTATATAGAGCAGCTTCGCCGCCTACTTTCAATGGTGGTCTGTCCGGTAGCCCGATGGTATTCATAAGGGCTCCTGCTGCCTGTGCGATTAGGTCCGATCCTTTGTATGTGCTGTATGGACCGGTTTGTCCAAAGGGAGTAACTGATACGTAAACCAATCCAGGACATGAGTCAAAGATGTCACCAAAACTTAATCCGCAGGTCGCCAAATACCCAGCGGGGAAACTCTCGATCAGAACGTCGCAGTTCTGAGCTAATTTTATGATCGCTTCAGCATGACTAGAAATGGAAGGGTCTAGTGTCACGCTTTTTTTACTTGTATTGATATAGGAAAAAAGCGCACTGGCTTCAGAGAGGTCGTTACTCTGAAATAGTGGTTTAGCTGACCGACAAGAGTCGCCGGTACCCGGAGGCTCAATCTTTATGACGTCTGCGCCCCATCCAGCCAACAACTTGGCGCAGAATGGACCGGATACTCCTTGGCTCAGGTCTAGTACGTTAATATCGCTGAGGAGATTATCCATCAATTGGAAACGCTCTTAATCTTCTTGAGTCAAGTGATTACACTCGATGAACTATATGTTCGGCTCTCATGCTCGTCAATATTGCGGTAAATCACACGGAAATGATGTCGGTGAATATATTGGATTTCCTAATCATCAAAAATTCGCACAAGAAGATTCCAGATAAAATATCTGGAATCTTCTTAACAGCTGTGTTTGATGTTTTGCCGGGGTAACGTCATTCTATTGTTCCTTTGAGAAAAAGAAGCTCAACCTTTGGTGCCAATAAACGCGCTCGTTCTTCTAATTCAGTTGAATTAGCATTGGAGATTGGATGCTGACAGCTGATGTACGGAAATTCCGTAAATCCCATTACTTTCTTATAAGCTTCTGCTGTCGGAATAAAAACATCCGTGATGATAGATACTGTAGGAATACCTTGTTGTTCTAGAGTGATTCCATCGTGCAAACTGCCCGACGAGCAAGCACCTCAATCCCCGATTCCAGCTATTACAATATCTGCATGTTGATGGAGATCAGAGAGTATTTCAGGTTTCGGAGGTAAATTGGACGAGTGCTTTTTAGTGTAATAAATTTCTGAAAATTCATACTTCGCATCCAAAATATCAGCGATTCTTCGCAATATCACTTCTGCATTCGCCTTCGTATTATCTAGTAACCCTAGACGTTTACCTCGCAGGTCGTTTGGTCTTGGGGAAATATGCAAGCTATCAGAGTCCAGGTTACCGCCTGTCGGATTGACTAGGATTATTTCAGGATTGATATTTTGGGACATGACACTCTCCTCTGCCCGTATATTCTGATACAAGTATCTAAATTTTTACAGTAGTGGCAAATACGCCGTAGTAGTTCATAATAACTTCACTGTAAATACCACTGTTTCCACCTGCTTTAATGATGTGGATGTCTTCAGGTTTATAAGCGGCAAAAACAGGATCACTCTCGTCTTCCGGCATGACGTCCCCGCGTATCGCTCCCAATCGCTTCAGTTGGGCTTTACTTCGCCATGCTTCTTTTTGTACATACCGTTGCATGCTCTCTTTGTCCCAGCCAAACCTACTTAAATATTCGGAGTGCCAATGTCCCACAATCCAGAACCATTGGACGCCCCGGGTAAAATAAGTGGATAGGCCATGGGACGCCATTGCATCAGCAACTGAATCCATAATTCCTTCGCCATTTCCGGAACTGTAACGATTACTGACCATTGCTGGGTCTTGTATGCTAGCAACCGTCACAGTGGAATCGTCTGGAGAAAATCCCTTACTTACATGGAATGCCTCCCAGGGACTATTTTCTTCGTCTTCTCCGAAACATAAATTATGTTTGGAAGGCGAACCCATGCATCCTCGGTCTAGCAGTCCAGGGCGTTGTTCGAAAACGTTAATGAGAATTAGGCGAATAGCTCGTGCGATGGTACTGTTCGCCCGATTGCCAGGGCTGAGCAAGTTATCGGTACAGTTGAGACCGATCTGTTTACGGATTGGTCCATTGACTAGTATCAGGACCCCCGTCGAATTCGTAACCGAAGAAAGTTCATGAATGCAATTGGGATCATGTTCAAATAGCGCCCGCATAGTGCCCAATACGACCGGGAAATGCTCCGGCAAACATCCTGCCATTACGGAATTGGCAGCCGCCTGTTCTGCATTGAGAGAACGACTTCTTACGGGAACTTCTCCCAACATATCTTTTGGATTCAGACCAACATATTCCAGAAATTCGGCAACTCGGTCTGGAGTTGGAGGTACGACCGGTAAACCATCTGTCCAACCCATTTCGTAGCAATTCTCAATGGCACCAAAAGGGCTACTCGTCGATATGATATGTGTTCTCGATGATTCCATGCATGCTCCATTCTAGTAAAAGCTTTTTGGAATAATTGGCTATTTCCTGAATGGTGTTATCAGGACTGGTACATGGCCACAGTTAACGTCCCCAGGCATTTATCCAAACTAAATCTTTGGAAATAATAACTTATTACTTGATTTTAGTTACTGTATTAAAGGTTGATAACTGAGGCAACCTCGTTACTCATATTTGCTTATGTTGAACCAAATTCTTTTTGGCATATCTCGAATTTTAAAATTAAAACCCGATAAACATAATCAGAATCGAATCGACAGAGACACGGAACCTGTATGTATATATAGATTTAATTGCTGGATCAGTTAATGATCCTCAGGTCATGTGACTAGGGCTAACACTCATTGGGGTTAGTCGTTGTTATGTTCCACAATCGAACCAGGAGGTCGATCATATGTACGATTAACTATTAACGCCTTCTAGTTGTTAATCAAGGATGGGCGTTAACACGTTATACAGATTCTCTAGCTTATCTTGTTGCCTTATATAAGAGAGGTGTGGCTATTGATCCTAAGGCGTCGAGGACAGCTAACGTGAGGAATACTCGTAACAATGGTTCAATCATATCGTTATTCCAAATGCCTAATATAAAAAATATTGCCATTAGTGCTATAACGACGATAGTCGCGTTCTGGAACATTCTGACTATAAGTTTATTTGGTCTTACTATTAACAAGACTAAGCAGTGGTTGGTCGCGATGGCCAAAACGGTGACGCTTGCCAAAATTTTTATGAATGAAAAAGTGCCTTCTATTGGACCTGATCCCCAGATGAGCAATAAGAACATTATCAGGGTGATTGAAGTTGATGCGGCAGTAAGTCGAGTCAAATAAGGATATTTGTTTCCTTTGAGATGAAATAGGCTAGGCATCATAAGTGCCGTATAAACGCTAAGAGCTCCAGATGATGCCAATATCCTGATTTCAGTATCGGTAAAAGCGCCTAACAATATGATAGATATGCCTATGGCGGCGCTGATGATTAGTAATGCGACTAAGGCGATCAATGCAATACGCATTCTGTATGAGTCCCGTTTCTAGAGGTATAGGTCTATCCGATAATAATTATCTATTTGAAAAGATTGGACTATGAAATTTTTAACTGTCTATAAAACCCAGGCGTCGTTAAGTTAAGACAATGCCTGTTAACAAAGAATAACAGGCCTATATGTCTTTGGATTGGAGACTATCATCCTCAATACACCCTCACAATAGGCTGAGAGGAAGATACTATTTAGAGGCAAAATTAATTTAGAGAGGTTATTGGATATGCGAGTGATGATCAAGGCTATTCTACCGGTTGGATCGGGGAACACTGCTATTACTAACGGGACGATTGGCGACACAATGGGAAAGATTTTGGGAGATCTTAAACCAGAAGCGACGTACTTCGGCCTTCAAGAGGGAGCCCGTACTGTTTTTGCAGTAGTGGATTTAGCAGACTCTTCGAAAATCCCAAGTATAGTCGAACCGTTCTTTTTAGCTTTTAATGCAAATGTTGAATGTTTCCCGGTAATGATTCCTGAAGATCTTATGGCTGCGGGGCCAGATCTTGAGTCTGCTGTTCAAAAATTCGGTTAAATGTTTGTCTGGTCCGTGGTGGACTGATGTACATGTTTGTGTACACACACTAGACTCCAGAACAATAGGTTCTCAGTTCGATCTAGAGGCTAGTCATTAGTTCCTCAAGCAATAAAAAGCCCCTATCCGCCGGATAGGGGCTTTTTATTGCTTGAGTTTGAGGCTTTTCAAGGCCTCAAACATTTTGGTGCTAATACCGACACCCAATTATTTACTACGAGCATGCCGCAAAGCTTTATAGTGATTGGGTTACTAAGAAATTTAAGCTCGTTTAAGTAGATTTAGGCCGATAGTTATGCTCCATATGGATATTATGATGTAGCTGATACCGAATAATGAATTTATGAGAACCCATGTGTCTTCGGTCTTGTCTACCATTCCGATAATGCTGAGTATGGCCACGATAAGAAACACCAATGCAATCACATAGGCGAAGATCTTATTGAATTCGTCTCTACTTGATATTGCCAACGCGATAAGCATTATACCTACTGCGCCAATCATACCTGCATAGAGGCTAATACCTTGAGCCATTGCAGCGAATGTGCCATCGCCAGTCCAGTGTTGCAATTGCCACATTGCACCGAATGCTATTACTGTTGCAACCACGTTAACGCCGAACATGGGCAGGCCTAGTTTGAACAAAGCTTCCCCATTTTCACCTTTCCCGATAGTTCCTTGAATAACAGTCATTCCATAATAGGCGAGGATGAGTCCTATTGGTGGCAAGAACAACAATAGTTGCTCTAATGTGCTAGCAGAGCCGATATCGGCTGCGACATCACTGAAAGATGTCGGGTCAATATCCCAATCGCCAAGGATAAGAAAGAAAATTATGAATAGTGCTGTTGCCATTGCTGGGCCTATTGCTAGACAAATACCACCGAGTTTAAGTTCCGAAATATTTCCCATTGGTTACCTCCCTTTTAATATTAATCCAATCAAAATCTTTGCGGATTGACGTTAATTTTATATTAATTTTAAAATTTGTCAAAAACTAAACATAATATATAGTATTTATCTGCATTTCACTAACATAAAATCACTCTCTCATTCGATATCCGACTACCGAACTTTATTACTTGCTATAAATAGATCAATCTGATGTTGCCCTAGACCAGAATGATGGATATTTGAACATTTTCGCCATATTTTGAGAACGCTCAGGATCGTTTTACGAATACACGTGCACGACCAGCATCATTAAATATTTATCCGCGAGTTTCTGGTCCTTTTCAAGGAGTGGGGAGTTTCGTTAAAAAAGCCCAGATTTTAAAAATCTGAGCTTTTATTCTGCCGTTAAATCTGACTTAGTCAGGTATTTCGTTCCCGTTCTTACGAAAGCTACTTAAGGGCAGCAGATACTTCTTCGAGGTTACTTACCGTGCAGAGAAAGGGAAGTGCTGTATTTAAAGAGGCATCGTGCGCCTCCTGGCTCATCGAAGCGCAGCAATCGCCAACGACTATAGTATCGTAGCCAAGGTCGCATGATTGACGCGCGGTTCCTTCAACCACAAAATTAGTTGCTACACCTGCTAGAAGCAACGTCCCTATACGTTTGTTGTGAAGAATCTGTTCTATGTCTGATGCTGTAAAGGCGGAAACTCCCCGTTTGGTTACTAGTGCCTCACCCTTCTCAGGAGTCAATTGGTCGTGGATTTGAGCCCCCCAAGTTCCTTCAACCAGGGCGTTTAGTCCATGGAGCCCTTGCCACAGCCCGGAGTTAGCAGCCCTTTCAGGGTATCCTTCCCGGAATTTTACTGAAACATGGATTACAGTTACGCCGGCACCTCGAGCTGCAGCCAAGAGTTGCGAGGTTTTGCCCAAGACATCGTTGTCGGCAACCATTTGGGCGAAACCAAAATCTTTAAAAGCCCCATCTGGGTGAACTATGTCGTTCTCAAAGTCCATGACCAAAAGTGCAGTGTGTGGTTTGCTAATTTCTAGTGCCATGATTTCTCCTAGCCAATCGGAATATGGGATTTGGGTCGGAGAATATACTAGTCATAAGTTCAGATAATGTCGAATAGTAATTTCTGAAAATTTAATTAGTACTCCAAAAACCGTGTCCTGGGAGTGAATCATCCTGGGCGCTCCGATGTAATGGAATAACCATAGGGGATAGGTGCAGGTAGTTGCATCTCATGGAATTTAAACTGTTATGGGGATAATGTAGAATAACTGGAGTGGAACTAGAATCAACAGTGACATAGATAAAGGGGAGAATATGACGACCAAATGGAGTTATAAGGCCGAAATGATTAGTGCGTGTAACTGCGATTGGGGATGCCCCTGTAATTTTAATGCCAAACCGACAAACGGTTCCTGTGAGGGAACTTGGGGCATTCATATAACTACTGGGGTTTGTGGAGATACAACATTGGATGGGCTAAAGCTGGCTTGGAGTGCAAAGTGGCCCGGTGCTGTCCATGAAGGCGGAGCGACCGCCAAGTTGTTCATTGATGAAACTGCCTCCGAAGGACAACGAAGTGCATTGGAAAATATTTTTAAAGGTGAACTAGGCGGTATGCCGTGGACGATCGTAGCTGCTACAGTGGAGAACTGGGTAGAGACAGCCCATGTTCCGTTTGAGTGGAACTTTAGCAAAGATCAAAGTAGTTACAATGCAGGTAATCAGGTCAGGGTCGCTTTGGATGTGATGAGAAACCCCGTTTCTGGAGCAGAAAGTACAGCGGTCATATCTTTGCCGACCGGACTCATTACGTCAGAGGTTAATGCAACTGCGACTAAAGCATTTTCTGTTTTCAGCCAGGGTCTCAAGATGGCCGCACCCGGAAAATACGGGTTCTATTGTACTGCTGAACACAGTAACTAATCTCAGAATTATTAGATCATTGTCGGAACTTGAATGGAGTTCGGGATAGCCGGCGACGCAAGGGAATCCATCTCCGACTCATACCCACTTATTTCTTGGTGATACTACTCTAATCATCTAGGGCCAATAACTTAATGTTTATTGCCCTGAATGATCAATATTAAATCATTCAGGTAGGACAGTTATGCTCGAATTAAGAACATAAGTCCAGATATCAATAACATTACAGTGATTATCCTCGAAAACACCCTTTCGGG
>JAPNTN010000207.1:0-5036 GCA_027249445.1 Dehalococcoidia bacterium | reverse complement strand
CCACCAATATCGGGAGAGCCCTCTACCAAGCTGACTGTCCCGTCAGGAGTCACACTAACCACTGCGCTAGCTGGACCAGTGCCGTTAAACCAACAACCAGCAGCTATACCCCGCCCTCTGTTCGGACCTTCCAATGGTGTATTCCAATGAGGATGCTGTTGAGCAGCTTGCATACATTCTATAAAACCAATCTTTCTGTAGACTGGGCCTGTTGGCTGTCGACTGCCTTCCTTTGCTCCGTTCAACAACCTGAACTCCACTGGATCCATGTTGAGTTGGTCACACAACTCGTCTATTGCCTGTTCGGCAGCAAAAGATGCAGGCGGTGATCCGGGTGCCCTATAGGCTGCCGATTTCTGGACGTTAGTTACAACATCGTAGCCCTCTATAAACGAGTTAGGAATCTCGTACGGGGCTAACATGGTTCTACATCCAGATGGTACTGGAGACCCTGGGAATGCACCCGCTTCATATATCAATGTCGCATGAGCAGCAGTAAACTTTCCCTCTTTAGTCGCTCCAAGTTTCACTCTGATATGAGTCCCAGCGGTCGGGCCAGTACCGACAAATACTTCGGGTCTACTCATAGCTAACTTTACAGGTTGCCCTGCCTTACGAGCCAATGCAGCGACGATCGGTTCAATATAACAGCCACCCTGACCTTTTCCTCCAAATCCACCGCCTATTTCCATAGGGATAACTTTTACTCTTGAAACGGAGACGCCCAATATTCGAGATGTGTGATCTCTGAGAGCAAAATGGCCTTGGCTACTAGCCCAGATAGTTACGGTGTCATCCGTATTCCATTGGGCAGTGGCTGAATGAGGCTCAATATAACCTTGATGCACAGGCTTGGTGTGATACTCTCGTTCAACAATTACGTCTGCCTCCTTGAAACCTTCTTCTACCTCACCAAGTTCGAATTCAAAATGATTTGAGACATTGGTAGGAGTTCCCCCGTCTCCCCAACCCCCAGAGCGTTGGGCTGGATTTGCCAACATGACTAAACGCTCATGAAGAATCGCTGCTCCTTCATCCATTGCGGCATAGGCATCTAACACTGGATCTAAAATCTCGTATTCTACGTCAATTAAATTAAGAGCCTGTTCGGCCACATGCTGACTATTAGCAGCTACAGCAGCAATTGCGTGACCTTTATACAGAGCTTTTTCTCTAGCGATAACATTTCTACTATAGAAACCGTAATTAACAGCCGCTCCTTCATCCTGTTCGGATAAATCAGGAGATATGTTAGGAAAATCATCAGCAGTCACTACTGTCACGACACCAGGAAGAGCTAACGCTTGACTAGCATCAATATGTTTAATAACAGCATGCGCATGAGGACTTCTCAAGATCTTAGCATGTAACATACGGGGAAGATGTATATCAGCAGCATATCTCGCTCTGCCCATTACCTTATCAGGTCCGTCATGGCGTACTGGTCTCGTACCGACAACATTATATTCTTGGTTCGATAGGACGATATTAGGTTTATAGTCCAACATGAAAATCTCCTTAACTTCGAAACTAGTGTGATCCTCCACGGGTAATGTACCACAAATAAGTAAATCAGTTTTCAATTACTGAGCAGAACATTCAATAGCGAATATATATTCATACTAGTTGGAATCCACTACTCTCTCTCCCCGTATGAATGCTATTAAGAAACCTATTAACGTAAAGCACCCCAATACAAGGAAAGCCAACCTCAAACCATCTACAAAAGCCAAAGCTACATCGGGAGAAACAGAATCCAAACTAGGGGGCGCACCCCTGAATGCCATTACTGTAACTACGATACTGGTAGCCAAAGCGACACTTAGGACGTTTGCAGAATTTCTAACTAGTTGCGTTAATGCTGATACAACACCAAAATCCGACGGTTCAACAGCACTAAAAATAGAACTATTATTTGGAGAGTTAAACAGTCCGAGTCCCGCACTTTGGAGCATCAGCATAGCAACAATCAAAATAACTGAGGAGGTTTCAGTAAGGGTTAGTACTAAAACAAACGAAGCCATAGTAGATAATCCGAGCCCTCCCATGGTCAAGTATCGCCATCCGAACCTGTCCGATAATCGCCCACTAAGTGGCCCAAATATGATCATGCACACAGCTGCAGGGATCAATAGCAGGCCAACTTGACCCGGAGTAAGACCCAATAGTTTCTGAAGATAGAAAGGCAATAGAAACCGCGTTGCTGAAATGCCGAAAAAAGATAGCCATCCCGCTGTGACGCCGAGAGCTACCAAACGCCTTTTGAACAGCCGCAACTGTAGCATTGGATGAGGGTAACGTAGTTCCCAGAAAATAAATCCCATTGTGAAAATGACAAATAAACCTGTTGAAATCAATATTAATGGGGATGCCCACCCGAACTTGGTTCCATTTCCGACAATCAAAAGCAAAAGGAATAACGCAACGCCAGAGAATATTGCCCCTAGCCAATCAAAGCGGTTTGTTGGAGTATCATTCTTAGCCGCTTTGTCTGATCTCAGTACTAACACAGCAACCAAGATTGCGACTATGCCAATAGGCACATTAATAAAAAACACAGCCCACCAATCAAAATAACTAACCAGAAACCCACCAAGAGCAGGTCCCACTATAAAACCCGATCCGACTATACTCATGTTTGATCCGAGAGCCTTACCGCGTTCGCTACTGGGAAATACAGAGATAATCATCGCCATTGCGTTACTCTGAATCATTGCCGATCCAACACCTTGCGCTATACGAAAACCTATCAGCATGAATACATCAGGAGAAATAGTCGAAACAGCTGCCGCTACGACATAGATACTGAAGCCCGCAATGTAGACCTGTTTGCGACCAATAAGGTCTCCCAGCCTACCCATAGGAAGCAGTAATACACAGATAGACAGGGCATATGCCACAACCACCCATTGAACGGTAGGCAAATCTGTTTGGAAATAACTCTCAATTACTGGTAGCGCTACCTGAATAGCACCAATATCCATAACTGATAGGAATATACCGATCGCTATAGTTCCAAATACCCACCATTTGTAGTTGGAACTATTAATAATAGATTGAATCAAACAAAAACCATCAACTTATAAGCCGACTAATATTCCGTATCACAAAAGACGTTAGGATGAAACTATAAGAAATGAGGGTCCTCTGACTGGTGAAAGGGTATTCGGCGGGATGAACTATATATTAATATACTACGAAGCCCGCTAAATGGCATTCAGCCTGTTAATAGGAGTAGTTATGTCTGGGAAAGATAAGCAACATGAAACTCAGCATATCGGAAGCACCATCATGGTAGTGATGATGGAAGTTGATCCTGACCACGAAGATGAATTTAACGAATGGTATAACGAAGAGCACCTAGTAGAAAGGTTAGAAATTCCAGGCTACATCAGCGCCCGTAGATTTAAATTAGAAGAAGGACAAGGAGTACTCAAATACCTCTGCATATGGGAACTAGAAGATGGGAGTCCCCTACTTAGTCCTGAATACCATCTGCAACAGCAGAGGCCAAGTGAATTACGAGACCGTGCCCATAGTTACATAACCAACCGAGCACGCGGACTTTACCATCAGATTTACCCCAACAAAGGTTCGTTTGAAGACCATTCTGGGTTTCATCCAGATATAAAGTAAGCCAAACCTATGGTGCTGAAGTCATGCCTCAGATTTTGGTAAGCCTCATAACTTCGCCGATATCATCTATGTTTTCAAGGTCCCACAGACGAGTTAAAAGCTCATCAGTCTGGGCTGGGCTCAACAAATCTTTGACCAATGAGCGAAATTTAAATTCAACTTCCTCGTCGGTCATAGGGTTTTTATAATGCCCCTTGTGGTATGGAACTTCAGAGGAATATTTATCTCCCGACTTCATTACTACATCCATATAACATAGCATAGCTTCAGGAACCCTAAGATTTGCTTCCTCAGACTCTTCAATTTTTACTTTACTAGTCAAAGACAATAATTTTTCGTTCCTAATATATTCATCATCAAAGTGATTTTGGTTAACAAAACCGTAAGTCAGTGCAACAGCGGTTGTATAGGGCATACTATGATCGGCAGTTTCCCTAGTCTTAGGGTCCCATTTCTCTTCGTCATCGGCCATAATGTTGATAGCCCTTGTCAACGTCCGTATATTAACCTCTGCAACTTCGTCAACATCAAAGTTTGGTACTTTGTCCCTAGCTTCCAGCGCAGCCTGAACCACGGTTTGGGAATACAACCCTAGAGGAAATCTCTTGATCGTACACTCCGAAATTTTGAAGGGCTCTCCATTACCGCCAAACTGATCTAGCTCATACGAATCACGAGTTACAACCTTGAAGAATCCATTTACTCCTTCAAAAATGGGAGCTGGGCCGGTTAGTCCTCTCTCAGCAAGCAAAGCCGCAAATACTGCATTCCTACTAGCATTAGCATATGCACATCCTTTCCAATGCGACAATACTTCTACTCTGGTTTGATGAAGGGCTATATTTGGTGCTATAGCCAGATTAATAGCTTGAGTTGTATGTTCTACGGATAGGCCCATCCCTCTCGCTGCGCCTAAAACGCTTGCTACACATCCATTCGTGACATGATCAAAACCCAAATAGTCCAAGTTTGCTGCATCACCCAATCGACAGAAGATTTCATATGCGACGATGGTTGAAACAATAGCTCTCTTGCCACCCTGACCAGCCAATTCGGTAGCTGACAAGACAGCAGCAATGCTGTCGCTCGGATGTCCGGATTGTTTAGCAGTGTATCCGTCATTGTAATCAAGATAACGAATCATGACTCCATTCGCATAAGTAGCTAAATCCGGACTGCTTTCTTGACCACTGCCTATAACGGTACAGGGGTTAAGAGAGATAACAGTTGACGCCAAATCTCGAGCAATCTTACTCGGTTCACTAGTGTATCCGCCGATTGCACATCCAATCGTGTCGATCATCATACGTTTAGCAAGATGTACCACATCTGCAGGTATTTCATCGTACGTTAGAGAACATGAAAATTGGGCCATTCGTTCGGCTATGGTAGTCATATCG
>JAPNTN010000206.1:0-20612 GCA_027249445.1 Dehalococcoidia bacterium | reverse complement strand
CCAGAAAAAATGGGACTGAATCCCGACGGCGAGAAAGAATTGTCAGAAGGAGAATCCAAGCGCAAGCCAGTAAATTGTGGGCCACTAGAAACGGATAGCTGGCTGATATCGTTTAAGTCGGCACCGATCTGGCAGATGAGTGGATCGTATTTTGTGTGTGGTGCGACTACGGGGATAATATCAGTTCATTTTGTTCCTCACGCATTGCAACTTGGGATATCACCTGGTAGATCCGCCATTATATTTGGCTTCATGATGTCTCTAAATTTGGTTGGTGCGATCACTGCAGGATTAATATCAGACCGATTTAGCCGTAAGAATTTACTTGGATTAACCTATTTCCTTAGGGGTTGCGGCTACGCTCTTTTAGTATTAATTCCGGGAGAGCTCAGCTTATGGGCCTTTGCTGCAGTAGCAGGGCTTTCATGGATCGCTACGGCACCACTTACGACCGCGTTGACGGCTGACATGTATGGCTTGAAAGCACTCGGGACCATAAGTGGTATTTCCTTTTTCTTCCATGCAGTAGGTAGTTTCGTAAGCATATTATTGGCGGGAATACTCTACGACGTAACTGGTTCGTACACCGTTCCATTTGCGATTGCTGGTGCTCTCTTGTTACCGGCTGCCTTGTCAGCCTGGACAATTCGGGAGCGTAAATACTCGAACCGGTACGCCAGCTCCGAGCCCGTGCTACAGACTGCGGGCGGTTAGCTTCTTGTTTTTGATTAAATACCACGGCGAGTTAAGCAGATATGGATACTAGTGTGAGGTCTCAGCCGAAAATATTTTACGGTTGGTATATCGTTGCCACCTGTTTTTTTGTGGCGTTCTTGATTGTTGGAGCCAGAAATTGTTTTGGCATATTTGTTATCCCAATGAGTGAGGAATTAGGCTGGAATAGGACAACCATATCCTTTGCTGCGGCTCTCGGATTTTTGGTCAATGGGATGACTCAACCGTTCATAGGATATATGTTTGATCGGTTAGGCGGTCGTAGAGTAATTACGACTGGACTAGCCATTATGGGTGTTGCGGCGGTGTGTCTTTCGTTTACATTCCATTTTCTGTTTTTGGTATTCGTTTTTAGCCTCGTTCTTTCTACAGCCCTTAGTGGGCCTTCGCTTACTAATACGATGGCCATGATTTCTAAGTGGTTCAGGGCTAAACGGGCAACCGCTGTTTCGATTAATTCTATTGGCACCTCGATGGGTGGGCTTATACTTGTCCCCTTTGCTATGTATTTTATGCAGGCAACTAACTGGAGATTGACATGGGCTGCTCTCGGGCTGGTTATGCTAGTATTGGCAGTCCCGTTATGCCTGATTTTTCTAAGAAATGACCCTTCTGAAAAAGGCTTGTTGCCTGATGGAGAACTAGACATCTCGGAAAAAAACCAAAAAGGACGTAATCCAGAGTTACTTGGTGAATATGAGGTGAGTAATTGGCAGGATTCATTCAAGACACCTCCCATGTGGCAATTGTCTGGTTCTTATGTGGTCTGTGGGATCACAACAGGTACAATCTCAACGCATTTTGTCCCATTAGCTATTGATCGTGGTGCAAGCCCGTCGATGGCCGCGTTAATATTCGGTGTGATGATGGGGCTTAATGTTTTTGGAGGTCTTGGCGCTGGCATTCTGTCGGATAAATTCAAGCGCAAGAATATCCTCGGAACGGTTTATTTCATGCGGGGTCTAGCTTACGTCGCTTTATTGATTTTCCCTTCAACATATGGTTTATGGGCTTTTGCCATAACCTCCGGGTTCTCATGGGTTGCCAGTGTTCCTCTGACTTCATCATTGACTGCTGATGTATATGGCCTTAAAGCTTTGGGAACAATATCTGGTATAACTTTTTTCTGCCATCAAGTGGGCAGTTTTGTGATGATCTTACTGGCAGGATTTTTATTTGATGTAACCGGTTCTTATAACATACCCTTTGCCATCGCGGGTGCCTTTTTATTTCCCGCTGCATTGTCTGCTTTTACTATCAAAGAGACTAAGTACTCGGCTAGATATTCTTATCGGATTAAAGAAACTGCATCTATGGGGTACTAAATGATGCATGTTTTGAACTTGGTGTTATTGCACCACGGAGAGTCTGCCGATCCAGTACTACTGAACTGGATTAAAGATCTATTGGATCATTTTTTTGGAACGGGACCATGGTTGGCAGTGATTCTTTTGGGATCAGCAATTTGTTTGATGCCATTAATAGTCATACTGGTTTACGTTATTCAGAATAGACGGCAATCAAAGATTATTTGATGAGAGATAGGTGTTCTAAAATACGTATGCTTAAGCTCTTGATATCTATCTAAAATAACGTTAGACTAATTTACGTTTTCAAGGTGGTGTGGAGACAGATGGTGCCTCACGGGTGCCATGCTTATGTGCAGCGGACCGATTGGGCGCTGCAAACCTTAATGAGGAGGAAGGTTAGCATAGCTTATGTTTAATAAATCATCTCTAGAACTATTATTTGACGAATTACGTGACGAATACGAACTCGAGCCGGATTGGGAAGATATTCAAAGGGACGCACACCTTGGTGTGGCCTACGCCGATTCAGGTATGTTAGACGAACGGAAAGGCAGCTTGGATTCCAGGTCTGTTGCACTAGTTACAAAACATAATCCCGGCTAAAAAACGAAACATCAAGTTATTTAGAGCCCTCAGATCCGCGAATAATATCGTGGCCTGAGGGTTTTTTAATGACCAGTAATATCAGAAGTTATTGGGTGTTACCCAATTGTCCGTTCAATGTTTATTGTGATCAGGGGGTGTCCATAATGCTATCCGCAGGTCCGTTTGAGCATATTGATTTTCAGCAACAAGAATATGTGGTGACCATTACCTTAAAGAGGCCACATCGACTAAATGCCATTACCTGGGATATGGCTAACGAAATCCATAACGTCTTGGATTGTATAGATGATGCCTTTCCGGAAATTAGGGCTGTAGTGATAACTGGCGAAGGAAGAGGGTTTTGTTCTGGGGCGGATGTTTCTGATATGGCTAAGAGACTGGATTCTGAGGAATCTAATGATGGGAACGCGACCAATTATCCATCCGTCACGATGCAACTTGCTCCTCATTTCCGTCGCATTTCCCAACCCATAATAGCGGCAGTGAATGGAGTAGCCGCCGGAGCTGGTCTTGGAATCGCTCTTGCCAGCGATATCAGGATAGCTTCCACTGAGGCTCGATTTGGCTCCGTGTTTGTTAAACGATCACTTGTACCAGATACAGGAGTATCTCAGTTGATTGGAGCATTGTCGGGTCCTGGCATAGCTTATGAGATGGCACTAACCGGCAATATCTATGACGCAGAGTGGGCATTGGCTAAAGGATTGATCAACGAAATAGTTCCTCTTACTAGGGTAGTTACTCGCTCAGTAGAGTTAGCTAATCAAATATCCTCTAATCCCCCGTTAGCGGTGAAAGCGACTAAAGGACTTATCAATAATATTTATCCGGATTTGCAACAGGTTATTGAAGCCGAGCACCTCGCAAACCAAGCTATACGTGGTTCGGAAGATAGAGTAGAAGCAGTTAGCGCTTTTCTGGAAAAAAGAGAGCCCAAGTTTATCGGAAAATAGAGTTATTTGTCAGGGTGACTGCAACGGGCCTATACCTGTGAATTTCCTTGTTCCACGTCTGATGGATCATCTACAGGAACAGCTTTTCCCCCGATGATACGGTAGTGGTGTATGGCATCGTCACCTACTACGGGGATAGAGAATGGCTCCTTTTGGTCGGTTCCTCGAAACTTTAAAAGCTCCTGTCTTGCTATTTCATTGGAATCAGGTTCTTCAGTTGTTGGTGCAAAGTTGATTAAAGATCGTAACGCAGTGTCAAAAGATGTATCCTCGCTGAATTTAGAAGAGATGAAATTGTATAACTCGTCTGATATTGTCACGGTTTTAGACATATGATCCCTCACCAGTTTGCTGATCAGTATACATCGCCATAGTTTATTAAATGTTATAACTTAACCAGTCTGTGACTGCAATGTTATAATTTTGCCGGTTCCTCAGGGTAACTCATTGGTAGCGTGGTTCCTACCTAGTTTGACCAAGAGACATACACAACAAGCTTAGGAGGAGATCAAATGTTAGGAATAGCGAATATTCTTAGAATTTGCGGAGTTATTCATATATTCATTGCAGTGGGATTGTTCTTATCTATATCGATTTTATCGATTTGGTTGCCAGATGGCGCTACAGTGGACCATGTTGGCACTGGAAATATACTAGGTGCGCTCATCCTAAGTCATGGAGTAGGTATCGGTATTCTTCTTATAGTCTCCAGTTTTATTAAAGACGTATCGGATGCAAAGAAAGTATTATTAGGGGAAATTGTTCTATCGATTTGTGTCCTGTTAGCATTTATATATAATTCATTCTTGTTAGATTCCTGGTACACTACCCCGCCAATAGTGATTTGGGTGGTCAGCGTCGTACTGATATTACTAAGTATCTACGGAAGATTCAGAGTAAACAAAATGTAGATGATCAATTATGTGTGGCTAGAGGCCACAGTCATAAATTACCAATCCATAAACTAAATCAGCAAGGAGAATTACTATGAATCTTTGTGTTGTCTCAAGCTATCAAGGTGATGTAGATGAGTTCATGTCGATGATGAAAGAATTTGAAGAAGAATTCAAATCTTGTGTATCAGAGTGGGAGTGTGGGGTGGTCAACACTAACAAAGCAGGATTTAGTAAAATCATCACAATGGCCAACGTTACAGATCAGGAACGAATGCACGAAATTATGTCATCACCTAAAATGGTCGAGTGGGACAAAGCGCATAATAATACCGACATTATTTACTCACTTGATAGAATCAATTAACTAGTCTCGGATAAGGCCTATCTCAAAATTCTAGAGGTTTTTGGATAGGGTAATCCAGAGTGCAAAATGTCCATTTTGTGCTTAACAATGCTATAATTTACCTTCTTGGTGCGGGTGTAGCTCAGGGGTAGAGCGTTTGCTTCCCAAGCAAAAAGTCGAGAGTTCGAATCTCTTCACCCGCTCCATCATTCTACTGATGATTGCCTATTCCTAGTTTCCTGCTCTTAAACCTTTTATTCATGGTCATTTCTGAGGTATCCGTACGCCCTAAATTGGGAGTTGCAATGACTACAACATAGTTATAGAATGACCATAGAATCGATACGATAAGAGCATGGTGGGCGGTTGTGGCTAACGGGAACCTGAAAATGCTTAGAGAGAGAAGAGCTCTGTCTCTTAGTGAGTTAGCTCTGCTGAGTAACGTTAGTCGTGGCACCATAAATAGGATAGAGAATGGGAAGCAAAAACCTTCCCCGAGCACTATCAGAAAACTTGCCCAAGCTCTTAATGTTAATGTCGAAGAGTTAACTAGTGATCAAGGAAGATTGATATAAAGGGTCAAGAGCAGTGATAGGGCGAGGGTATGCAGGAAGATCCTAAAAAAATAATCAAGCAGACTGAGGGATGGACTCTTTATGAAGAGGGTTTAGACAGTTGGGCTGTTAATGTTGATTTTCCTATGGAGGCACTGAAGGGTACAGATGGAGCTTTAAAACTAACTATCCCTGCCGATGTGTGGTCAATACTGCGTCAGGGCAATCATAGTAAGGCTCCGTACTACCGAATGAATACCCAACAACTTCGTAAGTTAGCTGAACAATGGGTAGAACAGCGCTTAATTGATTACAACAAGGCCAAGGGGACTCTAGCCGAACAGGAAATCTACTTGAAGGGTTGTTTGGTAGCGGATTTGGATGCTCCTAGTGAGAAACAGATTGAGGATTTTATAGCATTTTACACTCCGCCCAATAAACCTGCGGTAGCTAGTGAGTTTTATGATCAAAGTGAAGAAGATCCGGATTTAATCTATTCGATATATCCATATTTAGAATCTGTTGATGAGGTGGTAGGTGATATGAAACGTGGAGCGCATTGTTACTTTTGTGGAACTAAATTGATCCGAATGGATGGGGATGCACTAGGTTGTTGTTATGAATGCGACAAGTGTCCGCCCGTAACCCACTGGCGGTGGAATGAAGATACTGAATTCCTGCAATTATATGTTGCAGGCGAACGATGTCCGTATTGTGGATTGCAGGTTCCAGAATCGACGGAGGTTTCATCAGATCTCAAGGAATTAACTCAGATCCGAACTGAAGAACCCAAAGCTGTTTCTACAACTACTAAGACAGTACGTAAGACAGGTAAGCCTGTAACGGTTAATGATGTCTGGTGGGGATCTGTAGTGGAGTGGTGTCGTGCGCATAACGACCATGACGCTAGAGGAGGGTATTCCTACCATAACTGTAGCAAGGAACTTGCTCGGATGCAGTCCAAAGGCGAGCTAGATGTTATCTGGCATAATCGTGATCGAATACCTGGCACGAAGGAACTCATAGCTACAGTATCAGCTTAAATAATATCTGCGGTAGATTTTGTACAACAGCGCCTGTCCCTTATGGACAGGCGCTGTTGTTGTATCTGTATCAACAATAAGTTATTGTTCAGATATAGCAGATGGAAATAAGGAATAGACTATGAAAGCAGTTGTTATTGGTGCAGGGATAGTAGGTGCCAGCATAGGTTATCATCTGGCAGCAAGAGGCGCAGATGTAACATTGATAGACAAGAATAAGCCTGGTTCTGGAGCTTCTAGTCATTCTTTTGCCTGGATAAACGCTGGCCCGAAATCTCCGTTTGAATATCATGATCTAAACAGACGATCCTTGGAGATGTGGGAAAGATTTGCTCAAAAGCTAAATACAGACGTTGGTTTACGATGGGGTGGAAAGGTTAGTTGGGAAGCCGAAACTCACAGAGCTGAGGAGTTACGCCAGAGAACCAAGCTTCTACAGGATTGGGGATATCCTATCAGAGAAATTTCTTCAGATAGCCTATGTGCAATGGTTCCGGGATTAGACCCGGGCCCTGTGTCTGTAGCTGAATACAGTGAGATTGAAGGGCACGTTGAGCCTCCTAGAGTTGTAGGAGCCTGTGTTCAGAAGGTGTCTGATTTGGGAGGAACTGTTCTAATTAACACCGAGGTACTTAGCTTCGACAGAGATACCCAAGGTAAAGTGAATAAGGTTGTTACTACTAATGGCGACCTGGAGTGCGATGTGGTGGTAATTGCGGCTGGGGTTGATAGTTCTCGTTTAGCCGCAATGATCGGAGCCGACGTCCCGCAGCAGGAAAGTCCGGGAGTAGTGGTCAGGACTGACGCTAGGCCTGCATTGCTAAGTAATGTCCCAGTAGTATATATGCCCCCGATTAATCAACGTGAGCGTCAAGTGCATATCCGCCAGCTTATGGATGGGTCATTCATGATTGGAGAAGGTAGCCAAGAGAGCATGGCTCTGGACGATTCTCCGCAGCATGCTACTGAATTACTTGGTAGGGCTACTCATTATTTCCCTGAGTTAGCGGGCACAGAGGCTATCGCAGAACCTGTTGGCTATCGACCTATGCCACTGGATAGTTATCCGGTCATCGGGTGGACCCAGGAATCATCTAATGTATATATAAGTTTAACTCATAGTGGCGTAACTTTAGCTCCCCTGATTGGCCAAGTCGCATCAATGGAAATATTAGATCGAGCCGACTTAGTGTTCATGTCATCCTACCGTCCAAACAGAAAATTCATCCTGACTGTGCATGATCATTAAACTGGTGACTTAGATTTTGCGTGAGCTTGACAAGGGCTGTGCTGGATTTCACAATCAGGTGACTTAACAACAAGCAACGAAGGAAGGAAATAGTGATATGACCACTGCATCACAATCCTGGACTGAAGAAATGGTGGACGTTGCTGGGAGCCAACTGCAAGTATTTAAAGGTGGCACCGGCGATCCATTACTAATCATTCACGACGAAATGGGCCATCCTGGCTGGCTGAGATATCATCAGGAGCTTGCTAAAGACAGGACCTTAGTTATTCCAATGCTTCCTGGTTTCGGCGAATCTACAGAGCTAGACTGGATGATGAGCATGCACGACCTAGCCAACTGGTTTCTTGGCGCCCTAGATGATTTGAAGTTAGAGAATGTAGACGTTGTTGGTTTTTCTCTTGGGGGATGGCTAGCAGCAGAAATGGCTGTTAGGTGTCCTCAGCAATTCAAGCGACTGGTGCTCGTCGGAGCTGCTGGAGTACGTCCTTCTGAAGGGGAAATCTATGACATTTTCCAGGTAGTAGCGAAATCATATATCGAAAATAGCGTGTTGGACGCTTCCGCTGTTCCAGAATTTAAAGAAGTATGCCCTGATGAGCCTTCTCCTGAGCAATTAGAGCTTTGGGAAAGCGCCAAAGAAAGTGCGTGTAGGGTAAGTTGGCGTCCTTATATGCATTATCCTGCGTTACCGCAATTGTTGCCTCGGTTAAAAAGGTTGCCGACTAAGATTATATGGGGACGAGAAGACCCTATCGTTCCGGTCAGTGCGGGTGAAATTTATCATAAATCCATACCCGGCTCCTCGTTAGATATTATTAATCAATGTGGGCATAGGCCTGAAATAGAGAAAACAGACGAATTTATTGGTTTGGTTAAGGGGTTCTTGACGTCTTAATAATCAATATTCGTGCTTACGCTATTATAGGTTGTGATAGACAATCTTCCGAGCGTGGTGCTACACTGCCGGTAGTTGGAGTACGAGGATTGGAGAAGGAGTTCGTATGCTGATAGGCCATTTTACGGAACAACCATGGCAAGATGATCAATCGGGTCTTATGGGCACTCAGTCGACTGATCTGAGCATTAGCAATGCACATTATAATCCGCAGGTTGGTTCGCAACTCTACAATCGATACCTTGATGAAAAAGTTTACGCTGAAGAAATGGGTTTCGATGCGCTAATGTTAAATGAGCATCACAGCACCCCGTTTTGTATGCAGGGCGTGACAAACGTAGGGGCATCTATCCTAGCGCGAATTACTAATAAAGCGAAGATTATCATTTTAGGTAATGTTTTGCCGATTTGGGATGACCCTCTTTGGTTGGCCGAACAATTGTCGATGATAGATATGATTTCAAACGGGAGATTGGTCTCGGGTTTTGTTAGGGGAGGAGGCAGAGAGAGCTACGCGCATAATGCTCCTCCGCATTTTAACAGAGAGCGTTTTGAAGAAGCGCATGACTTTTTAATAAAGGCGTGGACCACTCCTGGTCCGTTTCGTTGGGAAGGTAAACATTACCATTACCGGTATGTCAATCCTTGGGCTAGGCCTTTGCAACAGCCTCATCCTCAAATATGGATTCCATCGACTGTCAGCGTAGAAACTGTTAAATGGACTGCTGAAAAAGCATATCCCCTGGTCCTACTAGCTACCAAGTTGGGACCAACCAAAGAAGCGTTTGATTTGTACCATGAGACCGCTGCTGAGTTTGGCCACAAATCTGGAACTCAGAATGTTGCATACTTATGGAAAGTGCACGTAGACGAGACAGAAGAGAAAGCTGAAGAGGTAGGAAGGAAATATTTATCTGGTGTTAGCAATCCGTTTTTGGCCGGTAATGAAGGTCAAACTAATCCCGCTATTATGAGCTTGCCAGGGCATACCTCGCGTACGTCTAGGCGCTTATCCGCAACGGCATTTGGGCCAGCAGGTAGATTCGGTACCAATCGGAGGCCTTATGAGGACCAGGTAGAGGATTACACTATCATCACTGGAACTCCTAAGACAGTTATTCCTAAGATCAGACACGTACTCGAATATTTGCGTCCTGGTAGTGTATTTTTCTGGGATGGTGATGGAGCCATGAGTCATGATGACCAGATGCGAAGTTTGCGATTGATGGGCCAAGAAGTTATCCCTGCTGTTAGAGAGATGGCTAAAGAGCTTGATCTGAAGAGCCCGTTTGAAGTTGATACCAAGACGGGCGAACCGATAGAAGATTCTGTGGCTGAGCCTGTAAACGCAGATTAACTATTAGAGATTTTCACAAAAAGAACGGGCGGCTCTTTGAGCCGCCCGTTCTTTTTGCTTAACGCATTTAAGATAAACTTACTTCTACCCTCCGCCCGTCTGTGTTTGATGACCTGATGTTGTCTAAAAACTTGTGTAATTCTACTGCCGTATCGAAATTAGGTTCGCAATTTGTTCCAGATTTGATGGCCTGACCAAATTTGTAGTACATTTGCCCGACGTTGTAAGGCTCACCAGTAGGCATGCTTTCGAGAACGTTACTATGTCTAGAGGGGATTTCAATATCATGGAGAGTCTCACTCTCCTGAGCTCCTTTTAGTTTTACTTCTTGTAATTGTGGAGAGTCATCAGATAAAGCGAATAAAGTACCTTTGTCGCCGTAAATCTCCATTTCTAATCCTGCGCCCGCGTACGGCGTTGTTGCTACATGTACTGATGCAACTCCGCCATTTAGTAATTGACCGTTTATCATGACATTATCTGGAGATGTGACGTCTAAGACATCTCCTGTATCAGAAGCGGTCCACTGCTTGGCCTGAGTACTTACTACGCTTGATACTGAACCAAAGTCACCTACGACAAATCGTACAGCATCTACCGTGTGTCCAAAAGCGATAGTTAGGGTGTTTGCTCCGAGCTCGACGTCTCTTTGCCAAGTCCTGTCGAATACTCTTTTGAGGATTCCTCCTCTGATCATGCTGACTTTGCAAGACATCACTTGCCCGACATATCCGTTTTCAATCAACTCTTTGGCATGCAATAACGCTGGGCTGTTGCGGGCTTGCAATCCTACCATGTTTACAACACCTTTCGATCGTGCCAAATCGGCCATTTCTATCGCCTGCGCGGTATCCTGCCCGAGTGGCCATTCAGTGTAAACATGTTTTCCTGCGTTAAGGGCCGCCATAGTAGGTTCGTAGTGAGAAGGGACTTTTAATACAACCGCGACTGCATCAATATCAGGGTGATTTATCATTTCTTGATAATTATCAAAAGCCATTTTGGCATTAAATAGTTGTGCGGATTCCTGCGCACTTTCCATCCGTGTTGTGCATACTGCTGTAAGTTCAAATTCGGGGCTCGCGACAAGTGCCGGAAGATGAGATCTAGGAGCCCATCCCCTGTGTATGTTTGCTCCGATTAAACCTAGCCTTATTTTGTTATCTGCCATTCCGTCCTCCTTACGTGGAAGATAAATTGAGCCTATTGCTCGATATCGTATCATTTAGGTGTAGCTAATAATAGGCATGGGAGGACATGCACGAATACGGCCACGTAGATAAGGTATGTATTCTAGGAGATGTATATGAAATACGGAGTAGTTTTTCCTCAAACTGAGATAGGAGCCGATCCTGTAGCTATAAGAGACTACGTGCAGGCTGCGGAGGGATTGGGGTACGAGTATATTTTCATAGCAGATCATGTGCTGGGCGCTGATCCCAGTCATCATTCACATGTAGTGGACCATTATTACACTCACAAGAGCGTCATTCATGAACAATTTACGACACTTGGGTTTATATCGGCTGTTACTAGTAATGTTGATTTAATTACTGGCATATTGATTTTGCCACAGAGACAGACGGCGTTAGTGGCTAAGCAGGCAGCCGAAATAGATATTTTAAGCGGAGGGCGTCTGACTTTAGGAATAGGAGTAGGCTGGAATCACGTTGAGTATGAGGCGCTAGGGGAAGATTTTCACAACAGAGGTCGTAGATGTGAAGAACAGATGGAGGTATTACGAGCTCTGTGGACACAAGAGGTAGTAGATTTTCATGGTAAATGGCATGACATAACCAATGCTGGTATTAATCCCCTGCCTGTCCAACGACCAATTCCGATTTGGCTAGGCGCAGGCGGTAGTGAGAGCCCAATACCCGTAGACAGGGTTCTGCGCCGCATCGCAACTTTGTCGGATGGTTGGTTTCCTAGTTTTGCTCCGTCTGATAAGGGTCGTGAAACAGTGGAAACTATTAGGCAATATGCGAGAGATGCCGGTAGAGATCCGTCTGAAATAGGTATGATAGGCCGATTAAGACTCCCAGGCAAGCAGCCAGAGGAATGGCTTGATGAAATGAAAGGTTGGGAAGAGATGGCCGCGACGCATATGTCTGTAGAAGCTCGTCGAGGTGTTTTAGGCTCTGTTGATCAGCACATAGAAGCTATTACAGAGGCAAAGGAAGTGTTAGGAATTTAATCCAGTTCTTCTATACCCATGCCCCATTTTCTATTGAGGAAATAAAATGTTGAATGGCTTGGTTGAATAAGTCTGGATCCTCAAGATTAATTGCATGGCCACTTTGGGGAAGTACTGATAGTCCAGACGATGGAATATGCTGCTTCATGAAGATTGCAGGATTAACGCATGGATAATCCTCGTCCCCGATTATTATCAAAGTAGGTATGGTCATATTTTTAAGATCGGATTCCAAGGTATATAGACTCTCTCTTTTCATTTGAATACCACGGAATGTTAGGGCTGATCCCTGAGCAGAATGGGAACATAGCCCTTGATAAAAATCATCCCAGGTCTTGGGGTCTTTGCGCCTTAGTTGTATTCTTGTAGGCCCCGTCGCGTAATGCTGAATACCGTTGGCCATCCCATTCGATAATAGCGCATCTGCTAGAGTGCCCCCAGATTTCCTGAATTGCTCGGGATCATCGCTTCCGCTCCCCGCTGAAGCGACTATCAAGGCCTTAGCCATATTAGGGTACTTTATTCCGAAGTTTAATATTGCACTACCTCCCATAGACAACCCGCATAGATATGCTTGATCTATATTGAGGTGATTCAGCAACAACTTAATGTCTTCTACAGATTGGTCTTGTGAATACAAGGCGGGGTCGTCGGGAACATCTGAAGGTGGGTAGCCACGGGCGTTGTAAGTAATGACTTGATATTTACGGGAAAAATGACGCACTTGTAAATCCCAACTGGTGTAGTCCCCTGCAAATTCGTGGCTGAAAAGTAACGGTGTTCCGGTGCCAGTAATTTCGTAGAATAAGTTAGTCCCATTGGCAGAAAAATACGGCATAACGTTTTACCTCTGTAAGTTCAAATGGATCATAGGATGTAAACATGGCGTAGTCAATTGGATGTTGTTTTGCGTTTGATATTTGATGCAAGGAGCTATCCACTCGGGTAAAATGGTATTATTGCTTGCCAAGAAACGGAAATATTATATAAACACATTGTGGTGATGACGTATGGTGTCCCTGCTTCGTAAGATGATAGGCGATAGCAGTGAAAAAACTGCTGAGAAGCTCATTCCAATTGTAAATAAAATTAATAACCTGGAAGACGAAATTAGACGCTTAGCTGATACTGAGTTGTTTGCGAAGACGCAACAATTTAAGGATCGGTTAGGTTTTGGTGAAACACTCGATGATTTGTTAGTTGAAGCTTATGCAGTTTTACGTGAGACTGCTCGCAGGACCATTGGACAACGTCACTACGATGCACAGCTCATTGGTGGGATAGTCCTTCATAATGGACAAATAGCGGAGATGCGGACTGGTGAAGGAAAAACACTGGCAGCGACTTTGCCTACATATCTGAATGCTCTGACTGGAAAAGGGGTACATGTAGTTACAGTAAATGATTACCTGTCCCGGCGAGATCCCGTTTGGATGGGACCTATCTACCATGCTTTGGGGTTAACGGTGGGTTGTCTGCAGCATGGTGGAGATTTTATTTTTGATCCTGATGTCGAAAATGGACCGGATGGTACCAAATACCTCAAGCCGGCAACTCGTTCAGATGCTTATGCGACTGATGTTCTGTACGGAACAAACAATGAATTTGGGTTTGATTATCTAAGAGATAATATGGCGGTAGAAGCGGCAGAGTTAGTTCAACGCGATCTTAATTTTGCCATAGTGGATGAGGTTGACAACATTCTCATAGATGAAGCCAGAACACCGCTTATCATCAGCGGACCTGCTCAGGATCCGGTCGATCATTATTATACCTTTTCTAGATTAGTGCCACGGTTGCATGCGGAAGAAGACTTTACAATTGATGAACGCACTCAAGCGATATCTATGACTCCTGAAGCGATCGAAAAAATAGAAGGTTGGATTAAAGTTGATAATCTATATGATCCAGAAAACTATCACCTGGTTCATTATGTAGAGAACGCGCTAACAGCTCATGTGCAGAAGAAGCGTGACAAGGACTATGTAATACGAGACGGTGAAGTTGTCATAGTTGATGAATTTACAGGCAGATTACAGTTTGGTAGAAGATGGTCAGATGGCCTCCATCAGGCAGTTGAAGCTAAAGAAGGGATAAAAATTCAAAGAGAGAGTATTACATATGCGACGGTCACCCTTCAAAATTATTTTCGGATGTACCAAAAATTATCAGGAATGACGGGTACGGCAGCAACAGAGGCTGATGAGTTTTACAAAATTTATGGATTAGAAGTAGCCACAATACCAACAAATCTGCCGATGGTAAGAGGCGATGCGTCAGACATGGTCTATCAAACCAGAGAAGCGAAATGGAAAGCAGTCGTTGAAGATATTGTTGAAGTGAATGAAAGCGGAAGACCGGTTTTAGTTGGTACTACTTCAGTGGAATCATCTGAAGAGCTGAGTGGCGTTTTAAAGCTCAGAGGAGTGGAGCATCAAGTTCTAAATGCCAAAAATCATGAACACGAGGCGTCTATTATTGCTCAAGCAGGGCGGCTGAATGCGGTTACAGTGTCAACTAATATGGCCGGTAGAGGGACAGATATCGTACTAGGAGGATCGGACACCTCGAGATCTGATTGGGGACAAGAACATTCACAAGTCGTTGAATTAGGCGGATTGCATGTTATTGGAACTGAACATCATGATGCCAGGCGAGTAGATAATCAGTTAAGAGGGCGTTCAGGAAGGCAAGGAGATCCTGGTAGCTCGCAATTTTATGTTTCTTTAGAAGATGAGTTAATGCAGAGATTTGGGGGAGAACGCATTAAATCAGTTATGAGTTGGACTGGCATGGAGGAAGATTTGCCAGTTGAGAATAAGCTGATAACTAAATCGATTGGTGGGGCGCAAGTTAAGGTGGAAGGATATCATTTCGATATCAGGAAGCACCTGCTTAATTTTGATGATGTTTTAAATACCCAGAGAGAGATTATATACAGCGATCGTCAGAGGATTCTTAGGGGTGATAATCTGAGGGAGCGTATTTTGGGTATGGTCAGACAAGAATTTGATGATCTGATCAGGCAATTTCTCCCATCGCGCCATAGTGATGATTGGAATGCATTAGGGTTCATATCTGAATTGCAATTGATATGTGACTTACCCGACGAGATCAAGAATGAAGAACAACTAATTACTTATCGCAAAGATGCTGTCGAAAAAATCCTAGCAGATCATGCTGAGTCCGTTTATTCTGCATGGGAAAATGCATTAGGGGATGAAGCTAGAGAGGCGGAACGTCTTCTGTTGCTGAGGGCGATAGATTTTCATTGGGTTCAACATCTGACGACTATGGAAAATCTTAGGACAGGCATAAGTCTGCATGCTATTGGACAGAGGGATCCGTTGGTGATGTACCGCACTGAGGGGCACAAAACATTCCAGGAGTTACTCCAGCGCATGCAGCACGACGTAGTACATACACTTTTTCATGTAGATGTGGGTCAGGAAGCTAGGGCAAGCGGCAGGCGTGGTAGTTCAAGCAAGCCTGTGACTAATAGTGCTCGTGTTTCTCCTGGTGGCCCTAAGATAGGTAGGAATACCACGTGTCCTTGCGGCAGCGGGCGTAAATATAAGCGCTGTTGTGGCGCGAATACTTAGCGACCTTTTTTAAATAATCTTAAAAGTAGTGGCTCCGGTTTTGGTGAGGCCATGGGTAAGCCTTTCCAGTCATCTGCCAGATAGGTTTGTGGATCTTTCTGGAAAGCTATTCTGCATCCAGGGGCGCAAAAATAATAAGTTTTATCTTCGTGATCGAACGATCCCCCAGAAGGATTTTCCGTATCTACTTTCATCAAACATATAGGGTCTATGGCATCAGGCAACTGTAAGTTCCTTTCAATTTTGATATTTGATTATCTGGTTGCTCTTAAGCGTAGTGAATTTGTAACTACTGTAACTGAGCTTATGGCCATTGCACAAGCAGCTACTATTGGGTTGAGGAAACCAGAATCACCAATCAAGAAATACATGTAAGTAGGAACGGATCCGTATAAGTTAAATATAGGATATAGTAATCCCGCCGCTACAGGAATGAGCAAGATATTGTAGAAGAATGCCCAGAATAGGTTTTGTTTTATGATGCGTATTGTTGAATGGCTTAACTCCAGAGATTTTCCTACCGATGTTAGGTCGTTTCTGATTAATGTTATATCAGACGCTGCGACCGATATATCGGACCCTGAGCCCATAGCAATTCCCACATCAGCTTGTGCTAACGCTGCGGCATCATTAACGCCGTCGCCCACCATTGCAACAATCCTCCCCTGAGATTGCAAGTCTTTGATTGCTTGCACTTTATCAGAGGGGAGAAGTCCGGACCGGACTGCAGGGATGCCTACTTCATTCGCTATGCATTGGGCGGTTTCAGAAGTGTCTCCCGTAGCGATTTCTATCTCTAATCCCATATTAGCCAAGGCAGCCACGGCATGTGAAGAGCTTGGTCTGGCTGTATCCGCAATTCCAATTAGTCCTAAGCATGTGGCATTTTCAGAGACGTATATTGGCGTTTTCCCCGAGCTCCCCAAATTTTGCTCGTTTGTATGCATATGTTTGATATTAATATTTTCCGAAGCCATCATCGCTGCGTTACCGACACAAATAGTTTTAGCGTCGATATAGGCTTTTACTCCAAGCCCCTGAAAAGATTCAAATGAATCGGCTTGATCGATAATGATTCCTCGATTAGCAGCGGCCTGGAGAACAGACTGGGCTAGAGGGTGCTCAGAATATTTTTCTGCTGAAGCCGCCATGGATAATATGTAATTAGAGTCATAGTCGTGATCAGGAGCAGGAATGATATCCGTTAATGAGGGTTTGCCTTCAGTGATAGTTCCAGTTTTATCTAATACGAGATAATCTATTTTATGCAGTGTCTCCAGTGCTTCAGCACTATGAATTAATATCCCATTTTGAGCGGCCTTGCCGATACCAACGATAATTGCTGTGGGTGTAGCCAGTCCCAGAGCGCAAGGACAGGCTATTATAAGTACTGATACTAGTACAAGCGTGGCTACAGTAATTTGCGGATCGGGTCCTAGAACCATCCAAGAAAGAAATGCTATAAGAGCTACTATGCCCACAGCCGGAACGAAATACGCTGCTACTTTGTCTGCGATTCTCTGGATAGGAGCCTTAGAAGCTTGAGCCTCTTCGACTAGTCTTATTATATTCGATAAGACCGTGTTGGAGCCTACTTCCGTTGCTCGGAACTTGAAGTACCCGTTATGGTTTAGACTGGCTGCATATACAGGATCCCCCTTTGATTTGTCCACGGGGAGACTCTCGCCGCTTATCATGGATTCATCTACGCTTGAGTGCCCTTCCACAATTTCTCCGTCAGCTGGAATACCGTCTCCTGGTTTTATGATTATTAGATCATCTATTTTGAGGAGGTCTATAGAAACCCTAGTCTCTTGCCCGTCGGTTTCTATATTCGCAGTTGTCGGCTGCATCTGAATTAATTGACTGATGGCTTCTGATGTTCGGTTTAGAGACCGAGATTCTAAATATCTACCAAATATTACAAGCGTGATAATAATTGCAGCCGTGCCAAAAAACAGATCATCATTAAGGCCGGATAATAACAGTAATTGAGGAGATACAAAGCTTAGTGCAACTATGAATGAACTGTACCCGTATGCGACACTAGTACCAAGCGCTACTAGAGTGTGCATGTTCGGGCTACCGTGCTTCAACGCCTTTATTCCAGACGAATAAAACATCCATCCTGTCCAGAATTGTATCGGAGTTGCTATAGCCCATATAGAGAGTTTATAAGCTGGGATTGTCTTTAAATATGTGACCCAGGGGAATAGCTCAAATGATACTGTGAATATTAGGAACGAGCCGATTATTGAGAAGATTAATCGGGATTGAAGATGTTTTGTATGGTCGGTGCGGTCCGGATAATTTTCTCTAAGGTCTAAGTTGGTGGTATTCGCTTTATATCCGGATTGTGCTACTGAATTCTGCAGATCGTCTATGTTAAGCAATCCTGGGACGAATTCGACTGAAGCATTTCCTGTGGCTAAATTGACGCTAGAGTGAGTAATTCCCGATACGGTGTTCAAAGCGGCTTCAACGTGGCTCACACAGGCCGAGCAAGTCATGCCTTCTATGCGAATCATTCTATTCTCTGTTCCGACTTGATAGCCAGCATTAGAAACGGTCTCTTGAATTAGAGATGTTGATATGTCTGTATCCATCCGAATTAAGGCTCTGTTAGTCGCTAGGTTAACTGAAGACTCGACTATCCCATCGATACTGGACAAAGCAGCCTCGACGTGGGAAACACATGCTGCACATGTCATGCCGTTTATTGGGATACTGACTTGCTTATTTGATTGATTTTCCATATTTGCTTCGCTCTTAACGTCATTGTAATACGGTAATTGCTTTGTGTGCTATTGATCCAGTGTCCGAACTCCTTGACATATCAGAGGGTTAGTATCAGGATTACACCTACCTAGATTGTGAGGCGCCCTGCATGTCTAAGTTTAACTTACAGCCTAACTCCATGGTGTTTGCTGGTAAAAACGTGCACTATGCTTGGTTTATAGTTCTTGCAGCTGCTGTGATGAGATTAGCCACTTCGGGAGTTAGGACTTCTTCCAGTATCTTACTCCCTGTAATAGTGGACTTCTTCCATTGGAGTTATGGGGCCGTTGGGATAGGGTTTTCACTACAATGGATTGTCTCGGGTTTATTTGGACCTACCGCAGGTTGGCTAGGAGACCGGTACGGTGCTCGATGGACAATGGCTATTGGTGGGGTGCTATTCCTGATTGGAATGGCTGCAACTGGGATGATCGGATATATGGGTTCTCACTTGTGGCAGTTTTATCTATTTTTTGGTGTTATCGTCAGTCTTTCAATGGCTATTTTTCAAGTTCCCTTGACTGTTTCAGTAACCTTTTGGTTTAGAAAGCGTCTCGGTGTAGGCATGGGAATCTTACAATCATCTCAAGGATTGGGTCCTCTGGTTTGGGGGCCGATAATGTTGCTCATACTGAATCAATTGGGTCTTTCATGGGCATTCATATTACCTGGAGTAGGTGGCGGGTTAATATTATTATCCTTGGTTTTTGTCTTTTATAATGAACCGGCGGACATTGGGCTACGGCCTTTCGGAGCAGATGAGAGCGAACCGATTCAAAAATCTCAAAAAGGTGAAGCAGCCAAGGTTCGGACAAAAACCTTCCTTCATAGGGCATGGAGGACACCGGCTTTTTGGAACCTTATAGGAATTCACTATTGGGGTTGTGCCGGGCATGCCATTATCCTAGTTTATTTAGTCGCAATGGCTGTAGATAGAGGCCTAAGCCTCGGAGCGGCAGGCGGAGCATTTGTGACTTTGTCTGTCACAAGTACGATTACTCGTTTCGGGGTTCCAATAGCAGCCGACAGCATAGGAAGTAAATGGGTGATGGCTACCTGTTTCTTCTTACAAGTTCTTCCTATCTTTATATTGTTTTTCGCTACTGAAGTATGGATGTTTTATGCCTTTGCTGTCCTGTTCGGGATTGGATTCGGAGGGGAGATGAGTGCATTCCCTATAATCAATCGCCAATATTATGGTAGAGCGCCGGTTGGGACTACTTACGGATGGCAAATGATGGGTGCTGGGCTGGGAATGGCTACTGGGGCAGTTTTGGGCGGTATTCTTAGAGACGTTACGGGAACGTTCACAGCTACAATGGTTTTGTCATTAGTTCTTAGTGCCATTGGTGTACTTTCAATAATCCTTTTACCTACTACCCACAAAGAGCAAGTTCCTGACTGGGAAGATTTTCTACCAGACAATGCGGGAGCTGGAGAATCTCAGACCTCTCCAGCACAAGGTGATTAGTCATCACTCACATAAATAAAGCTGCATGTGTATGGATTTAGGAGGCTAACAGTGTTGGATTTTATTATCCGTAATGGGCAAGTTGTCACACCATGGGGAGTTGGTGATTGGGATATAGCTGTTCAAGGAGAGAAAATAGCGGCTGTAGCTGCTAATGGAACTATGTCCGATGAAACGGCTAGGATAATCGACGCGACGGGCAAAGTTGTTGTGCCAGGAGGGATAGAGCCTCATGCACACATAGCCGCTCCGATTATGGGTCCAGGTAATTTAACTACGGCTCCTCCGCCCGAAGTCAGTAGAGCTGCCTTATTTGGTGGGACGACTACCTTAATGGATTTTGCAATTCAATACCCTGGAATAGACATACCGGCAGCGATATCTGAAAGGACCGATGTATGGAAGGGGAAATCCTATGCAGATTATGCTCATCACCTAATGTTGCTAGGAGATATTCCGGATCCAATACTAGAATCATTGCATGAACATATAGAGGACGGATTTGCCTCTGTAAAAATATTTACAACAAACATCAGGCCACCAGAAATGTCAGGAGAACCAAGAATGGTCCGGATGGGACATTTGCATGATCTGATGGAGCAAATACAGAGAAATAACGC
>JAPNTN010000205.1:0-7940 GCA_027249445.1 Dehalococcoidia bacterium | reverse complement strand
AGTACGTCCGGCCAAACCAGAACTTCTATGCTTCCATCAACGAGGTCTAATGATACAACAAGAAACTTTTTTTGATCTCTGGTGTATCTTTCACTGATTTCTGTGATGTGGCCGACTATTGTTACTTGGGTGTCATTCGTTTTATCCGATAGTGTAGCACTATAGGTGTGTATATTTGTCTCGTTGATTTTAATAAGATCTACTACGGGATTGTACGAAATGCTTGACCCCAAAAATTCCCGTTCCCAGTCAGCTTTCTCTTTTTTATTCGTTGTCTCAGAACCAACAACTATGTTTATTAGGTTGTGATTAGACGCATTGTCCCCGTTCATGTTGTCGAACATGTTAGTTTGTCCGGTGGTGCGCATCGTTTCATGCATTTGAGCGGTAGATATAATTTGGTCAGCGCTTTCTAATATAGCTCCTCGGTCTCCAAAAGAATCCAAAGACCCTGCTTTAATGAGGCTTTGTAAAGTACGTTTATTCAGACTGCCGAGGTCAGCTCTTCTACAGAAATCCTCGAGGGATAAGTATGGACCATTTTCCTTACGCTCGCTAACAATCGGTCTAATGGCACCTTCACCTAGAGTTTTTATTGCGGCTAGCCCGAATCGTATTGATCTATTTGCACCTGGGATTTCATCGATACAGAAAAATTCTTCTGACCGATTGACGTCAGGCAGAAGTATGGGTATGTCCAGTTTTATGGCTTCGTTGATAGCGCTGAGTATTTTATCTGGGTTATCCAATCTAGAATTCAATACAGAAGCCATGTATTCGACTGGATAGTGTGTTTTGAAATAAGCCGTCCAGTACGATATTAAGGCGTAACTGACGCTGTGGGCTTTGTTGAAGGCATAACCTGCAAACGGCTCGATAAGGCTGAATATCTGTTCGGCAATAGTTGAATCGAATCCTTTTCCGATGGCTCCTGCTACAAAACGTTGTTTTTCCTCAGCCATGAGCGATGCGATTTTTTTCCCCATAGCTTTTCTAACAATGTCGGCTTCACCTAAGGAATAGCCGGCAAAATTCTGCAATATTAATAGAACTTGATCTTGATAGACTATTACGCCGTAGGTTTCGTCCAATAGGTCTTTTAGACTTTCATGAGGATAAGAAATAGGGGTTTGTCCATGCTTGCCACTGATAAAAGTGTCTATGTGCTCCATTGGTCCAGGCCTATAAAGAGCTATCATAGCTGCGATGTCACCTAGGTTGGTGGGTTTAAGCTCTGATATATATCTTTGCATACCCGCGCTTTCTAATTGGAAGCACTCTGTGGTTTTACCGGATGACAGAAGGTCGAATGTTGATTTGTCATCTAATGGTATCTGATTAATATCTATTTCGATATTCTGATATCTTTTTATCATTTTGACTGTTCGATCTAAAGCGGACAAACTAGTCAGTCCTAGGAAGTCCATCTTTAGCAAGCCTAGCTTTGCCACAGGATCCATAGAATATTGAGTCATCATCACAGGGCTGTTTTCGTCACCTCTAGCTGGTCTCTGGAGAGGGAGTGTGTCGGTAAGAGGTTCGTCGGCAATTACTACTGCGGCTGCATGTGTACTTACGTGATGGACAATTCCTTCTAGCCCCTTCGCATTATCAACTAGGGTTCGTATTGATCCGTCAGAATCGTATTCTGATTGCAGTTCGGGATTGGCTATCATGGCATCGCTGATAGTGCGAGATTTGAGTGGAACCATTTTTGCAATTCTGTCAACGTCTCCGTATGTCATTCCAAGGCCACGACCCACGTCCCTTAATGCGGCTTTAGCTCCCATCGTGCCGAAAGTTATTATCTGGGCTACTTTATCGCTCCCGTATTTATCGATTACGTAATGCAGGACTTCATCTCGGCGATCATCTTGAAAATCCATGTCTATATCGGGCATTTCCTTGCGCTCATAATTCAGGAAGCGCTCGAAAACAAGGCGATACTCCATCGGATCAATATCTGTGATACCCAGGCAGTACAGCGCTACACTGGCAGCTGCGCTACCACGAACGCCAAACAAAATGTTATTTTTCCTTACAAAATCTATGATGTCCCATACTACTAGAAAATAATTTTCGAATTGAGTCGACTTTATTACTTCTAGTTCATATTCGAGACGAGCTTTAGTTTCCGCAGTAGGATGCGGGTATCGGGATTTAAACCCATTCCAGCAGAGTTCTGACAAATATGCGTCTGCTGGTACATTGTTAGGAGTGTTATATTTGGGTAAATGAGTTTGACCAAAGCCGAGTTCTACGCTACACATATCTGCTATCAATTGCGTGTTTTCTAGCCCTTCAGGAATGTCTGAGAATAGGAGATTCATTTCCTCGGGTGACTTAATGTAATACGAAGGGTCTTCCATGCGTAGACGTTTCTCGTCGTGTATAGTTGTGCTCGTTTGGATGCATATGTACACGTCTTGGAACGGGGCATCATGTTGGTGGACATAATGCGCATCATTTGTTACCACTAATGGTATATCAAGGGATTTTTTTATTTCCAAGAGCCCAGTGTTGATGTCTGGTAGCATCGGGACATCGGCATGACGTTGTATTTCGAGGAAGTAATTTTCTCCAAAAGCATCTTTATACCAAGAGGCAGCTTTTATGGCATTTTCTATTGATGATTCTGTTATTAACTTTGGAATTTCGGCTGAAGGGCATCCCGATAAACATATTAGGCCTTCTCTATGTTCGTAGAGCAAATCCTTATCAATTCTAGGTCGATAGTGAAAGCCTTCAACATGGGATTTTGTTACGAGCCTGATTAGATTCTGATATCCGGTGTTATTTTTAGCGAGTAGGACCATGTGAAATGGGCTTCGCTCTGATGGGCTTTTATCAAAACGATTATTATGCGCCACATACATTTCGCAACCTATAATAGGTTTTATGTTCTGCTCTTTGCATTCAGAATAGAAGTCTACTGCTCCATATAAAGACCCATGGTCAGTAATGGCTAGACTGGACATCCCAAGTTCTTTTGTTTGCTGAACTAGCTCAGGGATGCGGCTGATCCCGTCGAGCATGCTATATTCTGTGTGTGTATGTAGATGGGTAAACATGGCCACTCCCTCTCCTCTCACCGCCTAACAACCAGCCAATTAGAGGATATTACAGGAGATTAGCAATAGCAAGTTTTATGATTACCAATAAATGTTCCGTGCGGATGTGTTAATTTGTTGTGTTGGAATAGTGGTAATTACGAGTAAGGTTAGTGTAAAAAAGTAGTAAGCTAGTGAGTTTGGAGCATACAAATCTACTATTTCTTGTAGTTCTAATAATCTCGGGGGGCTTCGTCAGGTTCTTCTCCCATTGCTATCTTGTCATCTCTCCACGTAGAGGCTTCAATGTAATTTTGAAATTCTTTGGATTCTCCACAAGATTCACACACGCCCTCACTGAGGGGGCCGGTCGCTGGCTGGATTATCCAGATGTGCTGGCATGATTGGTCAACTGACCTTGTTTGCAACTGTTTAATCGGACTAGTTTGTGTCATGTTCTATGCTCCCAGTCATAAACCTTTCGGTTTAATATACCCGGAGTAGAGAATATATTTCCTGTGATATATAGTCGGATTTACAGCATTTTGGATAAGTGGCGATATGTTGACTATAAGTGGTTGGTAATTTCTTCGGTTACCACTCTAGTGACTCCCCAGCCTGCTAACCAAGCGGAATGCCTGCCATCTCCCCCAGCCACAAACACTTCTACATCTTCGGGCGATGACACCATCGGGACCAGAGTGTCGGGATTCTCCTCGTTTATCCAAGAAGGCCAATTACGGTTCCCATAATGTGCTAACCCAGTTAGATTCCGTATGCTCATTCTAGCGTTCTGGAAAATGAACTGTCTGACGTCATTTTTTGATAATCCGTCTGCGTGCATTTCTTCAGCGTGCTCGGGGCATACTATGAGTGTCATTTGTGCGCCTGTGCCGATCTGATAATAATTCGCAAATCCAGCACCTTTTGTGGCTTCAACTAGAGTGTTTAGTACTGATTTGCCTTTTGACACAGTCGTTTCCATTATTGGGTAAACGGCTCTAATAGCGGTTATTGTTACCATGTTTCCTGTTGCAGGAAGTCCTAGTTCTACATGACGTGGTTCCCAGGGACTTCTTGCCTCGTTTTCTGAAAAGCAAAAAGAGTATCGACCTGGGAGAGCAAGTGTTGCCTTGTCCATTTCACCTGGAATAAGTCCGGCCACGTTTCTGATAACTAGCCTTAACGCTCTGCCGATGGTGGCATTAGCTCTATGGCCGGGTCCAAAACAGCCCGCGTCACCGTTAATCCCAAGCTGCTCGGCAATTGGCCCATTGACTATCACAACTGGTGCAGCGCCCCCCGTTGTGGCCTGGCAGCCTGCGAGGTTGAATTCAGGTTGCATTATTGCTTTGACTGCAGCTACAAGTACGGGAAAATGTTCTGGCCTACAACCTGCCATTACAGCGTTTATAGCAATTTTCTCTAGCGTAGCATTGGTATTTCTAGGTTGGATAATGCCAAGAGATACTGAGGGGTCTTCCCCGAAAGTCCCAAGCATTTCTCTGACTGAGTCTTCTGTTGCCGGTACTACTGGTAGTCCGTCTGTCCAACCTTGTTCTTCGTAATAATCTTGCACTGCTGCAGATTGATTAGGAATTTCTATTTTTCGTGATCCCAGTCCTTTTGTGTCAGCCATTGTAATCTTCTATCTTTCTGGTGGGTAGTTTTTTAGTTATGAGGATTACTGTAGTGTGAGTAACCCAACTATCTCGTCTGCGTAGTCATGTGCTAACTGCTGGACTTCAGACACGCTGCGCGAGGGTAGTGGGCTAGGTAATACTACTATCCTCGTATCCGGCATTCCTAGAGCATTAGCTCTGGTATGGGCGGCTTTGATGAAGGAGCTAGTTATAACGCTTACGGATGGAATGCCTTGGGATTCTGTTAAAACTGTGTCGTGGAGACCCCACGCTGTGCAGGACCCTCAATCAGCAACACCATGCACTATGGCATCGCAATCTTCAATCAAAGAGTCGATGGTTTCTTCTGCACATGGACGACTGAAGGTGAATTTAGTCGCGTAGATCACTTTTTCAGCGCCGTAATCATCTTCAAGTACTGTTTGTAATTCTTTTAGGAAATTATCGGCGTGAAATTTGCGGTTCTCTAGTAGACCAATAGTTTTACCTTTTAGGCTTGGTAATTCAGAGCTAAGAGGTTTCTGTTCAGGTATTTCTTCCGGGCATGGGTCTAAGATCTGGATAAATCCATTTGGTGAGACCATGATGTGTACTCCTAGTTTAAATCACGATGTGTCACTACTAAATTAAACATATTTTTATTAAAAGTCTAGTACTGTTACAAGAGAGATATCGTTAATCTGATAGTTGGAAGTATTTACCCTCTGTCTTAATAGCAGGAGCGACTATCATCTCGGACTTGTGAAAATCTCGGATTGTGTAAGCCCCGCACATCCCCATAGCGACTTTCAAAGCTCCTACGAAATTCTGTGTCCCATCAGTTACCGAAGTGGGCCCATACATAATTTGTCGAACGGAGGCTTTGGTGCCTACTTTGATCCGGGTTCCTCTAGGGAGTTCAGGATTTGGGTTGGCCATACCCCAGTTATAGCCTCTGCCAGGAGCTTCTTCAGTTTGTGCGAAAGGAGTCCCTAGCATAACTCCATCAGCTCCGCTGGCTAAAGCTTTGCAGACATCTCCTCCAGTCCTAAATCCTCCATCTGTTATTACTGTTACATATTTACCAGTACGCTGGTAATAATCTTCTCGCGCTGCTGCGCATTCCAGTGTAGCAGTCACCTGAGGTACTCCTACCCCCGTTACCTCTCGAGTCGTGCATGCGGCTCCCGGTCCTACGCCAACTAAGATGCCGTCTATACCGGTTTCCATTAGCTCTTGGGCTACGTTGTAGCTTACGCAGTTGCCGACCACTATAGGTACTTTCAGTGACTCTATAAGGTCTGAAAAGATTAAGCCTTTGTAGCTTCTGGACATGTGCCTAGCTGTTGTTACAGTAGACTGTACAAATATAATATCAGCCCCAGCTTCTACTGCCATAGGGCTCATCCTTTTTGTATTCTGAGGGGTAAAAGAAACGGCGCAAACTGCGCCGCTAGACTTAACTTCCTGTACTCTTTCTCCGATTAAGTGGTCCTGAATCGGCTGAGTGTATACTTGTTGGAGATATTTTGTGACTTCTGCCTGGGGCATGGATGTGATCTCTTCTAGCACTGAATAGGGATCTTCGTATCTAGTGTATAGGCCTTCAGCGTTGAGTACGCCTAGCCCGCCCATTTCATGCATTAATCCGGCGAATTTTGGAGAGACTGCTCCATCCATGGCTGAGGCTAATATTGGAGCTTCAAATGCGAAGTTACCGATATTCATCTTAGTAGAGGCCATTTCCGGGTTAATGGTAATATCACCTGGTACTATGGCTACTTCATCAAAACCATAGGACCGTTCTAGTTCCTTTAGTAGGCGTCTTGCCATTACCCACTACCTCCAAACCACAGTATATTTTGAATGCATTTAACAACTAGCAGGTGCAAAAGTCAACATAGGATTGCTGTCACGTGATGATCAGAAACGAAGATGAATTCTATCTATTTATATTGGTTTTATCTATTACCTGATTCACTGTCCGGCAGTAAAATAGATTACTATTTAATTTAGGGTTCCCTTTTTCAGATAGTAGTTCCGGCAATATGCATTGCGACAAACCTAATCGAGCAACTTCTGATATTCGCCGGTCGACTTGATGTATTTGCCGTAGTTCTCCGCTAAGACCAACTTCACCGACAAAAGCAACATCTGCTCCGAGCGGTTGGTTATATAGACTTGAAGCGATCGCCATAACGATAGCTATGTCTGCTGCGGGTTCAGATATTTTGAACCCTCCTGTGATATTAACTATCACGTCTTGATTATGCAGGGTTAAACCTGCTCGTTTGCTTGCAACAGCTGTCAACATTAGTAAACGATTATGGTCAACACCATTAGCTACTCGCCTCGGTACTGGAGCATAAGATGGGGAAGTGAGAGCCTGAACTTCTATTAGTAACGGAGTGGTTCCTTCCATAATAACGGTTAGCGCTGTTCCTATTGATTGATTGTGAATCTGAGATAACATTGCCTGAGATGGATCCTGAACTTCTTCTAGCCCATATTCTGTCATATCATATACAGCGATTTCTGTTGCAGACCCAAAGCGGTTTTTGCTGCTTCTGAGTATTCGATACGGGCTAACGGATTGACCCTCTAGGTGGAGAACTGTGTCAACCATATGCTCTAGTATTCGCGGGCCAGCCACGTTTCCGTCTTTGGTCACGTGTCCTACCATTAGAACCGGTATATTTCGTCCTTTTGCCCAGCGCATGAGACGGAGACTACATTCTCTAACTTGCGTTGTGCTACCAGGTCCTGATGGAACTTGATCGGTGTACATCGTTTGTATTGAATCTACAATTGCCAAAGACGGACGAATTTCGTCTATTCTGTTTATCGCGAAATCAATATTGGTTTCAGACAATAAAAAGGTATTTTGTCCAGAAAATCCTATTCGATCAGATCGTATTTTTATCTGATGCGGAGATTCTTCTCCTGTTATATAGACTACACGTTTGTCCTCAGACGAGAGTGATTCGCATATATGTAGCAGTAACGTGGATTTGCCAATACCAGGTTCTCCTGATATTAAATTTAGTGATCCGTTAACTATTCCGCCTCCCAGCACCCTGTTTAATTCTGAAGAAAATAAGTGAAGACGCTTCTGATCATTTAAGTCTATAAGAGATAGCTCGGCAGGCGCTTCAGGTTTTTCCATTAACCAAGAATTGGAAGATGAGGATTCTGTAGTTTGCGTTATTTCAGATAATGGCGCCGGAGAGCCACAGGCAGGAGATGGGCAAAACCCCATCCACCTTGG
>JAPNTN010000204.1:0-3457 GCA_027249445.1 Dehalococcoidia bacterium | reverse complement strand
TCGACGTATGGGTGTTTATAGCGCAATGTACAAGAAGATCGTGGATATGGCTGGTCGTGAGGGGAATGTGTGCGGCCTGAGGTTGTACGTGGACAGGGATAATCTGTCAGCCAAGCAAGTTTATTCTCACTTGGGTATGTCACAGTCACACTATGATTTATATGAAGCCTAACGTAGGTTAGTTTGTTGACTCACTGTGTGAGTTATACTATTTTAGGTTTAACTATTACTCATGGGCGTGTGACATTTATGGCGGAATATCCCGAAGAGTACGAATTGATAGCTAGGGGACAAGCACTAATGCAAGGTGGGATGCTAGACTTAGCTATATCGGCATTCAATGATGCTTTACGGGTCAATCCAGATTGTGCGACTGGATATTACTATAGGGGCTTAGCCTATAGAAACACTGGCAATTCTGATCAGGCTTTATTGGATTATGATCGATCAATTAGTATTGATCCTGATTACGCGGCTGCATACTATGCTAAGGGTGTCGTCCTGAGACAATCAGGTGATTTCCAGAAAGCCATACTTCAGTATAATCATGCTATTGATCTATTACCGGGGGACCCTGACTTCTATTACGCTAGGGGAGTTGCACATGCATCGCTGAGTCATTATGCCCAAGCTATAGCAGATTTCGAATCCGCACTATCCATTGATCCTAATATGCCGAACGCACTATATAACCTGGGTATTGCCTATAGAGATCTGGGTGATCGGGAGTCAGCCCTAAGTTATTATCAGAGAGCTATTCAGTTGCGTCCTCAGGAGCCGGATTACCGTTACGCATTAGGAAATCTTCACAGCGATCTAGGTGATTATCAGGAAGCAGTAAACGAGTACAATGAGGCGATAAATATAGTGGCTGATTTCAGTAATGCTTTCTACAACCGTGGTATAGCTAAGCATAATCTCAGGGACTTTCTTGGCGCCATTCAAGATTTTGATATATCCGAAGCCAACGGGCTTAATACGTCAAAACTGTATATGAACAGGGCGATATCGAGGTCAAATATAGGTCAGGAAAACGATGCTCTTAGGGATTTGGATAAGGCTCAGGCTCTGGATCGTAATGATGATCGAATCTGGCAAGAGAAGGGCAAAGTTTTGGTTAAACTCGGTAGATTAGAGGAAGCTGTTGAAGCATATGGTGAGGCAATAGGCACGAACCCTGAATATGCTTCTTACTACTATGAGAGGAGTATTATCTATCAAGATTTGGGGTTGATAGACGAGTCTAAAAGAGATCTTGTGCAATTTAATGGACTTCAAGAATAAACACTAGAAAGTTGATAAGGTGAGTTATGTCTACTCAGGAAAGTAATGCCAATATATACGATAGTTTAGTCGTGGGTGAGCAATTGGCTCATTTAGAATATATCGTTACACCAGAGCTCCTGGAAGAATATCAAGAGGTAGTGGGTTATAAAGAGTCATTTTACCCACACATAGCGGCCAAAGAGTACATAGAAGTGATTAAGCGAAAGCATGTTGGGACATTACCCGTGATTAGTGCTAAACATAAAGACGAATATTATGCTCCGCCACCCGTGGGCAAACGGATACAGGTAACAGGTTGGGTCAAAGACAAATATGAACGTCGCGGCAGGAATTGGCTAGTAGTTGAGACTTTTGCTGTGGATGAAGATGGTCGAGAAATAGTGCGAAGTGAACATAGCTTTTTGATGGGAGGCGTTAAGTAGTAATATGAGTTCCGATGCTAATAATAGGGAAGTTGGGTACCAGTTAAATCCTGTTAGTAAGACCTTAGATCAAGATCGTATGGATCGTTTTGAAAAAGTCGGTAGAGTATTAATTACAGAGGGAGAAGAAACCGAGGAGCCAACGAACATTCACACAGATCCCGAGAAAGCCAAGGCAATGGGGCTGGAACGCCCGATTGCCTCGGGACAAATGTCCTATTCCTATATCCATGAATTGCTGTGCAGAGAGTTCGGTATAGACTTCCGCCAAGGAGGTGATTTATCGGTCACTTTCCTGAAACCAGTTTATGCAGGTGATACGGTGACTGCTAATGGCATAGTCGAAGACCGCAAGAATGTTGATGGTCGTACCACACTGTCCGTCAATGTGTGGTTGGAAAACCAGGATGGAAATAAAACTTCTACTGGTAAAGCGACTGTTACTATTCCTAGCCCTCGAACGTAATGTTATTTCGCTTAAAAATGATTAACGTAGGTCGGGTGTAAAGATTGAAAATGAGATTCAGTGAAGAGCTTCAGACCGAAGCGGAACCGTTGTGGGATGCTATATATGCTCACCCATTCCTGAAAGAAATCAAGGCTGGCACACTACCATTGGATACATTTAAATATTATTTGGCCCAGGATTATTTATATCTGGAAGGTTTTGCTAGAAGCGTAGCTCTGATATTAGCCAAGTCTCCTAACGCCCAGATATTGGAAGAGGTTTCCCACAGAGTCATGACCCCAGTAGAAAGGCCGTTACACCAAGAATTACTTGAATCTGTGGGTTTGAGCATTGAGGAGATAAATTCATCTGGTAGATCCCCTACCAATACAGCTTATGTTAATCATATGATGACTACGGCTTCTATGCATGGGTTAGGTCCTTCGGCGGCTGCGTTGCTACCATGCCCATGGACGTACCATTTGATGCGGGAACGAGTGGGCCCGTCAGAGCATCCTCTATATAGTAAATGGACTTCCTTTTATGTTGAAGGGTTTCTGGAAAACAGTGTTGCAGCGTGGCGAAGCTTTGTAGATCGAGCTGCAGAAGGAGCTACCGAATCAGAGTTAGAGGCTATGCGATATGCATTCATGACTAGTAGCAGATATGAGTACATGTTTTGGAATATGGCATATACGAAAGAAGTTTGGCCGGTATAGGCAGCCTATGAATGGCTTTATTTATATTACATCGGGTGTGCTAGCTATCGCGTTTTTCGGCGTTTTGATAGCATACAGTTGTGTGAGCGGTACGTCTTATCGGTATGCACTGTCACGCAAGATAGGCATTACTCGTTCAGAGAAATATGGTCTAACCAGACATTCCATAAGGTCCGCACGTTTCGAAGAGATGCGTGACATACCATTATTATAATTAGTCGATTAGAAGGTTAATGGAGGGCAGATATGCCTATAGCACCGATTAATGGGATTGAAATGTATTATGAGATACACGGCAGTGGCCAGCCGATAGTATTTTCTCATGGTCGTGGAGGAAATCATTTTAGCTGGTGGCAGCAATTGGCAGATTTCTCGCGTGATTATAAATGTATCACTTTTGATCACCGGGGGTGGGGGCTTACCAGTGATGTTACTAATGGCCCCGGCACTAAAGCATTTTCGGACGACCTTGAGTCTTTACTGGATTACCTTGAAATTGAGAAGACGGCCCTCGTGTCTCAATCTATGGGAGGAATAACCAATCTCAATTTCACTTTGAAATCTCCTCATAGAGTTAGCGC
>JAPNTN010000203.1:0-3640 GCA_027249445.1 Dehalococcoidia bacterium | reverse complement strand
AACACTTCGAACGGCAGCTGTTCTTCATCGAAATTAATCGTTATATACATATTGCCATGACCGGTACGCACACGCTCGGTGACGCCCCTTATCTCTCTGGGACGCTCTCTAGGTACCCTGTAGTACGGTATTTCTGATAAGTCCACGCCTTCTTTACCATCTGCAGAATGCTTAGAAGTATCACCGGTGCTCAGTACTTGCTCAGATTTACTACCATCTCTATATACTGTTATACCCTTACAATTTGTTTCATAAGCTAACATATACGCCTGGCGAACATCATCAATAGTTGCATCATGGGGAAAATTAATTGTCTTTGAGACAGAATTATCTGTATGTTTTTGAAATGCTGCCTGCATGCGAACATGCCATTCTGGATTTATGTCATGAGATACTCTAAATAGTTCTTTAACCCACTCAGGGACCTCTAGATGTTCCAGACTCCCTGATTCCGCTAGCTGTTGCATTAGTGTATCGGAATAAAAACCTTCAGATTTCGCTATCGCTTCAAAATACGGATTACCTTCTACTAGTTTCGTCCTATCCATGACATTACGCACGTATGACAAGGCGAACAAAGGCTCAATCCCACTGGAAGCCCCCGCGATGATGCTGATTGTTCCCGTAGGCGCTATAGTGACAGGTGCGGAGTTCCTCATCTTCCGATAAGTCGAACTATTATTGTATGCACTACCATCCCATGCAGGGAATGTTCCCCTTGAATCGACTAGATTACCAGAAGCTTTGTAACTTTCTTCTTGTATGTACTTCATCACTTGTTCTGCGAGGTCTAATGCCTCTTGAGAATCGTATCTGATCCCCATCTCAACTAAGAGATCTGACCATCCCATGACGCCGACACCTATACGCCGTGTAGTCCGGCTCATATCAGCTATCTCCGATATGGGATACTGATTCATGTCTATGACATTATCCAGCAAGTGTACTGCTGTGTGAGTTACTCTTGCGAGTCTATCCCAATCCATTACTACATCGTTGTCAGTAAACGTTACCATCCGAGCTAAATTAATAGATCCCAAGTTGCAAGACTCGTACGGAAGCAGCGGTTGCTCTCCGCAAGGATTAGTAGATTCGATCTCACCCAGTTGAGGATTGGGGTTATCTCGATTGATCCTGTCTAGGAATACAATGCCTGGGTCTCCAGTTTTCCACGCCAACTGGACCATCTGCTCGAACACTTCGCGAGCATTCAGTTGACCAGCAATCTCCCCACCTCGAGGATTTATGAGATCAAACATCTCATTATTCTTAACTTTCTCCATAAAGTCTTCAGTTACAGCCACCGAGATATTAAAGTTAGTTAACTTAGTACCATCTTCCTTGGCCGTAATGAATTTCAATATATCTGGGTGGGTCACATTCAATATGCCCATGTTAGCTCCACGACGTGTTCCGCCTTGTTTCACAACATCTGTAGCAGCATCAAAAGCATTTATAAAACTCACTGGCCCTGAGGCAACTCCTCCAGTAGATCCAACTACATCACCCTCTGGCCTGAGCCGAGAAAAAGCGAATCCTGTTCCTCCACCGCTTTTATGAATCAGAGCTGTCTCTTTAACACGAGAGAAAATTGAGCTCAAAGAATCGTCAACTGGTAGGACAAAACAGGCAGATAACTGTTGTAATTCACGGCCTGCATTCATCAAAGTTGGCGAGTTCGGCAGGAATTCAAGACGTGTCATAACATCATAGAATTCATCTTCAGTAGAGAGCCTTTGGGGTTCTGTAGCACCGTAGTTAAGATCAGCCTGCGATAAGTTGGACGCTACCCTGCGAAACATCCCATCGGGATCTTCGAGGACATTGCCTTCTCTATCTTTTGAAAGATATCTCCTCTGCAGAACTACTTTGGAATTTTCAGTCAGTTCATTAGACCTCTCATTCACTTGATCGGCCATACCCGATTCTTTGAGAGCGTTTCTAATTTTACTTCTTATTTCCGGTGTAGAGAATTCTAAATCTTTTCTAGTAATTGTCACTTCAACAACCCCCCTCAACTAATTCAATCACTCGATATCAACTTTTAGGACAATATTTACTTCAGTCCATTAACCCATCTGCCGAAAGCTGTTTTACCCTAGCTGACAACATAGCATCTAGCAAGACGTCGCCATGGAAATACATTTCAGGAACCAGACGAGTACCACCAAACATGTTCGCTATTAGGTCTTTTACAGCATTGCCTGCCATAGAACTCCAAGCTCTACATAATCCTAGTACATAATTGGCAATCATTTCTGAATTAATAACCTTATACACAAATCGCGCGTAACCGTGTTCAACCCTGTTAATAACACCTTGTCTGAACTCGATGCCATTCATGTTCAAAACTTCTACTATTAAATCCGCCAAATCTTTGATTGCTCCATAAGCTATCGGGTGATTTGATTTGAGTGCCAGTGTCATACCTTGATTATCTACAGAACATTCTGTCACATTAAAATAATCACTCAGAAACTTAAGTATAGTATCCTCTAAGCCAATAGGCAGGGGTTCGCATTGTACTTGCACTATGTATTTTATTTGTCTTTCCAAAATAACACCTTGCTTATATCTTGCAGCTTTGATCTGTTTACGATTCCGACTATCAGTGACTAATCAATATCCTGTAAAACTTAAATTATTTAATCCAAGTTTTATCATGTTCCACGATTATTTTCCCTAACCTGATGTCACTAGATTCACTTGCATAGATATTTTTTATTTTTTAATCTTCATCCGTTTCAGGAATAGCCAACCAACATGTAACTAAACTGGCTCGAACTTCTTTTTCAAACTCATCCTGAAGCTCAGCAAAGGGATTTATAGGCAACTCCTCATATTCCTGGTTCATTTGATACGGATACTCGGTTGGGACCAGACTTTGCTTCATGATCTCTTCCAAGTCATGCGCTCTATTATTATGACTCAATAGCCGTGCGAGAGCCGAGTATTGGACACTACTACTCATCAGTTTAATATCTCCTCTGAACTCTCTACTTTCCTAAGCAGATAAGTTCACTTGTCCTCTTATCATGGGCGTTTTATTTCCATATTTATTAGGCTTTTTAGAATCCGCACTCACATTCCGCTGTGCGCTCTTAATGCCTAGTCGCGGCAAGGAGAGCCGTGTTTCATCCTCCCGCAAATCCTTCACCACCCGTTCAAAGCTCTCAATGTCTGTAAAGTCTCGATAAACACTGGCGTACCTGATATACGCGACACGATCCAGCTTTCTTAACCTTTCCATGACTATTTCACCAATATTTTCAGAAGAAACCTCCCATTGGCCACTGCCGTATAATTCTGTCTCAATCTCCTCGACAAGGTTTTCTATAACCTTCGGAGATATCGGGCGTTTAGTACACGCCTTCCTTATACCCTCTATAAGTTTTTCTTTGTTGAACTCTTCCCGTCGATCGTCTTCCTTTAAAACTACCAACCCTGCCACCTGAATTCTTTCATAAGTGGTAAACCGCTGACGACATGACTGGCATTCCCGCCTTCTCCGAGTTCCACTTTCCGCCTCTCGAGAATTCGTTACTTTTGATTCTGTAGAAGTACAATACGGGCACTTCACTTTGGCACCTTTTTTAAAACTTTCTCAAAATTTTCTTATAAATACTAAATATTGTATGGG
>JAPNTN010000202.1:0-5574 GCA_027249445.1 Dehalococcoidia bacterium | reverse complement strand
GTTGAGAAAGAAATGTCCAATCCTTGCTTGTTCCAGAACCCCCCACTTAAGGAAACATATATTGGGGTATAAAATACGATCCTAAAAGTTTCAAACAACCTGATCGACTTGGAGTTTACATAACTCATATTTAAACCTCTTTTACTCTGTAATGCGAATATTAATTTGAAGCGGGATCATTCCCAACCAGTGTAGGGTATGCTAGAATTTCAACGCTTTGAACATCTTATCGATTTTATAGCGAAATATCTTTAGATCAGTCTCAATTACTTAAGTTGCATGATAAATACAGTATTTTTTGATTTTTATAATACTTTAGTCAAGTTTTGGCCACCCCTCGACCAAATTCAAGAGGCTGCCTGTAGTGAATTCGGTCTAGGAGTTTCTGAAGCGGGAATACGTAGAGGCTACGCTATAGCGGATGTCTATTTCAACAGTGAAAATGCTCGAAAGCCTCTCGCACTTCGCTCAGATGAGGAACGATTGGAATTCTTTGGCGTCTACGAGCAAATGATACTCGAAAATGCCGGATTGTCTGTTTCGTTGGATCTAGCAACCAAGATCTGGAAGATGGCGAGTTCAATACCCAAGGATTTCACCCCGTTTGACGATACGATTGGGGCTTTGTCTGACTTGCGTTCAGACGGTTTTAAGCTTGGCTTAATATCTAATCTTAGGCGAGATATGTCGGATTTGACTGAAAAGCTCGGATTGTCATCTTTGATTGATATCTGCATTACATCTGCCGATGTAGGTGTGGAAAAACCTAACCCTGCAATATTCAAGGCCGCTCTCGATTCTGCAAAAGTGTCTGCTAATGAAGCTATTCATGTTGGAGATCAGCATAAATCTGATGTTCTAGGGGCTAAGAGTGTTGGGATGCACGCTATATTATTGGATCGTGAAGGATATAGTGGGGATGTAGATGATTGTCCCGTAGTTCAATCGTTGGTGGATATACGCCCTTTGTTATTGGGCGGCAAAGTATTCTAGCCTAGTTGCATCGATATACACAGTTTCCTAAACGACCCGCGGATTATTGGAGAAGTTATGTCTGATTCTAATACCTCTGGAATTATTCTTAATGAACCGGTCAGGGTGCTTGTCTGGTACGACTACATTTGACCCTGGTGTTATGTCGGACTGGAAAGAGTCGACAGATTATCCCAGGACTATAACGTCAAAATAGAGGGGCGAGCATATTTTCTACGCCCTGATACTCCGAAGGAAGGGATAATTCGAGAATCCCGACCCGGTGAAACAGAAGATGAATTAAGTGATCCGATTCGTGGTCAGGCAAAAGACGCTAATCTTATTATGAAACCGCCGAGAGTAACCCCAAATACCATGTATGCTCTTGAGGCTACTGAATTCGCCCAGCAGCATGGTAAATTTCTTGAATTTCACCATGCCGCCTACGAAGCATATTGGACGAATAGAAAAGATCTGGGAGACCTAGAAGTAATCGCTTCAGTAGCGGAATCGGTAGACTTGGATTCGACTGAGTTGATTAAGCACTTGGAAAATAATAAATTGACCAGTACTGTAACAGAGCAATATCAACAAGCTTTGAATGCAGGCATCAGGGGTATCCCCACCTTTTTGGTCGGTAATCTCTTGTTTACTGGGGCACATCCGTACGAAATATTTGAATCTGCTATGTCACGTATATTGAGTAGTGATGAATCGGATTCATGACAAGAATATAAAACCAAGTCCTGCTAACGTTATAAGTAGGGGGAAGTAACACAAATTTGTTGAACGCTCGTATGACCCTATGCTAAGATTAAGCTTGAGATTGTTACAAAATTCACGAAGTAAATATCTTCTTTTGAGTGAGTTAGTGCCCCTGTGATTGATGGGCTAAAAGAACGTATATCAAGTGCTGTCCATAACCAGACGCAACCTACCGTTACCATATTGTCTTCTCTGTTAGCAGTGGAAGATGAACTGGGGTATATACCCAAAGAAGCAATCGAACAAGTATCTGACTTGATGAGTGCCACCGTTAACGATGTGTGGGCTGTCGCGTCTTTTTACCCTAATTTTCGTTTTGAACCTCCGTGTGATCACCAGATCGAAGTATGTTGGGGCCCATCGTGTCACATAAAAGGGGCTATGGGATTGATAGAAGCTGTGCTAGATGCAGTCGATATGACTGATGAAGGTGATACACCTGACGGAAAAGTTACTGTGCGATATAACACTTGTCTTGGAGCTTGTGCTCAGGCACCAGTAATCTCTATTGATCACCATCTGATTGGAGGATTATCTCCCCAGGATGTCAAAGAGCGTACCATTGAAACTATGGAATCTGGGCGAACTCATGGTATGGAACGTTAATGACTGCACCGACTGTTACCACTAATTTCTCCGAGATACATAAAGATGCTGCTGAGCATTGGGAAAATATAACAGCAGGGACTAGAGCTTGGATTCGGATCGGAACAGCTTTATGTGGTAAAGCAGCCGGGGGTGATGCTGTTTTAGCTTCCGTGCAAGAGTCTTTGGAAAATCGAGGCATAGATGCATTAGTAAGTGAGGTAGGATGCCTCGGGCTCTGTTTTGCCGAACCGTTGTTAGACATCCAAATGCCAGGGGGATCTCGTGTCTTCTACAGTAATGTTAGATCAGAGGATGTGGATCCGATATTAAATAGCCACCTTGTATCAGGAGCTCCTGTAATAGAGAAAGCACTTGGTTACCTTGGTGAAGTTCCTGTTGACGGTATACCTAACCTGGATGATCATCCTATGCGTGCTATGACTGAACGTATAGCGCTAAGGAATGCGGGTGTAATTGATCCATATGATATCAATCAATATATAGCTAATGGAGGATATCAGGGGCTCAATAAAGTATTGACAGAAATGACGCCTCAGGAAGTCCTTGATGAAGTTACAGGATCAGGCTTGCGAGGACGAGGAGGAGCCGCTTTCTCCACTGGTACGAAATGGGGTTTTTTGGCAGGGTCTGGGGCTCCCGTAAAGTACATACTCTGCAACTGTGAAGAGGGTGACCCAGGAGCTTTTAACGATAAGGGGATTTTAGAAAGTGATCCAAGTACCGTCGTAGAAGGTATATTGATTGCTGCTTATGCTACAGGAGCAAGTAATGGCTATATATTTATCCGCCACGGCCACGATGGTCCAATTGATAGAGCTAGGGCAGCGGTATCTGAAGCGTACAGGTTAGGTCTTCTAGGCGACAATATTCTGGGTACGGACTTTAGTTTTCACCTTGAAGTAGCCCTTACCGGCGACTCTTATGTATCTGGTGAGGAAACGGCTTTAATGGAGGCTATAGAAGGTAGCCGCGCAATGCCTAGGTATCGACCGCCATTTCCTGCTCAAGTAGGTGTGTTTGGTAAGCCTACCAATATAAATAACGTCAAAACAATGGCGTATGTCCCAGAGATCGTTTCGAAAGGTGGAGAATGGTTCTCTGGTATAGGACACGATCGTAGTACGGGTACTGCTATCTTATGCTTATCAGGTAATTTGAAATATACGGGCATGGTAGAAGTGCCAATGGGATTAACTTTAAGGCAAGTCATATATGATATTGCTGGTGGAATTCCAAATGATAAATCCCTTAAGTTCGTTCAGACGGGTGGCCCTCTCGGCGGAGTTTTGGGTGCTGATAACATTGATCTAGTTCTGGATTTTGAAGTATTTAGAGAAGCTGGGGCGATTTTAGGATCAGGCGGCATCATTGCGGCTGATGAAGATGTATGTATAGTGGACTTAACTAGAGCTCTTATAGCATTTTGTCAGTATGAGTCATGCGGAAAATGTTTTCCTTGTAGGATGGGTATGAGCCATCTTCTGGAAGTTCTGGAACGAATATGCAAATTGCAAAGTGAGCCAGGGGATCTGGACTTGATGAGGAACATAGGCGGTAATATGCAAGCCGGTTCTCTGTGTGGTCATGGCCAGTTGGGATTTAATCCGGTATCATCAGCCATAAAATATTTTGGTGAAGAGTTTGATGCTCATATGGTAGATCACGAATGTGGTACTGGTACATGTCTTAGGCCTAAGTACTCACCTAATCTTACCAGGCGATAAAGCTAAGGACGTTTATGGCAGACGAAATTACAATCTCTATAGATGGCGTTGAAATAAAGACTGAACCGGGGAAAATGGTTCTTGAAGCTGCTATAGAAGCAGGTCTCTACATACCGTATTTGTGCTACCACTCTGGCATGAAGCCTTTTGCTGCATGCAGGATGTGCGTTGTTTCAGTAGAAGGAGGACGTGGACTCCCTGCGGCCTGTACGCTGCCCGTGCAAGACGGTATGCAGGTTAGAAGCGAAACTGACGAAATCAATGAGACGCGTCGTGGTGTCATGCAAATGTTAATTGCTGACCATCCCAATGGATGTCTCACATGCCACCGGATAGACATATGTGGACCCTCTGACGTGTGTTTAAGGCATGTATCCGTGAATGATCGGTGCATTACTTGTCCTAAAAATGAGCGATGTGAGTTTAAGGATACAGTCAGATATCTCGGTATGGAGTTAGAGTCTCCATTGGAATATAACTACCGAGACATTCCTCTAGAAGTTAGTGATCCATTTTATGATCGAGACATGAATCTCTGTATTACCTGCGGAAGGTGTGTCAGAGTTTGCGATGAAGTGCGAGGCGATGCAGCTATCGGATTTATCGAAAGGTCCGGTAGGGCTCTAGTAGGGACATCGCAAGGTACTTCCTTGTTGGAGTCAGGATGCGAGTTTTGTGGGGCATGTATTGACGTATGTCCAGTCGGTGCGCTTGTAGAAAAGAACCACAAATGGGAAAAACCTAGGACGGTACAAAAATCAATATGCCCTCATTGTCCGGTCGGATGTCAGTTGAATCTTGAATTTAATGGTGACGGCAAATTTATTCGGGCTGTGGCGGACATAAACGCGCCAGCCAATAAAGGTCAGGCCTGTTATAAAGGTAAATTTGGACTAGAGTTTCTCAATAAAGAGACTGCTATAAAGCAACCATTAATACGCCGAGATGGATTACTGGAAGAGGCGACCTGGGAAGAAGCTATCGCATTCATATCTTCTAGATTGGGAGATTATATAGGAGATGAATTCTCAATGCTTACATCTCCTAACAGTACCAATGAAGAATTGTATGTTGCTCAAAAATTCTCAAGAGCGGTCATGAAGACTAATAATGTTGATCAGACTAGTAACGTAACTCCAGAGTTAACCGTAGGTCTAGAACGAGCTCTCGGTTATGGGGCGGCTACTAACTCTATTTGGGAACTCGAGAACTCAAAGTGTATCTTAGTGTTCAATACTAACGTTACAGAGAATCAAAATGTTGTCGCCGTTCCCATAAAGAAAGCAGTTAGGCAAGGTGCGAAATTAATAGTTATAGACACACGAGAAGTGGAATTAACTCGCCAGGCAGATTCATGGCTAAGACCATCTCCAGGGACTGAACTCCTTCTTCTTGGTGGGATTCTAAAACTGCTGGTACAGGGGTCCCTGCATGATCCTGAATGGATAAGCGACAATTGTGAGGATCCAGATACATTGTATTATGTCCTAGACACTATTGACCT
>JAPNTN010000201.1:0-4668 GCA_027249445.1 Dehalococcoidia bacterium | reverse complement strand
ATCGGATGGGCTCTAAACGAAGAGTATTACATGGGTGATCAGGACCAGATGGTTAATTCAAGTTTCCTAGATTATAGAATGCCAACGAGTCTGGATTTGCCAATGATCGATACAGTGATTGTCGAAGTTGCTAATCCAGGGCATCCATATGGTGTTCGAGGCGTGGGCGAGGTTCCGATAGTGCCCCCAATGGCTGCTGTAGCAAACGCTATCGCAGATGCTCTGAAATTGCGTTTGACAGAGATGCCGATGTCTCCGGGTGCTGTCTTGGAAGCTATATGGAGTAATAACGGAGAAGTTGTACAAGCTGCAGACGATTAATAGAATCTAGTTGTTAACACACGTAATTCACCCCGGTAGCGATCTTATTGCGAACCGGGGTGAATGGTTTTTTGGTAGATGAAATTTAAGTACTTCTGGAGGAATGTATGGCACGAGTACCTTTTGCTGATAGGAACAATATGGATTCTGAAGGGCAAGCTATATGGGATGAAATAGACCAAAGTAGGGGAGGAGTAGCTAGGAATTATGCTGCTTTGTTGAATAATCCTGTTGCAGCTAAGAATTTTGCGACTCTGGGCGGCTACGCAAGGTTTGACACACCCTTGGATCCAAGGGTGAAAGCATTGGCCATTCTTACAGCTGCAAGAGAAGCCTGCGGGCATTATGTATGGACCGTAAACCAGAGGGGAGCTAAAGCGGCGAATATTAGCGAAGATGTAATATCTGCTATCCGAGAGTATCGAGCACCGGCAGGGCTCAATGATCAAGATGCTAACGTGGTGCAGTTTGTATTAGAGATATTAAGACAGCACCGGGTTTCAAATGTTACGTATCAAGCTTTGGAAAAACAGATAGGGGCTAGTGCGATTATAGATATGATGGTCGTTGTCTCGTATTATCATGGGCTAGCGCACTGCCTCCAGGCTCTCGATGTGGAACTTCCTGAAGGGACTTCATCTGACCTTACTTATTAACTCGACTGGGTTTAGTGACAAAAGCTTGAGTTTGAATACTGGAGGTTTCTCTTTATGACTCCACACAACGCATTTGATCCTTTAGCTAAGGTAGCTGGGTGGCCAAATTCCATTTGCAAAGGTCTATCGGTTGACGGAGATTGGGATCCTATCTTGCCTACATCTTTCCGAATTGGGGAAGCTGCCGTTGCGTCACTGTCTGCAGTGGGGTTAGCTGCCGCACGATTATGGGAACTAAAGACTGGTACTAGTCAAGAAGTGTCAGTAGATACTCGTCGGGCAACTGCTTCATTGCGCAGCGGAAAATATATGAAGATGGATAATTCTGTTGTGTCTACCGATAGGAATACCATCATGGGAACGTATCCAGCTAAGAATGGTAGATGGAGTTATTTGCATTGCAATTTTCCTAATCACCGGGCTGCTGCTTTGGACGTTCTAGGAGTAGATGAAGATCCCAATGAGGTAAAAAAAGCGGTTGCACGATGGGATGCATTGGAGCTTGAAGAGGCGATAATAAAAGCTAAAGGTGCGGGTGGAATGGTTAGGTCTATAGAAGAGTGGTCACGCCACCCCCAAGGCCAGGCAATTGCAGGTTTGCCGCTCATGGAAATAATTAAGGTTGGAGAAAGCCCTCCTGAAAAATTACCGGACGGTGACAGGCCGCTTTCAGGTATCAGAGTGTTAGATTTGACTAGAGTCCTTGCTGGTCCGACGTGTGCGAGAACATTGGCAGAGCATGGGGCTGATGTTCTGAAGATTACAAGCGATCATCTCCCTAACATCGGATATCAGGAGTATGACACGGGTCACGGCAAATTGTCCGCTAATTTGGACCTTCGGAACCAGAGTGATTCGGATGCCTTGAAAGAACTTGTTAGAAACGCTGATGTGTTCTCTCAGGGTTATAGACCTGGAACATTAGGTAATCGAGGCTTGTCGGTTGAAGAATTATCAGAATTGCGTCCTGGTTTAGTCTATGTGTCGCTAAGCGCATTTAGTCATAAAGGCCCTTGGGCTTCTCGTAGAGGGTTCGATACAGTTATTCAGACCGTCAGTGGTATAACTGATCGACAAGGTCAATTGTTTCCGGGATCGGTACCTGGTCCCCAGTTTTATCCAGTGTCAGCTATTGACTATCTGACTGGGTATTTAATGGCTTTCGGGGCCCTTGTGGCTTTAGAAAGGCGTGCTATAGAGGGTGGGAGCTGGTTGGTTCGGATTTCTTTGGCTCAGACTGGAAAATGGCTAGTTGATTTAGGTCAAGTTGCGGAACCTGATCTGGTAGATGTATCACCTGAGTTCTTGCAGGATGAAATACTACATTGGACTACAGAATCTGCAACACCGATGGGTAGGCTGACCCATTTGAGTCCTGTCCTAAATATGTCAGAAACACAGCCTTACTGGTCCAGACCATCAGTTCCCTTGGGCTTTAATGATCCCGTATGGCCAAACTAGCGACAGAAGCAAAGGAGCGGCCGGCCCCCGAAGGGAGAAGTCGCTGAGGGAGCGGCTTACTACCGGTCGCTGTACCACAAAGTGTACTATTTGTTCATAAAACGCGCAAATATTGAAATATTTAGTGATAGTGATAGCAAAAGCGTTCGATCTGTAGTTTAGGAGTAAAGAGATGCAGGATTATGGTAGTCGCCTCGAAGGGAAAGTAGCGATAGTTACTGGCGCTGGAGCGACCGGAACAACCGAAGATTTTCTAGGAATAGGGCAGGCCATATCGATATTGTTATCGAGACAGGGCGCGCAAGTGTTATTGGTAGATCGAGATAAATCTAACGCGGAGGCAACAGAGTCTCAGATAAGGGAGGACGGTGGACAAGCTACAGTTTTTGTCGGAGATGTGACTGACGCGAAATCTTGTAGCGATATGAGCAAAGCAGCTGTTGAAGCCTATGGTCGCGTTGATATTTTGATTAATAATGTTGGGATAAGTGGGCCAGGTTCTGTAACTGATGTAGATGAAGAATTTTGGGATACTGTAATAGATGTTAATCTAAAGTCAGTCATGTTGACGAGTAAATATGTAATTCCTGTAATGATTGAATCAGGGGGAGGATCGATAGTAAATCTGTCCTCGATTGTAGGATTGCGCGCCGGAGCTGGTCGCCCAAGTCACCCTTACGCAGCCTCTAAAGGCGGGATAATTGGTCTAAGCAATTCTATGGCTGTTCATTACGGAAGGCAAAATATCAGGGTGAACTGTATAGCTCCGGGGCATATTTACAGTCCAATGGTGGCTAGGCATACTTCGGAAGAACTATTGGAACTGCGCCGTAAAGCTGGGCCGCTCGGATTTAACGGGACTGCTTGGGATGTTGCTTGGGCGGCTCTATTTTTAGCGTCCGACGAATCTCGTTGGGTTTCAGGGATCACATTGCCCGTTGATGCTGGTTTGTTAGCCGCAACTCCACTAGCTATGTATCCGCATTTAAAAGAGAACTAGTCAATAAATCAGTTTTTTAGAAGTTAATAATGGGAGGAACTTATATGGCGCGGTATCTTTATATAGTCAGTATGGATATCCCTGAAAGCTTAGAGTCTGAATTCAATCGTATATATGACACTCAACATATTCCTAATATCTTGAATGTGAACGGTGTAGAGAGTTGCACTAGATATAAGATGGCATCAACTGATGTTGATGGCACTGCGAAATACACGGCCATATACGAGATAACAAACCCAGAAGTTCCATTCAGTAAGGAATGGCAAGGTGAGTCTGATAAAGGAGACTGGCCTGTGCAAATACGCCCAAGTACCCAAAACAGATCTCATATAGTGCTTGAAAAACTGTAAATCTACTACTCAACTAGATTAATGCTTATCGTGCGTTTTATTGGTGTGCGGTAGTAGTTATCTCCACTAGGTTGTCTGGAGCTCCGAATGACACTAATATTGCGGTTCTAGGTGGCGGGTCTGACGGAAAGTACTCAGAGTAAACCTTATTGAACCCGGGTAAATCCTCGGATTTTGTGAGATAGCAGGTATTAGTTAGTACGTTGTCCAGGGAGGATCCACATTCTTCCAGGATGATTTTTATCCGTTCCAATGTGTAACGCGTTTGTTCTTCTATTCCATCTCCAACGGTGCCCTCTGTAGGGTGTCTTCCTGTGCAACCTTGAAGATAAATGATCCCTCCGAAAATGCTGGCCTGCGATAAGGGGTTTGTTCCGCCGGTTATATTGGCAGTATTTACGATTTGTTTTGTGCTCATGATGATCACGTTGTCCTTCATAGAATAAGGTTGTCTGGTGAATTTCACATTTTTATAGTGAGATACGTAATTTGAGATAAGTGATTATACCGTCTATAAAGTCACTGATAAAGTTCCAGGTATTCTATATATTTATTGGAAAAACTGACTAGTTGCTACCATGCTTCAAAGTATGTAGAATTACCACTAATTTTCATCTGATACCAGTGAGCAGTTCGTTCAAGTTTTGCTAAAACATGATCGCAGGACGTTACTAAGGGGCGCAGAAACGAAATAATGAGATAAATATATCAGAATTATGGAGGTAAGGCGTATGACTAGTATTGATGCCCGGGATATAAGGAATGTAGCATTACTATCTCACAGCGGGGCTGGTAAAACCTCTTTGAGTGAAGCCCTGTTATTTAATAATAGTGTGATCACCAGGCAAGGCACCGTAGAAGATGGAAACACGGTTTC
>JAPNTN010000200.1:0-16590 GCA_027249445.1 Dehalococcoidia bacterium | reverse complement strand
GCCAGGTATAATTCGCTTCTATCTATGGTTCGCTCGACTACTTCAACGCCTAGTTCACTTTGGGCTAACTGGATGATTGTTTCTCTCGTTATTCCTGGCAAAACGTTGTCCTCTAGAGAAGACGTATGTATTTTCCCATTTGCTATCATAAACAAGTTCTCACCAGACCCCTCACACACATGTCCGTCATGGTTTAAGATTATGGCCTCATCAAAACCGGCCATAGTAGCCTCAGTCTTGGCAAGAATACTATTCACATATATCCCTGATATTTTCAATCGTGCCGGAATCATCGGGTCATCCACTCTACGCCATGACGACGTACAGCATCTCAACGTGTCTGACCCAAGATAGTTACCAAATGGAACGGTTATGAGAGTAAAATCACTCTCCAGATCTTGAAGTTTGAGATTCGCAACTAGTTCCGCGCTCTTGTATGCTAAAGGCCTTATGTAAATATCATGATTATGCCGATTTTTCGCTACTAGTTCGACTGTAATATCACAAAGTTGATCGAGAGAGTACGGTATATCTAACATCAGAAGCTTGCAGCCTCGTAATAATCTCTCGTAGTGCTCGCGTAGTCTGAAAATATTTACAGCGCCTTCTTGTTCATTCCAATTACCCCTGATACCTTCGAAGACACCTGTACCATAGTGTAAAGCGTGAGTCATTACGTTAACCTTTGCTTCACTTAAAGGAACGATATTACCTTTGAAAAATGCATGTAACTCGCTAGTGATAGACTGACCTGTACTCACAGAGGAACCTCTTTCACTGTATCTCAAATCTTTTATTTGTTATAGCTAGAAATACTTAGTTGGATTGCTACAACGGAGTCAAATTATATCAGAAAGCTCGAATCTGTATATCCTGATAGGCGATAGATGACAAGAATAGACAAGTCAGTCATTACCTAATACAGAGTAAGATATACTAGTCGCATACAGAAATAAGCAGGTAAATACAATGACTATCACTAGGCCCGATGGGAGGTCGCGGGACGAAGTACGACCAATACAAATAACTCCATCATTTCAATTATCTGCAGATGGCTCAGCGTTGATTGAGACTGGCAACACAAAAGTCTTATGTGCAGCTTCCGTAGAGGAACAGGTACCGGCATTCTTAAAAGGCAGCGGAAAAGGGTGGGTCACTGCGGAATATGACATGCTGCCTAGAGCTACTAACACTCGATCCACAAGAGATAGAACTAGCGGCAGGATTAACGGTAGATCACAAGAGATTCAACGCCTGATAGGTCGTTCGCTAAGAGCAATAATCGATTTAGATCTATTAGGAGAGCGTACTATCCATATCGACTGTGATGTACTCCAAGCAGACGGCGGTACCAGAACTGCTGCTATCACTGGAGCGTACGTAGCACTAACTCAAGCAACCAATGATATCTGGAGTACTGGGAAAATTACCGGGTCACCCATACTGTCACAGGTAGCAGCTACTAGCATAGGAATCATCAATGAAGAACTTTTTCTAGATTTATGCTATGAAGAGGATTTTAAAGCTGACGTAGATTTTAACGTGGTGCTAAATAACGATGGGAAACTCATAGAATTACAAGGAGCAACTGAGGGTAAACCGTTCGATAGAAAATACATCCCCGAAATACTGTCTCTAGCTTTCAAGGGAGCAGAAGACCTATTCAGGGCGCAGAGAGAATCTCTATCGGCGACAAATTAAAGCAGCGCGTATTTATTAGCAACCACTATATGATTTCTCCATTCACATCTAGAAGAACGATCGGGACATCTAACGTGCGCAAACCTTCCTCGATTCGGGCTCTGTCACCAACCACCAACACAGATAGACCGTCTTGCTTTATCCTGTCCGACCCCACTCTATGAATATCGGATAGAGTTATCTTCTGGAGTTCAGTTGGCAAAGTGGTAAAGTAATCATCTGGGCGTTCCCAAGTGACTAGTTGGATTAGCTTACCTAGAATTTGGCCAGAACGCTCAAACCCTGAAGGATAACCCTGTAATAGTCCGCCTTGAGCGGACACAAGCTCGTCTTCAGTGATCGGCCTTACATCTGTAATATCCTGGAATTCCCGAAGTACTTCGATCACAGATTCTTTAGTTACATCTGTCTGTACACTTCCCCCAGCTACAATCATAGATTGGTCTTTATACCAAGATATAGAAGAATGGAATCCGTAACTATAACCTTTATCTTGACGGAGATTTTGATTCAATCTAGCAGAAAACTGACCCCCGAAAATAAAGTTTAGTATCTGTAGACTAAAATAATCCTCGTGATCTCTTGGAACCGTCACATGCCCTGCCCGAATCACCGATTGTGCAGCTCCAGGTTTATCTATCAAGAATATGGTCGACGGTCGTTCTGGCTGTCTATAAAGCACAATGTCGGACACGCCACTACGGTTTACATCATTAGTCCACGATTTAAAAATATTTTCAGATAGGTCTACAACCTCTGCACAAGACACATCCCCCACTACTATAAGATTAGCTATCTCGGGGGAGTATTCAGTCTCAAAATGGGCTACCAAGTCCTCCCGACGAAAATCCCGGACAGATTCTTCAGTTCCATGTGCCGGGTGTCCATAGCCGCTGTCCTTACCAAATATAAGCGCGCTCATATTCTGCTCAGATATGAAAGTTGGGTCGTCCTTAGCCCTCATTAGATCAGTCAAATGCTCTTTTTGGACCCTTTCAAATTCATCTTGTGGAAAAGTAGGGAACCTGAGAATCTCAGCAACAAGTTCCAGAGCCGTAGCCCAATGTTTTGTAAGGGTTTCAGTAGAAAATACAGTGCTCTCTCTTCTGGTCTCAGTATTTAATCGCGCTCCGATATATTCAAATGCCTCTGCAATTTGCTGACTAGACTTACTCTGAGTACCCTCGGACAACATTTGCGCCGTAAAGCTCGAAAGCCCCGGGGAATGCTGTGGGTCAGAAATTGTTCCTGAGTTGAACACTAATGCGAAGGATACGACTGGCACCCCCGACTTTTCTATTATTGTTAATCCTAAACCATTTGATAAGGTTTGTTTCTGAGGCATTGGAGCCACAAAATCCATGCTACCTGTTGAATCTGGTTTAACAGTTCTATCCAGCTTAGAACTTTGCTGTTGAAAAACAGGCTCAGGTAATACTTTTAACCTAACTTGTTTATCAGTAAGAACCTCCTCATACACGCGCAAGATATCTTCTCGGGTAACAGACATATATTCATTAATCTCTGTATTAATTAAATTAGGATCTTTTGCAAAAACGTTGTAGTAATTGAGAGCGTCGGCACGACCTCCAAAACCACCTATCCGAGTAAGTTGACGAAAATGCTGTGCTTCCAATCGGTTTTTCACGCGGGCTATTTCATCATCAGTAGGAGGATCAGTCCATATTCTCTTCAATTCATTATCGACAGCTTCCTCTAATTTACCTATATCTTCTGGATTAGATGGAGTTGCATCTATCACAAATTGACCTGAGATTTCCGAGGAATGATATCGAATACCAACACTTTGCGCTATTTGTTGCTCGTAAACCAGAGACCGATGTAATCGAGAACTTAAACCATCCGAAAGAATATCGCTTAACAGCTCAAGAGCAGGATCCTCTTTTGTAAAACCAGGAGGGGTTGGCCAAGCGATGTACACTCGTGGAAGAGTAACATTATCACTGATTTCTAATTCTATTCGGCCAGGTAAACTGGAGGCATATTGGCCAAATCTTTGAACCGGGTTTCCGGGGGGCAAACCACCGAAGTATTTCTCAACCATTTCTAGGGTTCGATCATACTCTATGTCTCCAGCTATGGATAAACTAGCATTACTGGGATGGTAAAATCTACGGAAGAAATCTTTAACATCATCTAGACTGGCCGCGTCTAGATCTTCTTGAGATCCTATTGTCATCCAATGATAAGGGTGGGGCAGCGGGAACAACGCTCCCTGGATATTCCAACTCGCCATCCCATACGGACGATTTTCGTAGCTTTGACGGCGTTCATTCTTAACTACATCTCTTTGTATGTCAAAGCGCTTCTGATCTAATGCGTCAAGCAGGAATCCCATACGATCTGATTCCAACCACAACGCTAATTCTAATGCATTACTTGGAACATCCTCCCAGTAATTAGTCCTATCAGAAGTAGTAGAACCATTTAACGAAGCGCCAACCTTTTGTAAAGGGTCGAAATGACTTTCATTATGATTTTTTGACCCTTCGAACATTACATGTTCAAATAAGTGAGCAAATCCCGTTTTACCGGGTTCTTCATCCTTTGATCCTACGTGATACCAAACATTAACACCGACAACAGGAATCGCAGAATCTTTATGCAGTATTACATCTAAGCCGTTAGATAGAGTAGTTTTTTTAAATTCAATAGATTGCATGGGGTACACCGTCAAATCCTTATCAACTTGAAAAGTAATTCTAACATCCGTTAGGGCTCAATATAACAGTAGGACATCCCAAAAAAGAGATGTCCTACTGTTATATTGAGGATAAGACAACGTTCTTAATATTTATGATACAAATTGGGTAGATCTATCCGCTATAGGTCTTTCTGATTGGTTACCAGCTATTGTCTCAGTATCCCACAACTTAGAAAACGTGAAAGCTCGAGGACAGTGCCCATAAGCTTCTTCAACTTTGATAATTAATCCTTGCAAATGCTGAGACCTATCATCGGGATCATATAGTGAAACTTCTACATCCATCTTTTCAAGTTCCGACTTACCAACGATAGAGGCCTTTCCATTTACTCTTACAGTGTCGTCAACTCCCGGAATCATAAACAACAATCCTACGGATGGGTTTCCATCAACATTTTTATAAGATTGGAACAATTTGTTACCAGCTATATCGGGAAATAATAAATGCCCGCTATCTAGTATTTTCACAAACCCTGGCTTGCCGCCTTTCGGCGAAGCATCACAATTACCGTCAGCATCGCTAGTAGCCATAACTGCGAAGGGTGACTTTGTTATGAATCCTTGAACATAATCAGTCATATAATCTTTGACTTTTGTTGCAGCCCTTTCCCCGGGTTCTCCAAATTCCTTGTTGAATTTGTTGGTGGTATCTGAATTTACTATGGTCATAGCGCACCCCCATTGGCGTAGATTATGACTCGCATTATGACAAGCATTTTAATCTTTGGCATAGAACACTGCAATACAAGTAACGACCCATACAGTCAAACAATTGACCTATCTCTTCCCATGGCTGTGTTAATATGAAATACCTACGTACACTGCAGTACGCAATCTGATTTTAAACACGGAGGCGCCATAACCTATGAAACCATTGGATGGTATAAGAGTTCTTGATCTGACCCGTGCACTAGCTGGACCATTTTGCACATTGATGCTAGGTGACTATGGGGCTGACGTTATAAAAATAGAAATTCCTGGCACAGGAGATGATACCCGAAAATGGGGCCCACCTTTCATAGGCGATGAAAGTGCATACTTTTTATCAGTAAACAGAAATAAAAGAAGCATAACGCTCAATTTTAAAGATCCTCAAGCTGTAGAAATTTTCAAGGAATTAGCTAAGACATCCGATGTTATTGTTGAAAACTTTACACCAGACGTTATGACTCGATTTGGAATAGGCTATGACGAAATAAAAAAGATAAACCCCCAGATAGTCTATTGTTCTATATCAGGATTTGGGAAAGATGGACCTTACCGAGATAGACCAGCATACGATCAGATCATGCAAGGTGTTGGCGGCTTAATGAGTATTACAGGCACTCCGGACGGGGAACCAGAAAAAATCGGAATAGCAGTCACAGACATCGGAGCCGGAATGTGGGGAGCTTTCGCGGTGGTAACAGCTCTGCAACACCGTAATACATCCCACGAAGGCCAACATATTGATTTAGCAATGTTAGATGCTCAAGTTGCATGGCTAACATACCAAGCAGGATATTATTTTGCTACAGACGAAGCTCCAAAGCGATTAGGGAAAGCGCACCCCACACTGGTACCCTACCAAGCTTTCATGGGCAACGACGGTAAATATTTCAACGTCGCGGTAGGATCAGACCGACTTTGGGAACGCTTCTGCGGAGGTATCAAACGACCTGAACTCCAAAATGACCCGGAATACGCGACCAATGGAGACAGAGTTCGAAATCGAGCTACCATAGTACCAATGCTCCAAGAGCATTTTCTTTCAAGATCCTCTACTGAGTGGGTAGAAGACCTGCAATCCGCAAATGTTCCTGCTGGACCAATAAATGACCTCGTAGATGTTTTTACTGATCCGCAGGTATTACACCGAGACATGTTAGTAAGCATCCCGCACCCAACACTTGGAGAAGTGAAACAAACAGGACTACCAATAAAATTCTCAGATACTCCTGGCGGCCTAGATAAACATCCTCCACTGCTGGGGGAACATAACTCAGAGATTTTACAAGAATTAGGATATTCAGAAAGTGATATACAGGAATTTTCAAATAATTCTGTAATTTAGTTCCACCGAAAGCGAATACAAAATCTCAATGGATACCTTCTGAGGATGTAAACAAATGACGGACTGGAATCCGACTCAATATTTACGATTTGGGAATGAACGGCTACGTCCAGCCATCGAATTAATCGATAGGATAAATATTGACTCACCCGAAACCATTTATGATTTAGGTTGTGGCACCGGATCGATAACAGCAATACTCCAAGAAAAATGGCCTAATGCCGATGTTACAGGCGTCGACGCATCTCCAAATATGCTCGATAAGGCGTCACAGGACTACCCTGAACTAACATGGCAGCAAGCTGATCTAAACACATGGGCCCCTGGCACAAATCCAGATATCATTTACTCCAATGCCGCTTTCCAATGGACACCGAATCATGAACTATTATTACCTCGGCTGCTAGGAAACATAAAAGATGGTGGTATATTCGCCATACAGCTGCCTAACAATTGGAGCGAGCCCAGTCACGCAAGCATTTGCGAGATATCACGAGAACCACAATGGAACGACAGATTAGAACCTCACATTATGGAAAATCCCGTCGCCGAGCCATTGTATTACTACGATCTGTTATCCCCGTTTAGCAAATCAATAGATATGTGGGAGACCACGTATATGCAAGTATTAACGGGTGATTATCCAGTCCTAGAATGGACCAAAGGCACCGTACTGCCACCATTACTTGCTCAACTAAGCCAAGAAGAGCAAAAGGATTTCATAGACAAGTACAAATCAAAATTAGCTTCAAGTTATGTAAAGCAGAACAACGGAAATACAATTTTCCCCTTCACCCGCATGTTCATAATAGCTTATAAATAATATCTATTGAGACGATCTACAATCAATGAGGACTCCCATCAAGTCCATCACTAATGCCACCCCCCTCATTGATTGTTGGTGTTATACCAACAAAACTACAAACGCTTGATTAATATATCGAACAAGTTTATTATTCCTGCCGGAACTTTCACTTACTGGAGGATAGATCCGATATGGATCTGGGATTGAAGGACAAGGTAGCAATAATTGGCGGATCTAGTAGAGGGATTGGAAGAGCTATAGCAATTGCGCTCGCAAAAGAAGGTGCCAGTGTCACAATCTGTGCCAGAAACGAACCCGCTCTAAGGAACACGGAGATTGAATTAGCTAGAATAGCTTCTCAGCACCATGTACTGGCAATTCCTGCCGATCTATCAGTAGAACGCGATATACGACGTGTAGTTAGAGATACATTTAACAGATTTGATCAAGTAGGGATATTAGTCACTCACGTTGGGAATGCTGAGCGTGGTCCAAGTGTTGAATTCGAAGACGAAACTATCATGCAAGCTTTCGAATCTAATTTACTTAGTTCAGTTCGGCTAGCTCGAGAAGTAATACCACATATGAAGCAGCAACACTGGGGGCGAATAATAAATTTGCTATCTCCCCTATCGTTACATGCCGTGAAAGAATCAGGATTATCTCAGTCTACACAGATGGCAGTAATGGGTTATTTCAAAACTCTAGCTAATGAATTAGGCCCGTTCAATATAACTGTTAACAATATAATATCAGGCGACATCGACACTGAGCAGTTTGCAACCCGGCTTGAGAGGCAAGCGTCTATATCAGAAAATGACCCAAACAGCTTGGTAGAGGGTATCGTATCCAATATACCGTTGGGACGGATTGGAAAACCAGAAGAAATAGGTGATCTAGTCGCGTTTATGGCATCCGAAAGGTCCGGCTTTGTAACTGGTACCAGCGTAGTAGCCGACGGCGGTGCATTTCAAGGTATAAAATAACCACTCCCAGAACATCAATTCCACGTAGTAATAAAGACAGTCTACCTATTTGATACAATATTAGAGTGTTAAACGCAGAGATAATTCGGTCAGCACAAGAATTCCTACAACAGGAAGCTCTATCAGGGTGGCTAGTATACGATTATCTATCAAGCAACCCAGTCTTCAAAAAAATAATCACTCCCAGCGGCCATGTAACGCGGCCATGTATTTTATTTATACCACCAACTGGGTCAGCTAGCCTGCTATGCCATCATGTAGATGCCGGAAAATTTGCCACAGAATCCGAAAAATCCTCACCATTATCAAATCTACAACTTCATATCTATTCTCATAGAACTAGTTTCATTGAGTCGCTCAAGGCTATCCTGTCCGGTTCATCTACTGTAGCAATGGAATATTCGCCCCTGAATCAACTGCCACGCGTATCTCGGGTAGACGCTGGTACTATTGAATTAATTCAAACACTTGGGATAGCAGTGACATCGTCTGAGAACTTAATGCAGTATGCGACTCAGAGATGGTCGCAAGAGCAACTGCAGGGACATATCAAGACAGCACATAAACTTGGAGAAATAGTAAACGAAGCCTTTGATTTCATAGAAGAACGTCTCAGTACAAGTGATGCAAACTCAGGAAAACCCGGAAGCGTAAATGAATTCGACATAGCTGAATACATTAGGATAAGGTTCAAAGAAGAATCCCTTGAATCTCCTGATGGCCCAATAGTGTCAGTCAACGCGCATTGTTCTGATCCTCATTACGAACCTTCTCTAGAATCCAGTAGTCCAATTAAGATGGGGGATTGGATCCTAATAGACCTCTGGGCACGAAACTCTGAAGTTCCAGACAGTATTTACGCCGATATAACTTGGACAGCATACGTAGGAGACAAAGTTCCAGAAGCACAGCAAAAAGTTTTTGACATAGTCATATCGGCACGAGACTCTGCCCTTCAATATCTCAAGGATTCATTTCTAGCAGGGCAGCAAATTCAAGGTTGGCAAGTAGATACCGTAGCACGTGATTATATATCCGGATACGGATACGCAGACCATTTCACACATAGGCTAGGTCACAGCATAAATAATACCGTTCACGGAGAAGCAGTTAATCTAGACAATTTCGAAACACATGACACTAGACATATTATTCCGGGCATTGGTTTTTCTATTGAGCCAGGTATATATCTACCTGAGTTTGGAGTTAGGTCAGAAATTGATGCATATATGTCCGCTCAGGGTCCCTACGCCACATCACCAATTCAGACCGAGATAGTTCTCATCCAACCCAAGTAATCCAGGCATCTTTAAGTAATTGCTTTCTAATATCGTTAAAGATACAATCTCCTGAAATTCATCCTATACTCGGAATCCCATAAGTACTGGAGAATATATTATGAAAAAGGTAGTTAGTGAAATTAGCGGAACCGTATTCAGCCTTCCTTGGTTAATCGCACAAGACAATGGGCTATTTACCGACGAAGGTATTGATATGGAGTTTGTGCGCACACTACCTACAGGAGACGTGGAACATACAGAAAACCCGGAAGAGGTTAACCCAGTGTTGCAACATACGGCATTTGAAGAAGCTAAAGTCTCCATATACCGGGCTTGAGAAGAGGGCCAGGTCCGTCGGGCCTATGAGAGCAAACAGGGCGCAAAGGTAATCGCATTAAGATCAGCCGTGGTAAGCCAAGCTCTGATTACTCGCCCAGATTCAGAGCACAACTACCCCGGAACACTAGGAAACAAGTCTATCGCTGTACAATTTCACGCCGGATCACACTACGTAGCTTTAAGACTTTTAGAAGGATACATCCCATCTGAAAAAATCAAGCTGGTTCACTACGGATCACCGCAAAACCGATTCGAAGCTATGTGGAACGGAGAAGTAGATGCCGCACTGGTTATGGAACCGTGGATAAGCCTAGCTGAAAAACTTGGATGTAAAACACTTTGTGAAGGTCATTATCTAGGTGCAGAAAACGCCAGCGATGACATGGACCAAGAAACATTTTCTGCCATAAACAGAGCCGTTGAAAAAGCAATTGACATGCTGAATGAAAACAAAAGAAAGTATTTGCATTATATGATTGAAGACCCACGTATCGCTGATATTATAAAGAAGTACGGAGGTCTAACGCCAGAAGATTTCCATCTTCCCAGACTACGATACATTAAACCTACACCGTATAGTGATGAGATCGTAGAAGATACATACAATTGGATGACTAGATGGGGTTTGTTAAACGGCACAGCGTGTTCTACAGATCTGGTAGAAAACAGAATAACCGCATCTATCGCTTCCGATTAAACAACTTAAAACTACTCATTGTGGATTAGTACGATCATAAAAAAACCTAATATGGGAGGCAGTTATGGATTTCGGACTTTTCGACACCTGGAACGCCGTATACGAAGGAGATAAAGTTCCCTGGGACCCTGAGTACAAAGGAGGGAAACTCCTGCAAACAGAGGCCTACGAAGCCAACTTCGCCCAAATTGACGCTATAGAATCAGCTGGCTGGGATTATGTCTGGCTGGGAGGAGGTCACTTCTCGACCCAAGCCAGTATGGATCCTCAGTGCCTTATGCTAGCAGGGATACTGGCCCAACGTACCAAGAATATCAAAATTGGCACATCAATCCATAGACCGTTGATGAAACTACCTGGAGAAGAATTAAGGCAGACTGCACTACCCCACGAAAGATATGCATTTGATAATTTAATGTTAGATGATCCTTTTCAGATAGCAGAGCAGGTCTCCATAGTGGATCAGGTAAGCGAAGGCCGATTCATATATGGAGCAGGGGCTCGGTCCAGAGGATCTGATGAAAGACGAGAGTACTTCTTTGAGTTTCTAGAAGTAATGAAGCAACTCTGGACAGAAGAACATTTTTCCGGCTTTGAAGGCAAATATTATAACTATCCAGCATTCTACGAACCATATCTAGGTATACCAAAGCCGTATCAGAAGCCATATCCCGCAATGCTACTTCCTGTTGATAGCCAAGAAAGTTTTGTACCCATGGGGACACATGGATACAGAATAGCCATAGGAGCGGGCAGCTCCCCCCACAACTTAAGAGGACACTCTGTCCTACGGGAAGATGTAAAAAATTATAGAAAAGCGTGGAAAGACGCCGGACACCCGGGAGATCCTACTACAGTGGTAAGAGTTCCTACATTAGTAGCCGAAACACGCGCAGAAGCAACCCGACACACTGAAAAGCTCATGGAGCTAGCAAGGGCATATTACGCTGGGAGACAAGGAATCGGAAGTACGGATGCGGGAGCGGCAAGCCCCGATACTACTGAAGAGGTAAATCTTTTTGGCACTCCGGAAGAAGTAGTCGAAAAAATTCACATGTTCAAAGAGGCCTTCACCACAGATGAGATAATGTTTGAAATAAACTGGACGTCATCTGTCCCCCGAGAAGTATGCATGAATACTATTAAGTGTATAAGTGAAAAAGTTATCCCAGCCTTCAAATAAATATATGGACACGGCGATCGGTAGACCAGAATTAGCTTATATTATCGATCGCCATATCTACTAGACAAGCCTACAAATACTAGGTCTCTGAATTACGTACCGGCGACATTTGAGAGTCCATTGACTGAGAGGAAATATTGGTAAGATCTAATTGGATATCGGACCATCCACCCGCCTGTACGTGCGTCCCTTGTGAAGAAAAAAAACTGATTAATCGTACAGAAAATCGCAAAATCGGAAGAAATGAGAAGTGCCCGTGTGGTAGTGGAAGTAAATATAAGAGGTGCCACGGAAAATAAACCTACAAGTCAAGGAAGAGTTTCCTTTCTTTTCACCTCCTGCCACAGTGATTCTTTATCCTTTAGGTCTAACTTATTGAAGTCCATTCCCCGGCTTTCAGCAATATCTTCCATACCGACGTATCGGTCCCTAAATCGTTTGTTGGTACTTCTTAAAGCCTCCTCTGCATAAATACCGTACCATCGAGATAAATTTACTACTGAAAATAAAATATCCCCTATCTCATGGAGTTTCTCAGCATCAGTAACTGCTTCTTTAAATTCAGATATCTCTTCACTTATTTTGTCCAGAACGTCGGATACATCCTCCCAGTCAAAGCCAGCACGAACAACTCTCTCCTGAATTAACTGTGCAGCAGACAAGGATGGTAAACCAGCAGGTATGCCATCCAAGGTAGATTTTGATTGTGAAGATTTCTGACGTTCTTGAGCCTTGATATTATCCCAGTTTTTTTCGACCTCAGCTGCATCAGAGACCTCAACATCAGCAAATACATGGGGATGCCGTCTAATCATTTTTTCGTTAATCGTTCGAATCACATCAGATATATTAAAAGAGCCTGACTCTTGACCAATATCGGAGTGAAAAATAATCTGAACTAGCAAGTCTCCCAGTTCTTCTACTAAGGAAGAGGAGTCTTCACTATCGATTGCATCGATAACCTCATATGATTCTTCTAGTAAATTCCGCTTCAAACTAGCGTGAGTTTGTTCTCTATCCCAAGGACATCCCCCAGGACGACGTAATTGTTTAACTATTTGAATCAACAAATCAAAGCTATCGATGTTACCATCAGGCAATCTATTATTTTCCATCAGCAAATTATATGGTCATAACAGTTGCCTAACAAGAAGCGCTGATGCTAACGTACTAGCATAATGTTCCAACGACATGTAGCACTATCCGATAAGTTATATAAACTCCTAGCAATATGCTTCGTGATATGCATACCTGTAATTATTGTTAGTGCAACTGTACTGATCGCTTTTAATACAGATTCTGTATACACTCGTGGCTTCGAAAAATACAGCATATCTCAGAAAACTGGCATATCCAGTAGCGAATTGCTCAATATCTCAAAAGACCTCCAAAAGTACTTTAATAACGATAAAGAGCTACTCGACACAAAAGCTGTGATATACGGTCAAAACAAAGACCTATTCAATAAGCGCGAAATACACCACATGCGAGATGTTAAATCGTTGGTCAAGGGTACTTATTGGATATTCATCACAGCGCTAGTATACATTTGCCTGTTTACGGTCGCCCGAATAATCGCCGGTAATATAATCCCCAGGATCTCCAAATTGATCCTTTACGGGAGCCTATCTACTATCGGGATAATATGTCTATTTGGCCTGCTAGCAATACTAGAATTTGAAGCACTATTCTTGCTGTTCCATCAAATAAGCTTTTCTAATGACCTGTGGCAACTAGATCCCAGAAAAGATTATCTAGTAATTTTGTTCCCCACAGGATTCTGGCTGGATGCTACTTTGCTAATAACTATCACCGCCATTTGCGTTGCCGGTATAACGTCGACATTTTCTGCCGGAATGTTAATTTACATTCGTTTGAAGGACACTAGAAAGCAAGACCACATATCTAGTGACTAGGGCCACAGCAGCCCCCGCCGCAACATCCACCGCCCCCCATAGGAGGCATGGGCGAAAAATCAGTCCCATTAGAAGAACCTTTAGACACAGCCGCGAACACGGAAAGCGACCTTTTAGCAGGCTGTTCGCAATTGGGACAGTCCGCGCCGGTAGAACTCATAGACTGCAGCTTTTCAAAACTATGGTCACATTGCGTACACTGATATTCATAGAGAGGCATAATAACTCCCATAATCTTCTATGTGACCGAATTTACCTTATTACCAATGTTTGCGTCAACAAATTATTCAACTAAACAAGTTCTTCTGTGATAGGAAACAATAAATAATATCCCTCTACATATCAAGAATAAAATTTCTTGACATGAACATTACATGAATGTAAGACTACCCATGGTCAAGGATTACGCAGCTACAATTCTGGGAGGAAAAATGGCAGACGTTAAGATAGAGGTACGTGCAAATGGGCCATGCCGAGTAACTGGACCCATAGACATCGTCGACCAAGATGGAAAGGCCTACAACATACCCGAAGGTCAGTGGGTTTCACTGTGCCGGTGCGGGGCATCCGAAAACAAACCGTTTTGCGACAGTGCACACCGTTCTATAGAGTTTGACGCCCCGAGCGAAGCTCACTAGATATTACTAGATTTTAGTTGTCCACACTGTGAGGCTTGTGCAATAGTACACAGCCTCACTAATTTTTTTATGTGTAGAGAACAAAAGACCAATGAATACAGACAACTTTGTTACAGCGGGCAAGTTTTTATTTGATCAATATAACGCTAACAAGGAAATGGAACCTCTTCCTAAACATATACATCCTGAATCTATAGAAGAAGCTTATTCCATTCAACACGAATATCTCTCTCTACTCTCACAAACATATGGTCAACCTGTTGGACACAAACTCGCATACACTACAAACACTATGCAAGAGCGTGCAGGGCTTACAGAACCCTGCGCAGGAATCATACTAGGGTCCACGGTGTACCAATCTCCAGCAGTCTTAAAGCATACCGATTACATAAAACTCGGGATAGAATGTGAAATAGCTGTTATTCTGGGAAGCGATATCACACCAGCTGCATCACCTCATACTATTGACTCAGTCGGTGGTTCTATTGAATGCATTATGCCTGCATTTGAAGTAGTCGACTTCCGGACACCTGACCTACAAGGTATGGAGAGAGCTCTCACAGCCATATCTACAAACATATCTAATGCAGGGGTAATACTGGGTGACGCCATTTATGATTGGCAAAATCTGGACCTGCAGAGAGCTCGTGGTGAAATGTTTATAAACGGTGAGTCAGTGGGACATGGCACTGGTGCCGATATAATGGGACACCCATTTGCGCCATTAGTATGGTTAGCTAATAAATTTTCAGCCGAAAATAAAACGATAACAGCGAGTTCTGTGATAATTACAGGAAGTATTGTCACGCCAAAGTACTTATCAAAAGATGACAGTGCTACTATAACAATAACAAACCTTGGGGAAGCTCATCTATCTGTAGACTGACTCTCGCCACGATAGATCCGTTTGACTGATTTAACTGAGTTTATCCTGTTTTCTGCTAACGTATCCGCTGCTTTAGAGGTCGTAATCTCTTCCTTATTAGCAACGTTAATAATATCAGTCATAATATCGTAGATTTTCTCAGTTTTTTCGCGGGATCTTTCTGAACTGTAAGAAGCACCAATCTCGCAGGACGCATTAATGATTCCACCTGCATTTATAACATAATCCGGTGCATACAAAATGCTCTTTTTATACAGACATTCTGATATGAATTCATTCAACAGTTGATTATTAGCTCCACCTGCTATTATCTCGCAATTAAGAAGCTCTATAGTTTCAGTATTAAGGACTCCACCTAAAGCATTAGGCGAAAAAATATCGCAATTCACTCCATAGATTTCTTCAGTAGGAACCGTACGTATTCCTAGTTCTTCAGCTTTGTTTATAGCAGCAGATGATATGTCAGTTGCAACGATATGAGCATTTTCTTTAAGCAGCAACAGCGCCGTATTGTATGCCACTTTTCCAAACCCCTGCATGGCAATCGTTTTACCTTCAAGAGAATCCGAGCCCCATGACGCCTGGGCACAAGCTTTCATACCCATATAAACACCTAGCCCAGTCATTATAGAAGTATCCCCACTACCACCCTGACTCAGAGGCAACCCGACAACATGTTTCGTTTCCTGATTAATGCAAATAAGATCATCAGTATTCGTTCCAACGTCAGCGGTGGTCAAGTAACGGCCATGGAGCGTATCTACAAACTGACCAAACGATCTTAAAAAAGCCTCATTCTTTTTAACTTGTGGATCAGCTATTATCACGGCTTTACCACCGCCGAGAGAGATATCGGCAATAGAAGACTTATATGTCATAGCCCTAGATAAATTAAGCACATCATCCAATGCTGCTTCTTCGGAATCATAAGGCCATATCCTAGTGCCCCCACAAGCAGGGCCCAGGGTAGTGTCATGAATAGATATAAATGCTTTTAGTCCAACTGAAACATCTGAATATACAAGAAGTTCCTCATGGCCAGATTCGCTTATCCTATCGAATAATTGCATACGTCACTCCCTTAATAGACCAAAGCCTAGATGCGTATGCAAATTATATAGTAATTAACTCCAACAGGTCGATTGATCAGAGGTTTGACCAATCACGACGCCATAGGAGTATAATTTGCGTGCCATTATCCAATGGTCTGGTCCGAATACAGGATAAAACTATAAACGGAGAAAAGGGGAATAATGCCACCTAAACAATATCAAAATCCACCATCACTTTTACTAGACCCAGGGTCACGGTATTCCGCAACCATAAAAACTAATCATGGAGACATTACGCTGCAGTTATTACCAGCAGAAGCACCTCGAAC
>JAPNTN010000199.1:0-12540 GCA_027249445.1 Dehalococcoidia bacterium | reverse complement strand
TTAGCTGGCGCTCAAGGACCTACTAACACACGCGATATAACATTTCTCAAACTCCAAGATATAGCGTCTGTAATACGTATGGAGGAAAATACTATATCGACAGAACCATGGCAGATGGTTGAGTTATATGAGCCAGTTAGAGATTTCTCTGCCCCGACTATGGATCAGATTGATCGTATGGTTAAATTTATAGAGGCAGAGATAGAAACATGGGAGAGACCTGTAGTTGTAACTTGCGCGGCAGGTATAGGCAGGACGGGTACAGTTCTGGCTTGTTACTTCGTCAGTGTTGGCTATTCTGCTCAAAATGCTATTGATTATATTAGGCAGCTAAGACCAGGTTCTATACAAACCTCTGACCAGGAACAGGCAGTTCGAGATTTCTTTGAGTACAGGAAAAATCCATCTTAGGTGGGGTAGTATTTTCTTGACTCTTTCTAGATATTTGTAAAGCATTCGGAGTTAAAGCACTAAAGATGAAACCTATAACCATTTCAGATACTTTAATGAAATCCGTATACGCTGAAGCTCGCAACAGTTATCCCGCAGAATGTTGTGGCTGGCTCACCGGTGACAGATCGGGGTCTTACGTAGATCATATTAGAAGATGTGAGAATGATCAGTCTTCTGGTAACCATCCGACTCAACCTGGACGTGGTGTTGAGACTGCATATGTATTTAGTTCATCTGATGTTATGGAGCTAAATCAGAGCTTGGATACTGAACATCCTGCCTTAATTATTTATCATTCTCATCCTAATGGACAGGCGTATCTGTCTGACACAGATAGAGAGGTTGCTACTAGTCCTTGGGGTGATGGACCTGCATACCCTGTGCAACAATTGGTTGTTGGAATCGATGATTCTAGAGTAGTGGAATCTGCTTTATTCGCTTGGTCTGATGCCGAGAATTCCTTTGTAGAAATCGCAAGATATCCAGGGGCAGAGGTTTAAATCGATATCTCTGCCCATCTGGTTCAGGTCTGAAACCCTCATCTAGACTTCTTTAACAGAGGACTCCTGTACGCTTTTCTCGATCCCTGTATCTGTGCTTGCAGTACTAGTATGTGGTGCACCAAGTCTTGCCACTGCAATGGCCCCTGCTATATATATTGCCGCCATGAGGGCTAGTACAGACCATGTGAGAAGCTTATGTAGCTTATCTCTCCCTAATATCATTACTAACCCCATGAGGATTAATATGAGGGCTACTACACCTGCGATTAGATGGTTTGGATCTGATTGGTTAACCAGAATGCCTTGTCTATAGAAAGGATCTGCATAACAAAGTATCGTGACATTAAATACACAACTGCCATAAAGGTTTCCGATTCCGAGGTCAGCTGCACCCATCCTAGCTGCCGCTATACTAGCGGCGACTTCTGGCATAGAAGTCACAACTGCTACTGAGAGTATACCAAGTGTGCTTGATGCAACACCGGTTAGTTCTGCAATACGGTCAACACTGAACGCAAGGAAAAAGCTTGCTATTATTACACCCGCTGACACTATACCGAACATAACCCAGGCTTTTGTTAATGTTATCCCTGGATCCTCTAGTTCCTCGTCATCCGCGTCCTCAGGGCGCTTCGAATAAACAATCTTCATTCCAATGACATATACAATCAGCAAAATAATTGAAGATATACCTATTTGCCACACAGATATGTCTACCTTCACGGTTGCAAACAAAACCGCTAATCCTGTCATTATTGCAGCTAAAACTATTAGATAACCTTGCTCAGGTGCGACCTTTTGCAGAAACCGTTTTCCTCCGAACATTAAAGCTACTACAGCCAGAATAAACATATTAGCCATATTTGATCCAAACACGTCTCCTAATGCCAGTTCTGGGTTAGGAGTGGCTAGTCTCACAGCAGATATGTTTGTTGATAACTCTGGCAGTGATGTTGCTAATGCAACGAGTAGACTACCTACGAACAATCGCCCCCATCCTGTCAGAGTAGCTAAGGCATCACCGTATTTCGCTAACAAGCTTCCGAAGTATATGACTGCAACGGCGCTGGCAACGAATATTCCTATTGATAGACTTAGGCTCATTTCCATGCTTGGTTAGTTTCTCCCTCTAGATTAAAGTTAAATCGGATATGTTACTGTAAATCTATTAACCAATTGCTTGTGCTATTTTATCTCCCATATCTGTAGTGCTAGTTTTTTCTCCACCATCGGATATTATGTCAGGGGTTCTTGACCCATTATTCAGTACTGACTCAACCGCTTTCTCCACACTTGTGGCTTCTTCAGTCATTCCCAGAGAATATCGCAGCATTAATGCTGTGCTCAATATGGATCCTATCGGGTTGGCTATACCCTTCCCTGCAATATCAGGCGCGGTACCGTGGATTGGTTCGTAAAAACCAGAAATCTTGCGGCCAGCGATTGGCACATCGGATAAACTGGCCGATGGCAGTAGCCCCATGGATGCAGCTAAAACTGCTGCTTCATCAGTCAGTATATCTCCAAAAGTATTTTCCGCTACTATAACATCGAATCTACGTGGGTCTTGAACTAATTGCATTGCGCAGGCATCTACTAGCACATGCTCTAGCTCTACGTTTGGGTATTCTGGTGCTAAGTTGGTGGCTATATGCCTCCAGAGTCGCGAGCATTCTAGAACATTGGCTTTGTCGATAGATGCAAGTTTGCCGCGTCGTCCCTGAGCTAGTTCAAACCCTACTCTTAACACCCGCTCGATCTCCGCTTCTGTGTAGAACATAGTGTCGACACTAGTCCACCCATTGGCTGTCTCGTTGCGTCCTTTGGGTTCTCCGTAATAGAGTCCCCCAGTAAGTTCTCTCACTACCACCATGTCCACACCTTCCAGTACTTCTGGTTTCAATACACTGGACTCTATTAGGTTGGGGTATACTTTTACCGGACGTATGTTAGCAAACACACCCATCTCTGCTCGAAGTTGCAGAAGACCATCTTCTGGTCTCATGTTTGCAGTAGGATCGTCCCATTTTGGTCCACCAACCGCGCCAAACAGGACTGCGTCGGACGATCCCGCTAATTCACGGACCTCATCTAAAAGAGGTGTGCCGTGTTTATCTATTGATATTCCCCCGACGTCGCCATATGTCAAATTGAATGTATGTCCGAAGGCCTTTGAAACAGCGTTAAGCACTTTAACACTCTCATTTGTCACTTCTGGCCCAATTCCGTCTCCGCCTAGTACAGCTATGTTAAATTCCACGACAATCCTCCTTGAAAAACCGCGGTAAGTATACAGGTAAACATTTTCGCTATCAAACTATTAGATGTGGATACTGGATTGTACCTATCCTAATGAACAACTTAGTAGTCAGGTAATTCATAGATACTATATTATGTATGAGAGCAAACTATCGAATGGGTTAAATGCAAAAAGAGTATGACTGAGAAATCTTTTATAGAAGAATTAAAGGAAATAGTAGGTATCGAGGACGTGATTTCTCATCCTGATGACTTGCTGGTGTATGAATACGATGGTTCAGTAGATAGCAATATCCCACTGGCGGTGGTCTTCCCTAGTTCTGCTCTGGAGGTAAGCCAGATATTGAAAACCACCCATGCTAGAGGCATTCCTGTGGTTGGTAGAGGTTCTGGTACGGGGCTTAGTGGTGGGGCTATAGCACCCAACGGTGGAATACAAATAGCTTTTACCAAAATGACTCAAATTCTGGAAGTAAATGTACAGAATAGAACCGCGACCGTCGAGCCTGGGGTGATCAATCTAGATTTGGACAATCATGTAAGAGAGTTGGGGTTAAGGTATGCTCCTGACCCATCTAGCCAAAGAGCTTGTAGCATAGGTGGAAATATTGCGGAAAACGCAGGTGGACCTCATTGCTTGGCATACGGTACGACAACGAATCATGTTTTAGAAATAGAATCTGTTCTTGAAGATGGGACTATTGTGAAGTTAGGGGGCCAGTGTAGAGATGTCCCTGGGTATGATCTGCGCGGTGTGTTTGTCGGATCTGAAGGTACTTTTGGTATAGCTACCAAAATTACAGTTAGATTATTGCCGCTTCCGGAAATGGTTAAGACGTTTCTGGGAATTTTCCCCGATATTGAATCTGCTTGTACTGCTGTATCCGCTGTTATTGGGCATGGAATAGTTCCTGCAGCTCTTGAGATGATAGACGCGTTAAGCATAAAAGCTGTACAAAGTGTTACTGATGCGGGTTTTCCTGATGATGCGGGAGCAGTTTTGCTTGTAGAACTAGAGGGTCTTATAGAAGAAGTCGAAGAAGTCACAGAAAGGGTTGAATCTTCTCTATGGGACACTGGAGCGAAAAATGTTCTGATTGCTGAAGCGCCTGAAGATAGGGAAAGGCTTTGGGTTGGTAGAAAAACTGCATTCGGTGCTTTTGGTACTATCGCTCCTAATTATTACCTTGTGGACGGTGTTGTCCCTCGGACGAGATTGACCCAGGTGCTAAAAAAGGTTGGCGAAATAGGAGAGAGATACGGAATAACTATTGCTAATGTTTTTCATGCAGGAGACGGTAATCTTCACCCCTGCATGCTGTTCGATGAGAGAGAGCCAGGAGTCCTTGAGCGGGCTATGAAAGCTGCTTCGGAAATGATGGAATATTGTGTGGAAGTGGGCGGAACATTAAGTGGTGAGCACGGGATTGGATTAGAAAAGAAAGAATATATGCCTTTGGTGTTCAACGAAATCGATCTTTCTCAAATGAAGAAAGCACGAGACGCTTTTGCTCCGAATAACTTGTTAAACCCAGGTAAAATATTTCCCGACGGAGAGTCTCATCCCATAGAGGCTCATAGAGCAAGTCCTGGACTATATATTTAGTTGTACTGTGGAGATTTTGTGACCTCTAATACTGTGTTACTGCTGGAACAAACTGTTGGGGTTAATAAAATCCTAGATTCTGTCCATAATGAAAAGTATTCAGTTGGAGGATTAGTTCCGGACGCAGTAGTTTTGGTTGAAGAAGAGAAAGATATTAGCTCTGCATTAATGACTGCTTCCCAAAATGATCTGGTGGTTTGTCCATGGGGCGGGGGGACTCATCAGTTTCTGGGTAACTTGCCCTCGCGAGTAGATATTGTACTAGATTTAGCTAAATATAACCGTGTCTTAGATTTTCAGCCCGCTGATTTAACCGTAACTGTGGAAGCGGGGATCACTTTGTCAGCTTTGAAGGAAGTTGTAAGTTCATCTGAAAAATTGGTGCCAATAGAGTCCCCTGTGTCGGATAGAGCTACCATTGGAGGGATTCTGTCTACTGGTAGGAGTGGATCACTACGCTATACATATGGATTGCCAAAAGATTGGGTGATCGGATCGCGTATAGTTTCGGCTAACGGTGATGTTTCGAAATCTGGGGGGAAGGTTGTCAAAAATGTTACTGGTTATGACTTAAACAAGTTGTACTGTGGTTCATTAGGTACTCTTGGTGTTATTTCTGAAGTGACTTTTAAGCTGGCTCCTCATCACCCTTCATCGGGAGCGATTATAGCTGGGGTGTCTTCTCTGGAGATAGCTTGTGGAATTTCCAGTCTGCTCATGTCTAAAGTTTATGGTCCACAGGGTATACAGATATTGAACAATAGCCACCAGTTTTATACAGATAGTGGGCCTAGTGATGTCGAAAATTATTCTCTAGTGATTTTTTTCTGTGGGAGGGCTCCTGCCGTGGCACGTAGGGTACGTGATTCTGTTAACCTGCTTGAAGAAAATGGTCTAGTGGTGCAGGAGAAATTATCAGACGATCAGGCTGACGCTTTGATAGAACATGTAAACAATTTGGGGCATTCTGATGATAATATTCCGGAATGGGAAATCAAAGTAAATATAATGCCGGATAATTTTCTGCAGATCTGGCGTCAGTGCGAAACATTATCGCGCAAAGCCACTGTGGAATTTATAGGAGATCCTGGGTTTGGCATTATCCGTATATTGATCCCAAAATGTGATGATATTAGTGATAGTTCACTAATGACGGAAGTGGTTTCATTACGGGAATTTGTTGGTGGTAGAAATGGCACACTGATGATTGAGCGTTGCCCTAGTAGCGTAAAAGAACATATTGATGTTTGGGGCGGTACCAATCCAGAATTGAGTGTGATGGAGCGCATCAAAAATCAGTTTGACCCAAATGGCACGTTGAACCCTTGTCGATTTATGGGGCACATATAATGACTGACGCTAATAATATGGCAAATCAAGGTATTAAACTGGGATTCCTAGGCCCAGATTCGCCGTCTGAATCAGATATGTATCGCTGTGTCCACTGTGGACTATGTTTGAGCGCGTGCCCGACATACACTCATCTGGGAGTTGAGACTGAATCTCCTCGAGGACGAATAGCTTATATGAAAGCTGTTCATGAGGGCAGAATAGGGATTACTGACCGAGTGGTATCTCACTGGGAAAAGTGCTTGCAGTGCCGTGCTTGCGAAGCTGTTTGTCCATCGGGAGTGCCGTACGGACGGATCATGGAACAGACTCGTTTTCAAGTTCTTTCCAATAATAAACAAGGTTCTGAATTAAAACGAATTAGTTCTATTTTTCTTAGATCAGTGTTACCACGGCCCAAAATGTTGAGATTGGGAGCTCATTTGGTAAGGTTGTACCAAAGATCAGGGTTTCAGGCGTTAGTCAGAGCAACAAGAATTTTGCGAGTTCTGCCAGGGAATATTCATAATATGGAAAAACAAATGCCTGTAATGGGGAGTCGTTTTTTCAGTCCATCTAAAGAGGTATTTAAAGCTCAAGGAGAGACCAAAAAAGTCGTTGGGCTACTGTCTGGATGTGTTATGCCAGTAATGCATGGCAGTACGATGGATGCGACAGTTAGGGTTTTAGTTAAAAATGGGTGCGATGTAGTTGTTCCAGTGGGGCAAGTATGCTGTGGAGCCCTCAATTTACACAGTGGAGACTTAGAGCTGGGAAGAGCTCTGGCTAGGAAAAACATAGATATATTCCTGCAGTCTAATGTTGATGTAATAGTCACTTCTTCTGCAGGCTGTGGTTCTTCTATGAAAGAATATGCTGAGTTACTCTCAGAGGATCCGAATTATGCAGACAAAGCAATACGGTTCAGTGGCATTACTAAAGATGTAACTGAATTTCTTGTGGATCTGCCCTGGGAGCCTCCTACTCATAAATTAACGCGTAAAATCACTTATCAAGATCCTTGTCACTTAGCACATGCTCAACGAATTGTGGATGCGCCAAGAAAACTACTGAAGAGTATCAAAGGCGTTGAACTGATAGAAATGAAGCAATCTACCATGTGTTGTGGCTCGGCAGGGTTCTATTCCATGGTACAGCCAGAATTAGCTGGTAAAATTCTGGAAACTAAAATGCGTAATATCGCTAACACTGATACTGAGCAAATTGTGACTGCTAACCCCGGATGCATGATGCAGATAGAGAACGGACTTTCAAATGCAGTTGGGAATCAAACAGTCGTTCATGTAGTTGATATTTTAGATGAAGCCTATTCCCTGGAATCACAAGATATATGAATGGTAATTAGACCTTTGTATTTTATGGATGTTAGGAGCCCAGTATGAATTATTTCCCTTTAAGCAAAGATCAGGAAGATTGGCGAGACCGAATAGCCGAATTGGCTGCTGAAGAGATCGGTCCTTTGGCTGCGGCCGTAGATGCATCTGGAAATTATCCAAAAGAGTCTATCAATGCTTTAGGTAGAGAGGGTTTCTGGGGGCTGAGAACTCCAAAAGAATATGGAGGTCTTGGTTTAGACTTACTTACTACTTGTCTTATTGTTGAGGAAATAGCGAAGAAATGCCCTTCTACTGCTATGTGTTACAAGATGCATCTTGAAGCCGTAGAGGTGATTAATTTAATTCCAACGGATTATCAGGTGGAAGCCTTCTTAAAGCCTTTAGGAGAAGGCAAGATATTCGCAAGCGCACCGGGCGGTGAATCAGGAGGCCAAGCAGGAGATGATTGGCGCCCCAATACTGCAGGTCCATCGACTTTCAAATGTGTTGACGGAAATATAGTTATAGATAACGTGCGCAAATCTTATGTTACGTCGGCTGGTCAGTGTACGCATTACACTATGTTTTGCTATCTAGATGGCTATTATGTTGAAGGTCCAGCAAATTTAATCGTTGTTGAAAGCGACAAAATCGACTGGGAAGTAGTTGGTGAGTGGAATGGTCTGGGGATGCGTGGTAATGGAAGCGCTCCTATGACATTTAATGGCCGAGTGCCAGAGAAAAATATATTAGGGGCTGATATTAGTACTAAGGCTTTGTGGGATAAATATTTCAGTCCATTGCAAATCCTGACTTATGGTGCGGCATACATCGGAGTAGCTTCTGGGGCTTTTGAATTAGCTTGTACTGAAGGGGGTAAACGTCATCCCAGTGGGTCCCGCAGAATCGATTCTCCCATGAATTTCCGCCGAATGTCGGAGATGAGTGCACAAATTGAGTCTGCACGAGCTATGTTGCACAGTGTAGCGTCTGTAGCAGATAGAGACCCAGACATGTCTCCACTGCCATATTTGCAAGCTAAGGTTGTATGTTCGGAGACTGCCGTAAAGGTAACTCAAGAGATTATGACTATGTTTGGCGGTACGGCTTTTGCAGGTAGACTACCCTTTGAAAGGTATTTTAGGGATGCCCGTGCAGGCTTAATTATGGGCGTTGCAAATGACCAAGCCTATCAACGGATAGGTGGATTTTTATTCCCAGACGATTAAGTCCTACGGTATTCAATCGCCCCAACAATGTCTGGTTATACTTGAACCTTGTATTTCTTATTCATCGAAAGCAATCAGCGCTCGCTGAGCTGCTGCCAAACTAGCTCCAAAAGCGACCTCGTAGCCTGATTTAGACAGGATGCTTTCCATTGCTGATAGAAAGGCGAATACGTTGGTTTCGCGGGCGGATTCACCCATGAGCCCGACTCTCCAAACTTTCCCCCTTAGTTCTCCAAGAGCTCCACTTACCTCTATGTTATAGTCTTGTAACAGTTGGCGTCGAACATCAGCTTCATCGATGCCTTCAGGAACAACTACGGGTGTTAATGGGTTAAGACGATAATCCTCATCAGCTAGTATATCCAGTCCGATTGCAGAAACTCCTGAACGAAGAGCTGACGCAACTCTGGCGTGTCTATTTATCCGATTGTCCAACCCTTCTTCCATCATCATTCGGAGCGATTCTCTTAGAGCGTATGTCATTGATATTGGGCTCGTGTGATGGTAGGCACGCGTTTGCGACCAGTAAGTTTCTAGATCTTTCAGGTTAAAGTAAAAACTTTGTACGTCACTTGTGCGACCTTTTATAACTTCTTCAGCCCTTGGCCCAATTGTTATAGGGGCCAATCCAGGTGGTGACCCGAGGCATTTTTGGCTCGCGCTGTAGGCTACATCAATGTCCCATTTATCCATTTGGAAGTCATGTCCGCCAAGAGACGTTACAGCATCAACCAGTATTAGAGCGTTATGAGAGTGTACAAGTTCTATGATTTCTGTTAGCGGAGTTAGTACTCCTGTAGACGTTTCTGCATGCACCACTCCGACCATCTTTACGTCAGCATGCTTTTTTAGCTCGTTTTCAAGAGCGTTAATATCTACGGGTTTACCCCAAGGTGCGTCAAGTATTATAGTTTCCGCTCCGCCTCGCCTAGCGATATCAGATAATCTGTCACCAAAATAACCATTTCTGCATATGATGACCTTATCGCCTTCTTCCAATACATTGAAGCAAGCGGCTTCCATAGCGCCTGTTCCTGTGGAGGATAAGGGTGCGGTCATAAAATTAGTCGTGTGGAATACTTTACGAAGCATTTCACCGACTTCGTCCATGACTTGAAAAAAATCTGGGTCCAAGTGACCTATAACGGGTTTGGTCATTGCCTGTAGCACCCGGGGATGCACGCTACTCGGGCCTGCTCCCATTAATATTCGCTCCGGATTCTTGAATTCTTCTAAATAAGTCTGAGTCAAAACCATTGCTCCATATGTTGGCCGATTATGAACTTAACGACGGCATTTATTATTTGGCGTACGATTCTTTTTCAGGGTTGGTTATACTACCGGTGACGTTCCCCCGTCTATGTTAATCGCTACACCGGTCAAATAACTTGCCATGTCAGACGCTAAAAATGTTATGACGTCTCCAGCTTCGTGGGTTTCTGCTACTCTTCCTAGGGGGATACCCCGTGCTTTGGCAGTTTCTGAGTAAAATTCATCCAAGCTCAACTCTGGCCTGCTTTCTTTGAGTGAATCATATCTTCGTTCGTGTTGCCCGCTTTTCACTGTACCTATGCAAACCGTATTAACTAAAATGTTATCTTTAGCAAGGTCTTTGGACATAGCTTTTGTTATGGCTATGCCTGCGGCTCTGGAGATAGATGTTGGCATTGAAGATGCGCCGGGTGCTTTACCGCCGAGATTAGTGACATTGATGATTCGTCCGCCACCGACCTTCCGCATTTCTGGTATGGACTTTCTCATCAGGCGAATAGCTCCCCAGACTTTGAGCTCAAAATCAGATTCCCAATCGTCATCACTGACGTCCTCAAAAGGTTTCGCCATAGAAACGCCTGCATTGTTGACCAATATGTCTAGTCTCCCGTAATTGTCAATCGCAGCGTTTACGATCTTTTCTGGGGTGGATTTGTCAGATATGTCTGCAGCCAAAGGCAATACGATTCCTTCGGTCGAAGTTTTTATTTCTGATGCGGCCTGGTCCAACGTTTCTTGTGTGCGGGCAACGATAATGACTCGAGCTCCTTCTTGAGCCATACGCATTGCGGCATACTTTCCGATTCCCTGGCTTCCTCCTGTGACTACGGCAACTTTATTGCTAAGACCTAAATCCATGTGAATTCCTCCATCTATGTGATACAGGACAGCCGGTGACTATTATAGCAAGGTGCCCGAAAGCACCCTTTGTATTGGCCTCGGACCTGTGTAAAATTCTTGGGTTGTTTCCAGCGATATATTCTAGTGTCCTTTGTGACAACTGTCCATTAATTTTTGACCTTAATCGTGACATCTAATGTGTTCTTAAGCTATAGCCAAAAGTTATTACGGAATAAGGCAGTAGCATTTGTTTGGCCGAGCTATTTCGGCCATTTAATCCTCGTTATATTCGTCTCCAATCACTTGATAAACATCTATTTCTTGATGTGCGTCAGTAGTTGTTTCGTGGCTTAGAACACCGTCTGCAACTAATTTATCCAAACAAGAGGCCAGTTTGGATTGCCATATTAGATTGCCTTCATCGTTGGCTTCAAAGTCTGAAGGATATGTATTCTCGTAAGACTCGCCGACACCTGTTTTGGCGACATTAAGCCAGAATTGCACCTGGTCCTGTAATTCTTTACTGGTGAAACCTGACAGTGTCATGTCTGTGACCTCAGGTACTGACCCGAATCTAATACTTCCTCCGCCACGAATGAAATAATGAATCCAGTCAAAATACGAATTTTCAGGAATTCCGGCATCGTTATTTGGATTGTCGTTCATTGATGTATTCCTCCTATAATCGCATTCGTATACATTTTGCCAAAAGCAAGTTACAACTCTATATTGGATTTTTCAGCTACTGTCGGAACGTCTTTATCACCCCGTCCGCTTAAGCATACAAGTACTGATTGATCACTGCTCATTGTTTTTGATAATTCACAAGCGTAGTAGACGGCATGTGCGGATTCGAGGGCCGGTATTATTCCTTCTGTTCTAGATAAAAGATGAAAACCTTCTAGGGCTTGTTCGTCGGTTACGCTGACATAATTAGCTCTACTTATGTCTTTCAAATAACTGTGTTCGGGTCCGACTCCAGGGTAATCTAGTCCGGCCGATATACTATGAGTTCCAATGATTTGCCCCCTGTCGTCTTGAAGCAAATATGACATAGACCCATGAAGTACACCAGGTCTTCCCGCAGATAGCGGTGCTGAGTGCTGTCCGGTGTCTATTCCATGCCCGCCAGCTTCTACACCAATCAAATCTACAGATTCTTCGTTTATAAAATCGTAAAACATTCCTATAGCGTTACTGCCTCCGCCTACACATGCTACAACGCAATTCGGTACCTCATTTGCTATGGCTAGCATTTGCCCTTTGGATTCTCTACCTATCACAGATTGGAAATCTCGTACGATCATTGGGTATGGATGTGGACCTACGGCACTACCGATTAGATAATGGGTGTTGTCGACATTGGTAACCCAATCTCGAATTGCCTCGTTAATAGCATCCTTCAATGTTTTCGTTCCTGACTCTACGGCGATAACTTCGGCTTCTAATAAGCGCATTCTAAATACATTTAGGGATTGTCGGTGTATATCTTCAGCTCCCATATATACTATGCACTTTAGCCCGAGCATTGCGCATACAGTTGCAGTGGCAACACCGTGCTGACCGGCACCTGTTTCAGCGATAATGCGCTCTTTACCCATATGTCTGGCAAGCAGGGCTTGTCCTAGCGCGTTATTGATTTTATGAGCCCCTGTGTGTGCTAAGTCTTCTCGCTTTAGATAAATCTGAGCGCCATCACATAATCTGGATAA
>JAPNTN010000198.1:0-4771 GCA_027249445.1 Dehalococcoidia bacterium | reverse complement strand
GTAATAATAACGCCTGTTTCAAAATCATACCCCGGATTAACAGCAGGTCTTGATTACACTCGGCGACAAAAATCCTGAGGAGAACCACCATGACATCTCAGAACTCTATAAGTTTTGAAATGATCAAAGCTGCCGGAATATCCCTGTCACCCGCTCTTACACAGGTGCTTTTAGGCAGGTCTGATTTGATCGAGCTATCCCAGCAGGCACACGACGCCTGTTTGAAGCCTCAAGAGCCTGGAGGGATAACTTATACATACCGAGCCGCTCTAGCAGGCAGAATTTCCTCATTACACGAAGAATTTGAGTTGGCTGATCACTATAAATCTATGATACCAACCGATGATCCTGCTATCCGTATTGTCGACCCATCCCTATCAGTGTCATACCCTGGAACTATTGAAGCGATGATAAAACATTCCGACATAGTTACTAAAAATCCCAGGAACGTAGATGACGCTGATATAAAAACATTAGAAGCTAACGGTTTAACAACGTCAGACATAGTAAGACTCTCTGAAATAATAGCTTTCATGAATTATGCCATTCGAGTTATAAAAGGCATTAGATTAATGGGAGAGATATAATGTCCGATCCTGTAACAGAACTCACCAATATAGTGCCTTTCTGGAGACCACGAATAAAACCCGTTGACCTCAAGGAAGCTACAGCAGAACAACTGGAAGCAATGAAAGTAACTCCATCAGATACTGGAGTCGGTGAGTATGTATTGGTTCTCGCACACGATCCTGAAACTTTAAATGCAAGGACCCCTTTATTCAACGGAATAATGTACAGCCACGGTGGCTTATCCCGACAGGAGACCGAGCTTGGGGCTGTCGCGTGCTCTGTATACAACCGCTGTATATATTGCGCGGCGGTACATGCTTCACGATATAACCAGCTAACAAAAACAGAAGATGTTATCGAATCTATCTTCAATGACGAGACCCTCCAGGCTCTGGACGAAAGGCAACGTAACATATTCCTGTTTGCCACGAAGCTTTCCAAACACCCGGTAGACCTGGACATTGAAGACATTCAAGCACTGACCAGCTTGGGACTAAACCTGTCCGAAATACTCGACTTGATATTGGCCACATCCATATTTGCGTGGGCAAACAGACTCATGCATATACTCGGAGATCCGATATCTATAACTAACAACGAAGGATAATTCAGCGCGAATAAATATAAACTGTAGACGTACCAGGAGAAAACCGTGAGCACTGTAAAATTAATTGAATACAACATGGCGTCAGACGAGGTCAAATCCGTGTATGACGACATCATGAGTGTCAGGAAATCGGATTGGGTAAACAATTTCTGGAAAGCGCTTGCCAACCAACCTAGATTGCTAAAAGACACCTGGAACACAATTAAGTCTGTGATGGCTCCGGGTTCCATAGACCCATTGACTAAAGAGATGGTTTACATAGCCATTAGTGCCAGTAATTCCTGCAATTACTGTACAAATAGTCATACTGCGGCCGCAAGGGCAAAAGGAATGACCGATGAAATGCTAATGGAACTAATGGCCATTGTAGGAATGGCAAATAAAACAAACGCATTGGCCAACGGGCTTCAAATTGAAATTGATGAACCCTACAAAAATGGCGGCTTACAGTAAAATTACAGTAAGTCGAATAAATTACCGTTGGTATTAACTCCCTAAGCCTGATACAATTGTCTGGAAGATTTTACTACAAACCACCTCTTATTCTCTTTCATTTAGATTAGTGATCACGTATTAAGTATTACCTTCTGAGGCAAATTGTGTCTCAACCAAACCATAGGAGTTCTTTTAGTGAACTTTGACGAGTTCCACCTAGACTCTGAGATTCTCTCAGGAGTCAAACGAAAGGGGTTTTCTGAACCAACCCCAATACAACACCAATCTATCCCAGAAGCTCTTAACGGACACGATGTCTTAGGACTTGCACAGACGGGTACGGGTAAAACAGCCGCATTCCTTCTTCCTGTAATACAGAAGATACATAAGGATAAATCCCGCCACATCAAAAGCCTGGTCGTTGTTCCCACACGAGAACTGGCAGAACAGGTATATCAGGACGCACTGGATTTTGCCTCCGGAACTAGAGTTCGTATATCAGCAATATATGGCGGTGTAAGCAAGTTTCATCAAACTCGAGCTCTCCGACAGGGAGTCGACCTGGTAATCGGCTGTCCTGGCAGGCTACTAGATCATATGCGTGATGGGAATTTAAGATTGGACAAGCTGGATATATTGGTTCTAGATGAAGCAGATACCATGTGCGACATGGGCTTCCTCCCAGACGTAAGCCTTATCATCGAGGATATAACCCAACCGCACCAGACTCTCTTCTATTCCGCTACCATGCCCAAAGAGATACGCGACCTATCAATGCAGATTCTGAATAATCCCAAGACTATACAGGTCGATGCACTGGCCCCTGCTAATACTGTTTCGCATTCGTTGTATCCAATCACTCCTTCGCTTAAAAAACCCCTTCTCTTCAGTCTTATCAAGCAGACTCCTACAGGAAAGGTCCTGGTATTCACCAGAACTAAGTATAAGGCCAAAGAGATAGCCTCTGATCTAAAGAGAGAAGGCCACAAGACGGCTGAACTCCAGGGGAATATGTCCCAATCACAGAGACAGCATTCCATGAATGGCTTTCGCCGCGGCCGATACGATATCCTGGTAGCTACTGATATAGCAGCCCACGGTATTGATGTAACCGATGTAACTCACGTAATAAACTTTGACATGCCAGGTACTGTAGATGACTACACCCATAGAATTGGTAGAACTGGCAGAGCCACAAACCAGGGTGAAGCTTTCACTCTAGCTGTCAGAGCAGATGCCCAGATGGTTAAATCAGTAGAGAAACTGCTAGGTGAATCTATCGAACGCCGCAGACTACCTGATTTTGATTACGGGAGCTTCTATCCAGAAGATCAATTCTCCCAGGGATCTCCCAAATCGAAAACCAGAAGTCCGAATCCCCGAAAAGCATCAGCAAAAGGGACTAGTTCAAATACCGCCACCCGCCGAAAGAAACCGGCTGATGGCCCAAGAGGATCCGCTGAAAATAAAGGGTCCCAAAACGGAAGCAATGCTGACAGGAGACCACCAAAGACCTACAGAAATTCTCGGTCAGATAATAATCTAGAGAATTTTACAACTCATCATCCGAACTCAAGGAAAGACAGATCAATAATGCAAGACAATGATCGTAACCAAAATAACGGCAACAGAACATCAAGACCAAATTCGAACTCAAGGCGGACCAACAACGGAAATAGCCCTCGAAATAACGAGCAGTCCAGAGGACCTTGGTCCAGTTCCCGCAGGTCCGATAGTAGTTCTACTGAGCCCAGATTTATAGGTCGACACACTAGATCGAAACACGCATCACCCAGCACTAATAATAACCGTCGTAGGACTGAAGGCGGATCAACAAACGGTTCCCAATTGACGGGCGGCAATATGTTTCTCGGAAAGAAAAGTGGCCCCAAACAGCAAAATCAAAGACGCGGCAGCAGTAGCCAATCCAGGCCCAGTAGCGGGAGACCTGGCAACTCAAATCGCGGTCAAGGTCCATCACGGCGCCCAAACTACTGATACAGTATGAACAACAGTCAGAGATACCATGGGATGGATGGTCTACGAGCATTCGCTATGCTCATGGGGATTCTAGTCCATGCCTCGATTCCATACTGGTCTGAGCTAGGCAAAATCGCCTTCTTCTGGCCTGCTGACAGATCTCAATCTGGAATACTATGGATAATCTTTACTGGAATTCACTCCTGGCGGATGCCCCTGTTTTTTATCCTGGCAGGATTCTTCGCACAGTTATTTTTGACTCGGCACAATATCATCATATTCCTGATAAATCGCTTACATCGGATCGTCGCACCCCTGATAATATTTGGAGCTATCACCGCATTCCTACTCCCGACGATATGGAATTACGGATTTACCGGCCAATTCAGTATCTCAGGGTTTCTGGGCTTCCCTGACTCTCCTGGTTTTCTGGGGCATTTGTGGTTCCTATACTACCTATGCCTATTCTATGCTGTTATGTTGGTAATACAGGGATTACTGTCGATAGTGAATTTCAAAGTACCCTTCATCCGTACAATCAGTAAGAGCATATATTCACCTATCCCCATAGTTCTCATTGTCCTGGTAATGACAGCGCTAATTGCAATACATATATTTGGGAAAGGCGAATCAAAATGGGTCTGGCCAATAAATTTCCCTGACCTTGCATATCACGGGCTGTTTTTCTTGTTCGGTATTGGGCTGTATCGCCGGTCAGAATTTATTGCCACTATAAAGACGACCTGGGTTTTCTGCCTGTATCTACTGTTGGCAGCTTGCTGCAGCGTCGCACAAATTACATCAACTATTGCTCTAGCTAACCCCAAGAGTAACGAGGAAGGGGAACTAATAGGGTTGGTAATATTGACTAGTAGTAGTTGCGCAACTGTCCTATTTTCCCTGGGGCTTATCGGCCTATTCGAACGTACCCTGCAACACCATATAAAATACATCCGATGGATTGCCGATTCATCATATTGGATTTACATAATGCACCTCCCAGTCGTTGCCTTAACAACCTTTTACCTCTTCAGATATGACCTCGCACCAGAATTGAAATTCCTCATATCCTGTGCCGTAACTATGGCCATCGGATTGATAACCTATAGGTACCTGATAAGATATACCCCAGTAGGATGGCTACTGAACGGTCGCTAAATAACAACTCACCACATAAAT
>JAPNTN010000197.1:0-8306 GCA_027249445.1 Dehalococcoidia bacterium | reverse complement strand
TGCAATTCTATTTTTGTGTTGTCTGAATATAACGTTAAGTCTTTTTCGAATGTTACAAATGGCGGTGACAGGGTAAGATCACCCCATTCTACACCTGAGTACATGGGATTCGGATTCACCGTGGGAACGTTAATCTCTAACATTTCTTTTCGGCATAGCTCATGACCAATGATGGTCGCATTTGGAAGTTGGTAATTGCCATTAGTGTGGTCGCCGTGTTGGTGAGTATTTACAAGAGTTCGGATTGGGAGGTTCGAAACTTTAGTTATAGACTCAATAAATGCCTTGGTGCGCTTTTCGGTGAAGCATGTGTCTATAACTGTTATACCGGTTTTTCCTACAATAAATCCTGTATTGTTCAATCCCCAACTTCCGTCCAATTGGACATAAGCATATACGTTTGAACTTAGCTGTTCCAAAGTAGGATCTGGAGCTTTTTGATCATCATGTGAATGGATATTGGTCATAAGGGCCACCGTCCTTTTGGTACGTGAGTTTATCTTGGTCCTAGGTAACCGTTTCCGTGGAATGGGTAAATTGAAGTTCCTACTTTATCCAGCTTAATCATCTGTCGGTAAACGGTTTTATCAAACTTGTGTTCTGCAGAATGTACTATAATCTCACTAGCTATATTTTCTGGGCTAACACCATTCAGCAAAGCTTCATCTAATATCCTGCCGTCAAACTTTGTTTTGGTATCTATGCCCAATATGTTTAGTATGGTAGGAGCAATGTCGATATTGCCGGTAGGGTTATCTATAGTAGTCTGATTTTTAAAACTTGGTCCATTTGCTAATAAAACGTTTGCCATTTCGTGAGCACTCAATGATCCGTGTTGACCTAGACCTGTATCTCCGCTGGTAGAATAAACGAATCCAGGGTAACCATGTAAGTTCTTTTCACTGTCCCAACGAAAAGACATTGTGAGGTCCGGTTCTCGATCACCTTCAAGGCCTATTATGCTGTTAGGCAGGGTGCCTGATATATCACCGACTTTCTTTGAGGCTGTTAGAGATCCACACCAATATTGTGACATTAGCCAATGAGCTATAGATTTTGTCATGTCCGGATCGTGGTCTTGAGTATAAAAAAGAACGGAACCACCGTTACCCGCTATTGAGACATCCTTGGGATAATGTTTGTACAAAATTTGTGACTGGTCTAATAATTCTCTGACGTTTATAACCTCTTGTATCGTGGAATAACCATGGTCGGAAGTTATTATGATGTCAGAATTTGAATTAGACTTGCTTAACCAATCTAAAAACATGCCGAATTCTTTATCTGCTTCGTGTAATACTCTGTTGGAAATCTCTGAACCTACTCCAAACGCATGTTGAGACTTGTCGGGTTCAGAGGACCATAATAGGGCAACCTCTGGTCGAATGTCTTCTAGAATATAGTCTTGCATAACCTTAATTGAATGACGCAAGCGTGGGATGTTTGGCACTTCTTCTATTGGCCATGCACCAAATTTATTTATGATTGATTCATTCAAATCTCTAGGTAATGTAAAGTCAGGATGAATGGTAGCGCCCCCACATTGTGAAGCTCTGGGATTATGGATATATGCGTTTCCACTGGTGCCTGTTCCTATAGCTATGTATTTCTTGTTTTCCCTTCCGAGGATATCTGCGATGGTAGGTGCAAGTAAAACTTGTCCGGTTTTTTGATTTATAGCTTCTAGTTGAGATTCTAATGCTGGTATGACAGTGGATGGCATAAATTCAGGCACAACCAGAGTATTTCCGGTTAAACCGTGCCCGCCTGGATATCTTCCTGTTACCAAACTTGCCGCATTCGCTCTGGTGACACTTGGGAAGATTGGGTGATGGTTTTTAAAAAATACTCCCTCATTTTTAAAAGCATATAAATTGGGTGTTAGATCTGGGTTGATCTGTGAGGGTTGGAGTCCATCAAATACAATAATGATTATTGAGTTCATGTTCGGCTCTTACTTAGTTTGTGGTTCAAATTTATCGGTTGACTTCTTATTCTGAAGGTTTGATTGAGTGGCCACCAAATTGTTTTCTTAGTGCTGCTAATAGTCTTCGTCCCAGTGGATTGTCTTGTCTTGATCTAAAGCGTTCTAGCAGAGATAGCGTGATTATAGGTGCTGGAATCGCCAGGTCTACTGACTCTTGGACTGCCCAACGACCTTCCCCTGTGTCTTCAACATATCCTTCTAGCCCACTTAGCTTAGCGTCTTCGGATAGTGCTTCACTGGTTAAATCTAATAGCCATGATCGAACTACGCTGCCAAACCTCCAGGTTTCCGCAATGGTTTGCAAATCGAGCTCAAATTCAGTTTTTGCTTCTAATAATTCGAATCCTTCGGCGTAGGCCTGCATCATTCCATATTCAACCGCGTTATGAATCATTTTGACAAAATGGCCAGATCCGCGTTTTCCTACGTAGCTGTATCCTGTATCTGGTGTAGGGGACAGTGTTTGAAATATAGGTTCTATATGGGTAAAACTAGATTTATCGCCTCCAACCATCAATGAATAACCATGATCTAGTCCCCATATTCCGCCGCTTATACCAACATCCAGAAAATGTATGCCGTCTTTAGCTAACAACTCATATCTTCTGATACTCTCTTTATAATTCGCGTTCCCGCCATCCAACACAGTATCCCCACTTGTAAGCTCATCTTTTAGGAACAAGATGATACTTTCTGTGGGTTCACCAGAGGGCAACATGCAAAATATGTATCTAGGCGGGGACACCTGTGCGATTAATTCTGAGATCGATGAAACTGTGGGGATATCCATGGAACTGATATGGAGTCTAGCATCTGTGTCTTTGTCATAGGCAACTACTCTGTGCCCTCCAGAGGACAGTCTCTGAGCCATATTACTACCCATTCGGCCCAGACCTATCATGCCGATCTCCATTATCAAACTCCTTGTAATTTGGATTTATTTTTCGCTATTACCCGGTATTAGCGACACCAGGTTGCGATTTCAGTAGTTGGGCTCGTTTACCTTCTATATTGTCTAAAAGAAGTTCGAATGAATCTGCAAATGCTTTTACACCATCTGATAACAATTTGTCTGTTATTGAGGTGAGTGAGATACCTGCGTTAATAATAGCTTCAATAGCTTGTTCAGCCTGGTCTAGGTCGGTGTTTACTGCAGTTGTAGCGTTACCATGGTCCAGGAACGCTTCTAGTGTTGCGTCAGGCATTGTGTTCACCGTATGTTTCCCTATCAGTGAATCAACGTACAGCACATCACTGTATCCAGGATTTTTAGTTCCGGTGCTAGCCCAAAGTGGTCTTTGTACCATTGCACCTTTTTCTTCGAGACTTTTAAATTGTGAGGAACCGAAGGTTTTTTGGAATTCATGATAAGCAATCTTAGCGTTTGATACAGCGGCTTTTCCAAGCAATTCTTGCGTTATTCCATTTCCAGTGGCAATTTGTGCTGATAACAAGTCGTCCACGGCAGTGTCAACTCTACTAACGAAGAATGATGCTACAGAAGCTACTCTTGATAGGTCTTCAGTTGTCTGAGTCAAATCTTCAAGCCCTAGCAGATATGCCTGTTGGACTTTTTTATAAACTTCAACAGAAAATATTAGAGTTACATTAACGTTTATTCCTTGGCCTATTAGTGCGCGGATGGCGGGTATACCCTCAGGTGTGGCTGGAACTTTGATCATTACATTTGGTCTGTTTAGCGAGGCAAAATAATCAACGGCTTCAGATATCGTTCCATTGGTGTCATACGCCAGGCGGGGGCTGACTTCTAGAGAGGCATAGCCATCAATGCCGTAGGTCTTATCATAAACTGGTCTGAGAAGGTCAGCAGCTTCCTGTATGTCTCTTATTACTAGTCCGTCGTAGATCTCATTTCTATCTTTCCCATCAAGAGCCATTCTGAAAAGTTGATCATCATAGTCATTGCTATTTGAGATAGCCTTTTCAAAAATAGTCGGGTTTGCAGTCAGTCCGGTGACTCCGATGTCTATTAGATCTTTTAATCCACCTGAATTTAACATGCCACGGCTTATATTGTCGTACCACACGGATTGGCCTAAGGTGTAAATCGACTGGATTGTATTAGGCATATTCGCCTCCTAATTGACTCTGAAGAAGATATATCGCTTAGTATATTATCATCTGGGTCGTCTATATCGTTCAAAGTAAGCACTATTTTATTAGTTTTTTTACCTCGTTTGCTATTTGTTCGGCAGTCAACCCTAGGTTTGAGTAAATAACATCTGAAGGAGCTGATGCTCCGAATCTTGAGATTCCCATATTCGTTCCATTGGATGTTGTATAGCGCTCCCATCCCAAATGAGTCGCAGCTTCAACTGACACACGAGCTGTAATGTGCGGAGGCAAAACTTCCTGCTGGTATGTTGAGGGTTGTTGGTCAAATAGTTCCCATGAAGCCATAGATACGATTCTTACCGGTATATTTTCTGATTCAAGGAGTTCGACCGCTTCAATCGCTATTTCTATTTCGGAACCTGTGGATAGTATTATGGCTTTGGCTGGCTCCGAACTGTCGTGTAAGATGTATCCGCCTTTTTGGACCCCTGTTGAGGGTGTAAATCTCTCCCTGTCCAGTATAGGTAAATTTTGGCGGCTCAGAACAATTACCGTCGGGCCATTTGTTCTAGAAACGGCTATCTTCCATGCTTCAGTAGTCTCAGTGGCATCTGCAGGTCTCAGAACTACCATATTGGGTATTGCACGTAGTGACAGGAGTTGTTCTATTGGTTGATGGGTTGGTCCGTCTTGGCCTAATCCGATTGAGTCGTGAGTGAATATATAAATTACTCTTAACCCCATCATGGCAGCCAATCTCATTGGCGGACGCATGTAGTCAGAAAATAGTAGGAAAGTGGCTGTGTAAGGTATTGTACCTCCGTGTAAAGCCATACCATTGGCTAGCGCACCCATTGCGTGTTCACGTACGCCGAAATGGAAATTGTTCCCGCCGTAATTCTCTGCACTAAAGTCAGATTTGTCGTTGAGTATGGTTTTTGTAGAAGGTGCTAGATCGGCGGAACCCCCGAGTAGCATTGGGACTAGCTGAGAGATAGCGTTCATAACTTTGCCTCCAGCATCTCTCGTAGACATAGTACCACTAGAATCCCTGAATAAATCGTCTAGGCCCTGATCCCATCCTATGGGTAAGTCTCCTGATATCTCGGATTTCAAATTTTTGGCTTGAAGTGGATAATTGGTTTCGTATTCAGCAAAAAGTTTATCCCAGCTGCTCTGTAATTTTGCCCTTTCCTCACGTAAAAGCCCGAAATGGGATTTTACTTCGGGTGGTATTGTAAATGGATCGTCATACTCCCATCCGAGTTGTGCTTTAGTTAGTTTAGTTTCTTCTGGCCCTAAAGGCTCTCCGTGTACTCCGCTAGTATTGGCTCTGTTGGGACTACCGTATCCTATCGTTGTTCGGCATATTATTAGACTAGGCTTTGTTTCATTCTGTTTGGCTATGTCTATAGCGGTCGATAAATCTTCTGTATCCATACCGTCAATTGGACCTACGACTTGCCATCCATAGGATTCGAATCTTTTTTTCACATCTTCAACGAAAGTGATGTCGGTATTTCCTTCGATCGATATGTCGTTGTCATCATAGAGGTAGATTACTTTGCCTAGTTGCAATGTGCCTGCTATTGAAGCTGCTTCGGACGCAACTCCTTCCTGTAAATCACCATCAGAAACTATCGCATATGTGTTGTGATCTATGATATTAAAATTGGGTTGATTGTACCGTTCTGCCAGCCACCTTTCAGCTATAGCCATTCCTATGCCATGTGCGAAGCCTTGACCCAGTGGTCCGGTAGTCATTTCTATACCGCTAGATAAATTGTATTCAGGGTGGCCCGGGGTTTTACTTTCCCATTGTCTGAAATTCTTAATATCTTCTAATGAGATATCATATCCTGCCAAATGTAATATGCTGTATAGCAGAGCTGAAGCGTGCCCGTTGGATAATATAAATCGGTCACGATTTATCCAGGTTGGATCGGCAGGATTATGATTCAGGAATTTACTCCACAGAATATAGGCCATAGGAGCACATCCCATCGGTGCCCCTGGGTGACCTGACTTAGCGGTCTCTACTGCATCTATACTTAGTGTTCTTATTGTGTCTATGCACAATTGATTTATATTGGTGCTAGCCATTCTGATTCCTCATGGTAGAAATAAAAGTTGATGGTATTACATATATCGTTATGTGTACAAGGTTATTTTATGTTTTACTAGTAAATGATCGCCCTAATATAATTTGATGATTCGAAAGCGACTAGATTTTAGCGTAGTGAATCCAGTGATTAGTTGTAATTACCGGTGTATTTGTGTGACAGGATTTTCATGCTTATACTAGTCGCCTAATCATGTGGTATTAAATCTAGTTTAAATTAGTACTATATGATACATAAACGGTGGCGAAAGGGGTATTTATGGCATCTGACGCACGAGCTCTTATCCACGATCTAGACTATTCACAGGATCCCGTAGAAGAGTGTTACCGCAGAGGTTGGACTGACGGTATGCCTGTAGCTCCGCCAACCGTCGAAAAAGTAAATCAAATGCTAGATTACGTAGGGTTGTCACCTGGAGACGTGTTGGGAGAAGTTCCTGTGAGGCGGAGAGTATTAACAGCTGAACAGGCAGCGGCTAACTGCGTTATGGCGGGATGTTTGCCTGAATATTTCCCTATAGTTTTGGCAGCTATGAAAGCTCTTTTTGAGCATGATCCAAACTGTATTCATGAAATTTCAGCTGTTACAAATTCTACAGGAATAATGCTACTGGTGAATGGTCCAATAAGAAAAAATATTGATTTGAATTGCACCGACAATCTATTTAGCCCTGGATATAGGGCTAACTCGACAATTGGCAGGGCTATTCGGCTAATTTTCATAAATGTATTTGAACAGCGTCCTGGGGTATTAGATAGAGGGTGCATGGGGTCTCTGACCAAGTACAGTGTCTGTTTTGGGGAGGATGAAGAAGATAGTCCGTGGGAACCATACCACGTGACTCAGGGATTCGCGGCTGATCAATCAACTGTAACAGTAGCCGCGATACAAGATGTGGAAATGTTCGGGAATAGATATGGTACGACAGGGGAAAGCCTGATGGACTCAATAGTGGAAGGAATGGCTTCTCATGGCTTGGCGATATATTTTGGCAGAGGCATTAAATGGTTTTGGGTTGTGGGGCATTGGCATGCAGAAATGTTGAATCGTCTGGGTTGGACGCGGCCATTGATGCAAGAATATATCCAAGAAAGAAGTTACAGGACTAGGGCTCAGTTGAAAGGGCTAGGTTATATTAAGGGTGAAGTAGTGGTTCAAGATGAGACGGAAAGGGTGTATGCTGCTCAAGCCGCAGAGGATATACTGATTGTTAAAGCCGGTGGCAACAGTGGTATATATAGTAACCTGATTATGAATTACTATGGCGTGGAAGCAACAACAGTTCCAATAGTAAATCCTAAATCTTAGGAGGCGTTCATGAGTTTGCAATCAATAAGTCTGGTGGATCCAACAGGTGCTGATCCGGGAATGACTTCTCTCAATTTGTCACCGAGGCCGGTAGATTTAAAAGGGAAACGGCTAGGGTTGTTGGATAATTCCAAGGCTAATTCGGACATCATATTAAATGCGATCGCTGAAGTTCTCAACCAGCAGTATGAATTCGCAGACATATTTTATGTTCAGAAACATTCTGCCTGTCTCCCGCCAGTGCCTGAAATTCTTGCGGATTTACATCGTAATTGTGATGTTGTCATAGCTGGGGTTGGTGATTGAGGGGGATGCTCGTCGGGCAGTTTGCACGATGGAATTACTCTTGAATCTCAAGGTTTGCCGACCGCTACCATAATAACTGATGTGTTCGTAAATACAGCTCATGCTTATACCAGGCTGATGGGTGTGCCTGATTTCCCTTATTTAGCTTGTCCTCATCCTATAACTAATATAAAAGGTCCTGAGCTTGAGGAACGCGCAAGAGATTTGGCTCCCAGAGTGGTTAAGCTTTTGTTAGAGGGTCAAGTTTGAAAACTATTTAGGAGTCACAAAAGATAAAGAAGGGGGCAGGATAATTCCTGCCCCCTTCTTTATCTTTTGTGACTATGAGTTTAACTGCTCTTTTTTACTTCTACATGAGCAAGTTTTTCTAAGAAATGGAGGATTGCCGAGTGGTCTAGGTCCTGTTCTCCATCGTTGACTAAGGAGCCAAGCATTTGCTGAAGAAGTGCAGTAACCGGTAATGGGACGTTTAACTCTTGTGCTGTTTGCAGCACATTTCGTAGATC
>JAPNTN010000196.1:0-29990 GCA_027249445.1 Dehalococcoidia bacterium | reverse complement strand
GAAGCGCACATTACTGCAACACTCTTTGACTCCAAGGCTTTGGCCATCGCAACTACCATACCCCTATCCTTGAAAGACCCGGTAGGGTTACACCCTTCTAACTTGAAATATAGCTCATCACAACCTACCAATTTTCCTATATGGCTGGATCGCACCAGAGGAGTATCACCCTCTCCAAGACTTAAAAGAGGGGTCTTCTCAGTAACTGGAAGGTACTCCCAGTATTTTTTTATTACTCCAGAACTCATCTAATAATCTTTATCACTAGTATTGATTAAGCAACCTGAAATCACATAAAAGTGCTTATATCCTAGCCCTCTATTCTGATAACGTTACTAATGTCGCTGACTACTTGCAATTCTTGTACTTCTGACAGGGCTTTCTGAACCGAAGCCTCATGAGATGGATGAGTGGTTATGACCAACTCAGCCTTTCGTTCTTCCGGAAAGGTGTCCTTTTGGAGGACCGAAGCTATACTAATACCCTTACCGCCCAAGATCTCCGCTATCTGGGCCAATACACCCGCCGTATCAGTCACTACCAATCTTATATAGTACCTGGTTTCTAGATCATCAATTGGCTTTATGCTATATGCGTTCTCTAGATAATCAAATGGTGAACTCAATCTGCCTTTGGACATCTGGCTAGCAATCTGTATAACATCTCCTAAAACAGCACTAGCTGTAGGCTCTCGGCCTGCACCTAGTCCATGCAGCAGCACATGGCCACATAAGTCTCCAGAAACTTCAACAGCGTTGTAGACACCATCAACTTTGGCTACCATATTCTCCATTGGTATTAAGGCCGGGTAAACCCTAGCCTGAATTGCACTCCCTTTTCTGTCCGCTACTGCTAAACACTTTATTGCATAACCTAATTCACTTGCATATTGAAAATCCTGTGATTGTAGTTCTCTTATACCTTCCCGATACACATCATCAGGGGAGACCCTACAGCGAAACGCTAATGAAGCCAATATAGACAATTTGTATACGGCATCGAAACTGTCCACATCGTTCGTTGGGTCTGCCTCGGCATACCCCAGATCCTGAGCCTCTTTTAAAGCAGTATCAAAATTAGCGTTGTTGTGGGCCATATCAGTAAGGATATAATTGCTAGTGCCGTTAATTATTCCCTGCACATTCGTGAAGGTGTTGGAAAGCAAAGGATTCATCAAAACACCAAGTATAGGAATAGCACCACATACACTGGCTTCATAGAGTAAACTCACATGGTTTTCAGTAGCCACGCGATGCAACTCAGGACCATACTTTGCCACTACTTCTTTATTTGCCGTGACTACATGTTTGCCCCGTGAAAGCGCATCTACTAGAAGTCTCTTCGCTGGATCAGTACCTCCAATAACCTCTACTACTATATCTATATCGGGATCAGATAATATATCCTCAGGGTTATTAGTAATAATATTCGGAGCTACTTGTACATCTCTAGGTTTATTCATATCCCGTACCATCACACGGGATAAATTAAGGGCTTTTCCTGTCTTATTAGATATTTGGTCTTTATCTGAAAGAAGGCGTTGAGCAACACCACCTCCAACAATACCAAGACCCATCAACCCAATATTTATTTCTGATCTATCCTTCACTACCTCTGATTATGCGGGTGCTAAGGTAAGCCGCCCTGACCCTCTCCTTCTTCATTATTATCTACCCTGGGTGCAGTTACACGAATCTGTTCAGCAACCCAAGCGTACCTGTCACTATCAAAATTGACCTTTAACCATTTTTCTTTTGAGCCTCTTTCCATCTGATCACTACGCCACGTGTGCACCAACTGGTTAGTCAGCTTCACCCGCATCCTAGCAGTCAATTCGTGTGGTTCTGATGGCGATATTACCCGCAATATATAAGTCGCGTCGCCACCGTACAGAGGTTCACTAATTTGACCTACCTGAAGTGGCTCACTTTCCCCGTCACCGAATAAATACGGATCTAGATCTGGAAAAGCTCCCCTGGGTACCCAACCCACATACCCGGTTTCATCCCCGTATTGCATGGGGTTGAAAAACTCCACCGCCACGTTGGAGAAATCCTCTTCCTCGAGACGATTCTTAACCTCTTCTGGGATAACATTAACCTCAAAGTCAATTCTAATCCATTCCACTTCAACCTGATCAGGCTTATCAGGTATGCTGGAACTCAATAATCCGCTCAATTGTAAGAGCAAGATCTGGTCCCGAACCATGTCTCGATATTCTTCGTCAGACAATCTGACCTGGGTCAAAAATCCCTGGTAAGTATTCTTAAATTCCTTCTCTAGTTGGGCTTCATCACTTTGTTGACCTTCAGGAACCTGGGGATAAAATTGCCTCCTAATTGCCTGGTCGGTCAGTTCGTCATCCGCATTTAGCCCTAGAGTAGGAGCGGCCTGCCTAACAATCTCCACAAACAAAAGATCTTGCAAAAACTGGAATGGGTCTACTGATAAATCAACGAACCCACCTTCATATCGATTGATACCTTGTCTAACCCGTAATCGTTGGACAAGGTCTCCCATGGTAAAAGTTTCACCCCTGATAGAGCCAGCCATTACTCTCGGTGGCTCAACAAACTCTTTATAAAAACCCAAGCCTACAATTACGAGTATAACAAGTATTAAAGAGGCTCCTACGAATATAGCTATTCGCTGCCTCCGCTTCTCCTGGATAACCGGACTCGGTTGATCGGGATTATTAGTGGAGTTTGTTCTAGTAGAACGCTGTCGCCTATTGGAACTTACAGGTTGATCATCGTTATCCGCATTACGGCGGCGCCATGGAAGGTTCATACCAAAGACCTCTAAGGATTAATCTGTGCCTGCTATAGAGACTTGCAGATTAGAAAGCACGAAATTGCGCTATTAACGCCAGTACCAGAATCGCTGATCAGGTCACTCTATCTCCGCATACCCATACCGATATTAGGATTAGGCACAAATGGAAGCAATGCTATATGTCGCGCTCTCTTGATAGCCGTCGAAAGCAGTCGTTGGTGTTTTGCACATACACCGGTTTTTCTAGTTGGCTCTATCTTGGCACGGTCAGAAATAAATCTACGGAGTCGCTCTACATCTTTATAATCGATGGTCTTAGCGTGTTCAACACAGAATGTACACACTCTCCGTCTCGGTGCGTACCTACCTCGTGGGCGACCACCACCAGGTCGTTGACCGGGGCCAGGCCGAAATCCTCCACCCGCTCTTGGCGGACCTGAAGGTCTAAATCCGCCGCCCTCTGGCCTCTGGCCTCCTTCACGAGCAGGCCCAGTCGTTGCTGGTTGAGGAGCGCTACTTGGTGCACTTATATTTGAAGGAGCTCCAGCTGCCTCTGGTTGAGCCGCTGCTACTGGGGCTTCTTGCGTTTCCGGAACTGTTTGTTCTTCTGGTGTAGTCATAAAAAAGGTATCTCCTCCCAAAGGGGTTAAAATGGTAAATCGTCTACGTCATCTAACGGGGGCGCCGAGTCTCCCATCGATCCCTCCTGGGCGAATGGAGCACGGTCTTCACCAGGCCCTCCAGCTCCTCCCAGGAATTGAATATCTGTTAGATTAATTTCATTTACGAACCTAGTCTGACCATCCCTAGCCTCATAAGTCCGACTGCTAAGCCGACCTTCAACGTAAACTTGCCTGCCTCGCGACAGATATTGATTGCAGAGTTCAGAGTTTCGCCCCCATGCGTTCACATTAAACCACTCTGTCTCTTCACGTTGTTCGCCAGAAGCCGTCGTATATCGTCGATTTGACGCTATACTAAAAGACGTGACACTTTGACCGCTGGCGGTGTACCGCATTTCAGGATCACGACCTAAGTTCCCTATAACAATTATCTTATTCAAACCAGCCTCATAAATTTTCGTCGCCGACAAGATTACAGCAAAAACTTACTCTATAAAGACAGCGTACTAACTCGACTCTTCTGTTTCTGCGGTCTCTTCTTCCGCCGGAACTCCTGGATTGGAAGACTCGTCTGGTTCAGCCTGAGCTTCCTCAACACTGTCGGCCGACTCCGATTCGGCCTCATTGGATGAGTCTTCAACGGCGGCTTCAGTCTCACTCGTTTCTTCAGAACTGACCGTGTCACTACTAGCATCCTCTACCGCCGTCGGGTCCGCTTCTACGGTGGCATTCTCTCCAGGCGAAGTACCTGGCTGCTCAGCAGTAGCGGCCTCCTCGGGCTTAGTCTCCTCGGTTTCTACCGATGCAACGGGTTCAGGCGTCGGAGGAGGTGGCGGTGGTGGATCACCAGCGATCACCATAGAACGTAAAACTCTTTCATCTAACCGCAAGAACGTTTCCAGTTCTATATTAAATGGCGTGTCGGTGGAAAAATTAGTGAGATAATAATTTCCCTCTAGGAAGTTGTATGAACCCTGGCGTATGGGATACGCGAGCCTACGAGTCCCCCAAGATTGCTCTCTAACAATCTCTCCCTCTCGGTTAGTAATGAAATCTTTAATCTGACCCCAAGCCTCGGTAGCCTCGGTTTGATTAAGCATTGGACTCAGTATCGTGACTAATTCGTAGTGGCGCAACTGGAACTCCTATACATTATTACAATCAAAGAATTATAGCATTGCTGGGTAATGCTCTCAACTTACGTGTCTAAGCCCGGCACAGGAAACCTTGCCGTTAGTTCTTTTATCTCTTCCCTAACCGTATTTTCAACCTGTTCGTCACCCATATTTGTAAGGACTCGAACGATCAAGTCTGCAACTTGTTTAGAGTCTTCTTCTTTAAATCCACGGCTAGTGATAGCAGGAGTACCCAAGCGTAAACCGCTGGCTACCCTAGGAGGCTTGGGATCATTTGGTATAGCGTTCTTATTTGCACTTATCCCAACTTTTTCCATGGCCAATTCTGCATCTCGTCCGTCTATGTCCATAGGAGTCAAATCTACTAGTATCAAATGATTGTCAGTCCCACCCGACACTAATCTTAATCCTGCCTCGGATAATTCCTGGGCCATAACCTGGGCATTGGCCACTATCTGAGAAGCATAATTCGCATACCCTGGAGTCAAGGCCTCCCCAAAACACACTGCTTTCGCAGCAATTACATGCATAAAAGGACCACCCTGAGCATAGGGGAATACACCATAATCAATCTTACGTCCTAGATCTTCCTCGCATAAGATAAGACCGCCTCGTGGACCTCTCAATGTCTTTTGGGTAGTAGAAGTCACGACGTGAGCATGAGGGAAAGGCGACGGATGGGCTCCACCAGCTATCAAACCCGAAATATGCGCCATATCTACCATGAGCTTCGCGCCAACCAGATCTGCAATTGCTCGGAACCGAGGAAAATCCAATATACGGGCGTACGCACTACATCCAGCGACAATTAATTTGGGCTTATGTTCTTTTGCAAGCTTTTCAACTTCATCGTAGTCTATGGTCTCACTAGTTTCATCAACTCCGTAAGGCACAAAATTGTAAAGATTACCTGAAAAGTTTACAGAAGCTCCGTGAGTGAGATGCCCTCCCTGGTCTAACCTCATTCCCATGACAGTGTCACCGGGCTCTAAGATAGCGAAATACGCTGCCATATTAGCTTGGGCACCACTATGAGCCTGGACATTTGCATGATCAGCTCCGAAAAGTTCCTTGGCCCTGCTTATAGCTAATCTTTCGACTATATCTACATTTTCACATCCGCCATAGTACCGTCGCCCTGGATAACCTTCTGCATACTTATTGTTCATTACTCCTGATTGTGCTTCGAGTACGGCTTTACTCGCATAATTCTCCGAAGCTATCAGAACTATACTGTCACGCTGCCTCAGATCTTCTAGCTCGATGGCCTTAGCGACTTCGGGATCCTGATCCATCAAAAAGGACATAGATTCTCCTAATAAAATCAATTCTGGGGAAATTAAAACTAAGCTGCCAGAAACCCATCAAAATAAATGACACAACTTCTCGCCCAGCTATTGAAAGTGTACGCGGGAGGGAATTTGGTGTCAACGAGAAGAAGCGTGATGATGTACGAACAGACTATATCAACTCAATAGAACTAATTTCGTTATCTATAGCCTCTACCTTGCCAAAATCCCCTGATGAAAGCCTAAAGCACCGGTCTAAATACAGTTGGGCCAACTTTTCACCATTCCTCGAGGTATCCTGAGCGGCAGCAAGTAACCGAGAAAGCTTGAACTGATCCGGAAGAAACTTGGACAGTGATTTTATCTCATCACTAACTTCTTCCAGCATATTAGCGTCTTCACCATCCTGGGCAAACCTAAGTTTACCTAGGAGCCTAGAAAGTTCAGTTAGCTTGTCAGCCTCACTCATAAGACCGAAAAGAACTTCATTTACCTGGTACGAGGATTCATCATCCGTATCAGACCCTGGAAGTTCACCAATTGTTTCACCAGAATCCACTGTATTTCCTGACTCGCGATTGAAATACTGGTCGCACAAGTCCGAATACACCTGTACTGCTTCGGTTACCGCTTCCATCATCCTCGGAAGATCAAAGGAAAACATGCTGTCCGCATAAGCCATATCATCATCGCGTAATCGGGCCAGGCGTTCTACCTCCTCGTAACTGTCTACTGCTTCAGGTACCGGCGGCATGGCGAAAGCAGAGAAATCGTTTAGAGGCATACTCCCTAGATGAGTGGCAAGAAACGGCGGAACATACTTAGTTAAGTCTGCTTTAACTGGAAGCGCGATAATATAGGTCACATAAACCGTGTCGGGTTCATTATTAACCCGAAAATACACCAATGCGTGGCCTTTTGGACGGTATTGATCGCCTCTCTCAAATGTCAGTTCCATTAAGCACATCCACCATCAGATTGTTCCACTGGTGATCCATTATAGATGATATACGATGACATAGGCCATGAAAAACTGGCCATTTATGCTACAAATCATCCGAAATCTGTAATTATCTCTAATACCGTCTGAACAGATTTCCCCTATAAATAACTCCCTGATTGACTTGGAATTCGAATTGCAGTATCGTGTTTTTACTAATAAAGGAGAGCGTATATGGCACAAGAAAATTTACCTGAATTAGTATATGACAACCTCGTAATCGGTGAAGAACTAGGCTCATACGAATACTTACTCACACAGGAAATGATCGACGAATACAGAAAATCAGTAGACGATCCAAAAGGGTTGTTCCCAACTATAGCAGTCAAACATGACGCGACTGCCCTTGGACTAGCCTATGAGGACAATACGGGTGGAGTTAACGCCGGTAACGAAATGGAATTCCATAATCCGCCAGTAGCTGGAAAGATAATCAAGGTCACAGGACGAGTACACGACAAGTACACCCGTAGAGATAAGCCATACCTTGTTATCGAAGCTACCGCTACAGATGAAGACGGCAGGCTTATCGAGAAAATGCGCACATACCAAATGAAAAAACCAGATGAGGTGGGAAAGAAATGGCATCCACAGGGTTAGAAAACAAGGCAATCCCTTCGATTACCAAATCAATTACCCAGGTGAAAATAAACCAGTTTGAGTCATGTGGAATCAGGGACCGTGAGAACATTCATAACAGTCCCGAACTGGCTAAGCAAAGGCTAGGGACAACGTATCCTATAGCATCCGGTAGGATGTCAGTAGCATTTGCATCTGAATTACTCAGGGAGTTCTTCGGAGCAGATACGTTCCACCATAGTGGTGTAGTGAATCTTAAGTTCCTTAGACCAGTTAAAGAAGGTGATACCGTCACAATTAGTGGCAACCTAAACAGCAGCCAAGAAGTCGACGGCGGCACAATGGTTACCGTGGACATCGCGTGTCAAAACCAGGACGGGAACACTACCGCGGTTGGACAAGGTAGTGCAATAGTAAGTTAATAAACTGCTAATTAGTAAGTAAAACAAAGAGGCCTCACTTATCTGAGTGAGGCCTCTTTGTTTTACAATAACTTTCCTTGAATTCGTTTATTTAATCTATTAAACTTCGTGACTAAGAGAATACCTATCGGAGGAGAACCATGGCCGGAGCACAATTTGGAAAAGTAGAAGTAGAAGTAGTCTACTGTGTACCTTGAGGGTACCATGCTGTTGCCACGTGGCTGGCAACTGAATTCTGGAGATCCCAAGATCCCGGGGATATAGCCGTAAAACTTACCCCAGCGGACGCGGGCAGGCTAGAAGTGTACCTAGATGGAGATAAGATTTTCGACCGTAAGGACGAGGATGGAGTATATCCGAACCTAACTCGCGCTAATGAACTTAAGATGGTCATCGCGGAGAAAATTTTCGAGGTCGACGAAGCAACTGCAAACGCTTAGCGAACTCTGACCATAAACACTAAGTGTATTAGAGATCAATATAGTTATTAGATTTGAATCTAAACTACTACATGTTTAAGTACGTTCAGGTTCAAATGATTGGAGTTAAATCGTGGCTAACGCTGAACATGTTGAGATAGTGAAGAACGGTGCAGACGCCATATCAGAGTGGCAAGAAAAGAATCCTGAATCAGCCCTAGATCTAGAAGGTGCTGACTTGTCGGGATCAGACCTAGTAGGTGCCCGTATTAGGGGAGCGAACCTAAAGGGGGCAATCCTAGTTGATAGCAAGCTTACCAACGCGAGCTTGGCAAAGTCCAACCTTGAAGGAGCTGACTTAACTGGATCCGACCTAGCGAGAGCATCCCTTGCAGACACCAACTGCAACGATGCTAACCTAACCAATGTAAACCTTCACTGGGCAGATTTTAGGGGCGCGTCCTTACTGAACGCTACATTGAGACACTCACGGACAATGAGAACATCTTTCATGAACGCGGATATGACTGGAGCTGACGTTAGCCAGTCAACAATGATCGAAGTGGACATGAGAAACGCCAACCTAACTGGTGGTAGTTTTGTAGCATCAAACATGAATGGCGCAGATCTCAGTAGGGCTGTCCTAGAGGGAGCAAATTTCACCCAGGCCATGATCCGTGATTCCATGTGGATCATGACCGACATGAGAAACGCTAACTTCGACAAAGCAAGCCTGCACAGATCAGATCTAAGCATGGCAAAATACGATGCCAGTACTAAGTTTCCCAACGGGTTCGACCCACTGGATACCGGTTGGAAAGACGTAACTGATTAGTTATATTGGTAGTTAGACATCATACTTGAAAGAAGATTTAATCAGCACACATGAACATTATCCAGGTGGACGGGAATATCCAGGGATCAGGGAAGAGCTCTATTATCGGGGCCCTTAGCTTATATCTTCGAGAAAAAGGCAAGAAGGTCTCATATTACAAGCCATTCTCAAGTAGCGCCTCGGAAGATCCTGACCCACCATTCATAGCAATTGAACTCCTAGGGGTATCCGCCCCTGTACACCCAGTGACCCCGCCTGATGGTCCTATAACACCAGAACTAGAACAAACCATAAAAGCTGTTATCGAAAAGAGTGCCTCCACCTCGGACGTTCTCTTTATTGAAGGTCCTGACATTGATTCAGCTGATGGCGTTCTTGGACAAACACTCCACGGTATTACAGGAGGAAAACGCATCCTTGTTAATCGATGGGGCAAGAATTCACAAGATAACCTTTCTTATAATCCCTCGTCACAAGAAGCGATAATAATTAATGGCTACCCATTGCACAGGTCAAACATGGTCAGCTCGCAAATTACAGATGCCACTGATAACGGTACCCCAATCATAGGTGCAATACCAGAAGATAGGTTCATGCTATCAGTAGAAATCCAGCAGATACTGGATCACCTGGATGGAACCTGGTTTGACGAACCTGAAAACACAAGGCAGCTAGTACAAAAATTCCTGATAGGTGGCAATATCATGGACTCGGGTCCAAACTATTTCTGCAGGCACAATAACCAGGCCGTGATCACCCGTGCTGAAAGACCTGACATCCACATGGCATGCTTTAAAGGGGACACAAAGTGTGTAATTATGACCGGCGGAGGAAAGCCTACAGAATATGTCCAGATAGAAGCTCGTAACCTCGATATCCCTCTAATAATGGTTGAAAGTAACACCATGAATACAGCCCAGTCCTTGGAAGGATTAGCGGGCAAGTCAGTGTGTCATAACGTTGAGAAAATCAGGCACTTCAAGAACCTTATAGAAGGCCACCTTGATATGCAAAAGCTGGACAGCATTCTACTTTAGAATGGGCTATCACCTAGCTAGACAACCTCGAATCTCTCCGACTCTGGGGCCCTAGACCATAACTCCTCGGCACCATTCATAGCGACCACACGCTCGGGACTGGCTCTCCAGGCGTCGTATATATCATTACTATCCCATGTTACAAGGGTAGTGATCTTAGTGGGGTCACTGATCGAGTAGAGGGTTTCTCTCGATCCAAACCCAGGCGCTTTACTCTGTGCAAGACCATTTCCGTCTAATAGTTTTTTTGCTTCTTCTATCTTGTCTTGTTTAGCCCAATGATGTGTCAAAACACCTATCATAATTAACCGTCCTAAGTTAAAACACGTTGGTTATCTGCATATAGTAGATAACTTAATGTATTTATCACTTTGAGTCGGCACCGTCAATAAACACGTATCATCCAGCATTTTTTTAACGGCATTCTTAGGACTTATTGTCACTACCAGGCTTCCTCGTTCCTTCACCACCCCGTTTAAACAGAGGAATTAGCACTATCGGTGCGAGTAGCGTGGTTATGACAGTCATCATTATGCTCACGCCAAAAAGCTCTTGGCCTATGATACCGTTTGTGAGACCAATACCGGCAATGATCAGGGCAACTTCACCTCGAGGCATCATTCCTACGCCAATTCTGCTAGCGCCCCTCAGGTTGAAGCCGGTAAACAGGGCTGGTATTCCAGATCCAAATACCTTCGAAAGTATTGCCAAGAGAGATATTACTAGGCCAAACCATATGGCGCTCATCATGGAACTAACATCTACAAGCATTCCCATGACCACGAAAAATACTGGAACCAGGATATTAGTGACGGGGATCATCTGCTCTTCCACGGTATGCCCCATCTTAGTAGTCGATAGGGCGAGTCCAATTGAAAAAGCTCCGATGATAAAGGCGAGTCCGAATATCTCGGCCAAACCGGCGGCAAACAATGCCAATGCAACAGTTAACACCAGGCCAGCACCACTAACTTTAAACCGGTTCACAATACGCTCTATATATGGCGCTACCAGGATCCCTACAACTGTCAAACCTAGCCAAAACGCGATTGCCTTAAAGGCAATCAGCCCGATTCCTGTAGCAGTAATGCTGCCCGCAACGCTAAGTCCGACTACCACGGTAAGAACCAATATTCCAAGAACGTCATCAACTACGGCAGCAGCTAACACAGTAACGCCTTCCGGAGAATCAAGCCGCGATAGGTCTGATAATACCCTGGCAGTAATACCAACAGATGTCGCGGTCATTATCGCCCCTATAAAGAGGGCCGAAGGTGACCATATTCCAGCTGGGCCCGCGAAACCAAACGCTACCGTAGCCCAGGCGCCCAGGAAGAACGGGATGACTACTCCTCCAATTGCCACGGCGGTCGCTGGACCTGCATAGCGAAGGAATTGTTTAAGATTAGTCTCTAGTCCTATAGCAAATAGCAGGAATATAGAGCCAACCTGCGCTATAACGAAAAGCTCGGTACTAACGGGTATCGCTGCCGCGTGCCCATCAATCATCGGTATTGGGAAAAGGGGTCCAAATCCCGGGATTGCAATACCTCCCAGGGCAAACGGACCAATCATTACTCCAGCAGCTAGCTCTGCCAAAACAGGTGGAATTTTCAGGAAGCGTGACGCAAGTTCACCGGATAACTTGGCCACAAACAATATGACTGCCAGCTGGATTAAAATGTGGATCACTATCTCTGTTAACTCTCCACCAGCAAACTGGTAAGACCCCATTGGTGAAGAAAAAAAAGGTAATGACAACAGAGGAAAATTAAACATCTTTTCGGCCTCCGACGGGTTATACTATGTACCGGCAGGCCGCAAATCCCGACCACGCCACATCGTCACGGATAAATCTTACAAAAAATACTATACCCAGACAAGTAAATGATTACTCATACTAGCGGATATACAAGCGAGCGTTCAACCTAGTTTCTTGACATGAATTAGGCGCTTTGTTACGATCACCGATGCTGTCCGCTATAATAGATAGCGGGTTTGCGTAATTCCACCACCCCCACGGAGGTAATTAATAATGGCATATGTAAGTGGGTTACGGTGTCGAGAATGCAGTAGGGAATATCCCGCTGAAGCTCTAAACGTGTGCGATTTTTGCTTTGGCCCCCTAGAGGTAGATTACGACTACGATACAATCTCCCAGGTCATAAGCAAGGATAAGATATCCCGTGGACCCCTAAGTATCTGGCGTTACGAAGACTTACTCCCAGCTAGCGGAGAGACTCCGGTCGATATTATGGCTGGATACACACCGCTACTTAAGGCTAACAACCTTGGAAAAAGGCTTGGCCTAAACAACTTATACATCAAGAACGATAGCGTAAATCCCTCTTATTCTTTCAAAGATAGGGTGGTATCTGTTGCCGCAACGAAAGCAGTAGAATTTGGTTTCGAAACTTTATCCTGTGCATCTACCGGCAACCTAGCCTGTAGCGTAGCAGCTCATGCCGCTAGGGCAGGAATGAAATCAGTGGTATTCATACCATCCGACCTGGAGAGAGGTAAAATTATAGGAGCAGCTGTCTACGCCCCCACTTTAGTTTCTGTAGACGGCAACTACGATGAGGTTAACCGTCTTTGTAGCGAGGTTGGTGATAATTACCCATGGGCGTTCGTTAATATAAATATGCGCCCATATTATGCCGAGGGTAGCAAGACACTAGGGTACGAGGTAGCAGAGCAACTCGGATGGAGAGTCCCAGATCACGCTATAGTGCCATCTGCTTCAGGTGCTATGTTCACAAAAATCTGGAAGGGATTCAATGAATTGGCCTGCCTAGGGCTGCTGGATGGGGTCGATCCAATGTCGTTTGGCGAAGACCAAAACACGGTGCATCATCCGGCAGTAGTAACAAAGATGCATATGACCCAGGCAGAAGGTTGTTCACCAATAGTCACCGCATGGAAAGAAGGCCAGTCCCACGTGATGCCAGTTAAGCCAAACAGCATAGCCAAGTCACTTGCCATCGGAAACCCAGCAGATGGCATCTACGCATTACGTGTCATTAAGAATTCCGGCGGTAGCGGGACTATCGTTCCCGAACCCGAAGTCGTGGAGGGCATTAAACTGCTCGCCCAAACCGAGGGGATTTTTACTGAAACAGCCGGCGGTGTAGTCATTTCTGGTCTCAAGAAACTCGCAGAATCCGGTGCAATAAAACCTGATGAGTTGACCGTAGCCTATATCACTGGTAATGGACTAAAGACCCAGGAAGCCGTGGAAGAAGTCGTTAATCCTCTCAGCGTAAAACCAATGCTGAGCTCATTTGAGGAGGCTCTAAACAACTTCAATCCGGTTGGTAGATAAAGTGGACAGACAACGAGTACGATTTACATTTGAATCCGACGACCTAGTAAAGGAGCCAGTAATCTATAAACTAGGCCAGGATTTCCATCTTGTAACAAATATCCGTCGAGCCGAAATCGGTGAGAATATGGGCTGGGTGATATTGGAACTAGATGGCGAGAAAGAAGAAATAGAACGCGGATTACAATGGGTTAGTTCCACCGGCGTCCGGGTAGACCCAGTGGGCGGAGATGTAATCGAAGGTTAATTTAGTACAAACACCCAAGTCTAATAACGATAAGGAGTTCCCAATGGGCGTCTTAGTTAGAATTCCTACCCCGCTAAGAAAAATGACAAACGGGCAAGACAAGGTTGAAGTGACCGAGTCAATACTATCAGTAATGATAGATAACTTGGAATCAGAATACCCCGGGTTTAAAGAGAGGCTCATTGATGAAAATGGAGAGCTTCGATACTTTGTAAATATATACTTAAACGGGGAAGATGTCCGATTCTTAAGCGGGTTATCCACAGACACTAAAGAGGGTGATGAAATTAGCATAGTTCCAGCTGTAGCCGGAGGGACAACCTAGTTACTATAACGACACAGATGGTGAATAAAAATAAGGGCGCTTGGTTTAAGCGCCCTTATTTTTATTCACCATCCCTGGCAGCTAGCCACCGGTCCTTCTGACGCAGCCTAACAGATTCATCTGTTGGGCTATAAGAATCCCAGAATTTCCTTCGGAAGTCTTCAAACCTATTTTCAGCTATCGCAACCCGTGCAGTTTCCATAAGCCGAGTGATGAATCGTAAGTTATGTATACTGGCAAGCCTCAAACCTAGTATCTCCTTCGACTTAAACAGGTGCCACAGATACGCAGCTGAAAACTTACTACAAGTATAACAATCGCAATCTTCACATAAGGGCCGATCCATATCCGCAAATCGTCGATTCGATATATTGACCCTTCCTTCGTTGGTAAATAAGGCGCCGTTACGTGCTACCCTAGTAGGTAATACACAATCACACATGTCTACGCCACTTGCTATAGCTTCTATTAGATCCTCGGGGGATCCTACTCCCATAAGATAACGAGGCTTATCATCCGGCATCATTTCCGTCACAAAAGATGTTACTTCGTACATCTCACTCTTAGATTCACCAACAGCTAAGCCACCAATTGCATATCCATCAAATGGTATGCCGGTTATATATTTAGCCGACTCCTCTCTCAAATCCGGAAAAACACCACCTTGGACAATCCCAAAGAGAGCCTGTTTGTCATAATGATCCGAGGCCAGATGAGTGTCGTAGCAGATAGAAGCCCACGCGTGCGTCCTGTTCATAGCGCTGACTACAGATTCCCTAGTTTCACCATTTGCAATACATTGATCAAGACACATAATTATGTCAGCGCCAAGTTTCTCCTGGTTTATTGTAGCAATTTCCGGTGTAAACCAATGATCACTTCCATCGATATGCGACTTAAACCTTATCCCCTCATCGGTGACTTTCTTGAGAGTTCCCATGCTAAAAGCCTGAAAGCCTCCACTATCGGTCAATATAGGTCTATCCCAACCCATAAACTTATGCAACCCGCCTAGTCTTTGGACCATATCGTTTCCTGGACGCAGATACAAATGGTAAGCGTTACTAAGAACGATTTCCGCCCCAATATCAACTACATCATCAGGAGTCAGTGTTTTTACAGTTGCCTGTGTTGCCACAGGCATAAAAGCAGGCGTCTGAACCGTACCATGAGGAGTAACGAATTGTCCGGTACGCGCCTTCCCCTGAGTGTTATTCAAGCTAAAACAAAATTCACTAGCCATAGTTACCGTTAAAATGTCCTGTCGCCGTATTGCAGCTTTATGGAGATGTTATTATTGTCTCTACAAATAGCATCCCCAGTATTAATCTGAATCAAATGTTATCTCTAACAAGACACTTAATGCAATTAAGAAACGACCGTATATGGATATTGTATGTATGAAATGATAGGAACATTTCTCGCAGAATACAGCTCTACTCATCCCTTGATGTGGTCAATATTGGTGATGGTGACAGTAGCCATAACCGCACTTGCCCTCTATTTTTTCTGGCAATTATTATTTTCTGCCTGCCGTTATCTGACAGGGTTATTCACCAGGCTGGCAAAGTAATTTAATGTATTTTCCCAACGCTGAAATAGTAGTTAATCCCATACTCCTGGTATTCCTTGGGGTTATTGTAGGTACACTCGGCGGCTTTTTTGGAGTCGGGGGAGGGTTTTTAATTACCGGCGGATTACTGGTATTCGGTGTCCCACCTCTGTTTGCAGTAGGAACAGGGCTAACTCTTGTTATGGGATCATCCATAATAAATATGCTAAAACACAGGGGAATGGGAAACGTCGATTTCAAACTAGGTTTTCTAATGGTTTCTGGCACAATTCCCGCTGAAATTTTGGCGGAACATCTAAACAGCACACTAGATGACGCTGGAATAGCTGGTCCGGTAATAGGCTATGTATTCATAGTTTTCCTAACTACACTGGGAGTATTCATCATTTACGATTTCTTCAAAACCCGTAAGCTGCAGGAGAACGGAGAAACTGTCTCGACCGCTAAATTAGCCCAACGAATCCAGAATATGCGAATCCCGCCACACAACATTAGGATACCGGGCCTACCCCCGATACCCACATACGTGAAATTACCTGTTTCAAAAATCGATAATATTTCCGTTTTCATACCTATATCCATCGGTTTCTTCATAGGATTCCTGGCGGGATTGCTCGGAGCCGGCGGAGGATTTATCCTAATGCCGCTATTAGTTTATGTAGTAGGCATCCCAACCACAATCGCCATAGGAACTGACTTATTTCAGATCATCATTACAGGATCTGTAGGCACGTTTATATACTCCTTGGGCAACCACGTTGACCCCACCATGGCAATAGTAATGCTGGCAGCAGCTTCACTAGGATCTCAACTAGGAGCGGGAGCAACTAAACTAGTTGATCCATCTAGAATACGTGTCCTATTTGGAATCACGGTATTGAGTGGCAGCGTTGCCATTGGGATGAAACAAGTTTCGACCTTTAGCGCTGAATTAGAATTCCTATCAACCCTTGCCTCATTTGTACTGTTAGGTGTGTCAGGCATAATCGCATTGATCATCTGCAGCTTACTGGTTAAGTCCAAACTATTTAGCTGATCCTCTTAATTTGCGTTGGCCTGAGTGAGGTTTTGATCCTTATATTCTCTCAAGGAATCTTGACATCAGGTTATCGAATTATATATATTAGGGCATCAAATATAGAGGGTCGTTGCGAATTACTGCATATTCTACTGCTCATAGTATTATCAATTAAACGAAAGCAGTAGCCCAAGTAGCATGATTACGTAATCTAAAAGGTATAATGTAGTGTGATTCGTTAGTCAATAAAGTGGTTAGACCTATCGTATGAAATAGAATCGAATCTGATAGTAGAGAGCCCTAAGTGCTTCAGGTTGGCCCCCTCGCACCTAGGGCGTAGGACCGTGATGGTGACACGTTCCAAAGATTATTATAAACCTGCATGCGAAGCTTGCACAAAGCAAGCTTTATTCACTAGCGTAATTACCAAATTCTTTCCCAATAATTTCGCACTATTTAAACCACGGTACGCAGTACAACTCATAAAATCATTGCATCGTGGTGTATTGTCGCAACCCGAATTAGTGCAAGACCCCATGAAATGGATGAGGGCACCCCCTGCCCAATCAAGAGAATACTACTGAATCCCAGGGCCTGATACACATAATCGGACCACAATATTTCAAGGGAGGACTAGTTTGATAAATATTATCACTAAACCAGTATGGTTCTTATTAGTATCGCTAATGGTCTTTGGAGTAGCCTGCGGGTCAGCCGCAGCTCCAGAAATCATAGAAAAAGAAGTAGTTAAAGAGGTTGAAGTCGAAGTTATCAAGGAAGTCGAGGTTGAGAAACAAGTAGAAAAGGTGGTGGAAACGGAGGTTGAAAAACTAGTAGTTGCAACCCCGACACCAGCACCAACTCCAATTGGTGGCTATAAAACAGTAGACCAATTCAACATAATGGTCACTACACAGGGAAATGAAATCTGGAATAGCAAGTATGACCAAGCCGAGAGCAACACCTATCAAAGGTTAGCTCAATCATGGATAATCGGCGGAGAGATGAAGGACGGCAGTTTAGTCCTGTCACCTGACACAGGTATAGCCAGCAAGTGGGAGATAGTAGACGACGGCTTGGGTTGGGAATTCACCATCAAAGAAGGAATTAAATTCCATAACGGAGACGAACTGAATGTCGACGATGTAGATTTCACATTTAATTTCGCCATTTCGGAAGAATCTGCCAGCGTATCTAAAGTACGTGTAGCTAGAGCCATATCCGACATGTCGGTGACTGGCCCAGATACCTTCAAGATAACAACTTTCGATCCTCTTGGTAACCTTGGTGTAGCATTGTCTGAGATCGACAATATGACCAGCGGTACCGTAGTCAATAAAGACTACTGGATGAGTTTGCCAGAAGGTGAGGCAGTAGATAATTGCACGCCAGCAGAGGTTTGCTCAAGAGCCGCTGCCTTTGAAGAAAATCCTTCCCCCGGTCATATCGGACCATTCTCGGTAACCGGGCATCTATACTCGGAAGAAATTATGTATGAGCGTTTCCCTGACTACTTTGCCATGGAACATCGCACATACCCATTTAAGAGCGTTTCGCTGCGTTTAGTACCGGAACTATCAACGAGGGTAGCAGCCCTTCAGGCTGGCACAGCCGATATTATCGAAGCGGACTTAACCGTCACTGACCAGATAAAGAGCGGCAACGGCCAAATCGTGTACGCACCTGAGGCTGTCCATATCTGGATAAACGCAAACGGTTGTGATCGCGAGGTAGATAATGATGGTAATCCAATCATGTGTAATGATGAACGAGTACGTTTCGCCTTGGACTACGCCATAGACAAAACCCTTGTACAACAGCTGTATGGCGGCGAGAAAGCTTTTGAAATCGCGGGTTACCAGGGAATAGCCAGCCCATCTGGGTTAGGCTACGAGGAGAACATCGCTCCTCTAGCATTTGACGCAGCTAAAGCACAACAGCTGCTAGCAGATGCAGGATATCCAGGAGGTGAAGGATTCAATGGTGGAAGGACACTAATGATTCACACCTGGGTAGGAGCAGGTGCGCCACTCACAGTAGAAGTTTCTGAATTGATCTGCAGTATGTGGGAACAGAATCTCGGCATAGATTGTGAAGTCAGTGTCGGTGAAGAAGTTTCTACCAAGAAGATCCAATACGCTGGGGAAATCGCCGGCCAATACGTGGTTAGAACCAACGAGAACACCTTCGACGGAGGTCGTCGCATGATGGGGCGATATGCTGAAGGTGGATATATATGCTCAGACCCGGAACTGGCTGAGACATACATAATGCCGGCCATAGCTACGGCTGGGGAGCTCTCGGTACGTCACGATGCTTACAATAAGGCTCTCAAGGCAGTATTCGATAAGCATTATGACTTCACTCCTGGTTATTTGAATCAACCGTACGGCGTGTCAAGCAGAGTTACTTCATGGACACCATGGCCATTACAGCCATATCCGAGCGCCTTATGGGACGTTCGATTCGAGTAACATCGAATCCAAACTATAAAAAGAATCCCCAGTACGTACGTACTGGGGATTCTTTTTATCTCAGTCTACAGTGTACCTGAACTAAAACTGGGAACGCTTCGCTTCCATATTGGAATGTATGTCTAGTAAAACGGTTTTACCCTCAGCATTCAACTCCTGTGCCCGTTGAAGAGCTGGAGCTATTTCAGAAGGTTGTGTAACCACTATACCGACAGCACCCATACCTTCAGCTAGCTTTGCATAATCACCACTCATCCTAGTAGCACCATACAATTCATTTGCAGTAGGATACCCGCCAGGATAAGTCGCCATACCACCATTATTCAGAACAATGGTAGTGATTGGTATATTTGCCCGAACAGACGTCTCGATATCTAACCCAGACATACCAAAGGCCCCGTCTCCCATAAAGTTCAAACAGAACTTATCTGGGCTAGCCAGCTTCACTCCCATCATCAAGGGTATTCCGTAACCTAGGTGGGTCGTTTTACCCCACCCAATATAGCTATACGGGATGGTAGCTGTGTAAAACGGCATTATAGTATCTCTAGGTGCTCCAGCGTCGTGGGTGACAATGCTCTTATCTTTATCCAAACAACGCTCCAACTCGGCAATAATCCTGTAGGTATTTATAGGAACTTCGTCCGAATTCAAAAGATCTTGCCATTCTCCAAGCCACGCATCCCTCATGTCGGCAATCTCTTTGGCCACATTGGTTTGCCCCTTACGACCATTCGCTCCAATTTGGGCTTTGACCTCCGCTATCATAGCTGTAAGGGTCAACTTGGTATCACCAGGCAACCCAACATCAACAGAGAAGTCCTTATTTATATCTTCGATACTCTCTACGTTATGTATAATAACCTTCCCGTCCGGTATAGGTTGACCGTAGTTTGTTCTTGTCATACTAGAACCCACTGCGAACAGGACATCTGACTCCTGCAACCAGGTCCGAGCGGGCAAAGAAGTTGAACTGCTACCCGCGCCTAGTGCCAAGGGATGCCTCTCATCAAACGAAGACTTGCCTGGCATAGTGCAATAAACCGGTATTTCAGTTAGCTCAGCAAACTCTTGTAATTCAGCAGTTGCCTCCGAGAATAAAACTCCCATCCCTGACCAAATCACTGGTTTCTTTGCATTCAATAGCAGTTTAACTGCATCGGTGACGTCGCCAGAAGCGGGAGATTGTAATGCACGCTTTGGAGGCTGGTAGTCTAGTCCTGATTCAGGAACTTCCATAGGACCAACATCGGCTGGTATTTCCACTATCACGGGACCTGGGCGCCCGTTGCGTAGAGCGTGGAATGCCCTTCTCATTGCTCCGGCCACTTGTCCAGGAGCTGTTATGATCTCACCTTGCTTGGAAACCGTTCTATAAGTCCGACTGGGGGAAAAATTAGGTCGAACAGCGTACTGATTCAAAGCAGGTCCACCTGGGAGGTACAAAATCGGTATATTATCAGCGTAAGCTTGGGCCAAACCACCCATAGAGTTTTCCGATCCTGGCCCACCCTGGGTAATTACCACGCCGAATTTTTTCCGGTTATTCAATCGGCTAAATCCGTCCGCTGCCATAAGTGCGCCACGTTCCTGCCGAAACATTATGGTCCGAATACCTTCCTTGGCAACAGCTTCTATCAATTGATTGTTAGGGAAACACCCTATCCAATCTACTCCTTCTGATTTTAAAATACGCGCTACCGCTTCCAATACATTCATAATAATTTCCTTTACGACAGACTAAATTGAATTTATACAGAAACAACTATAGTTCTACAAATAATTCCGCCCGATTATAGGTGTTACCAAAGGACGGGTCAATGTAACCAGAACATAGGAGCAATACGTCTAAGATGAAACTAGGATGTAGTCAAGAACTTAAGCGTATCTTCAACCATTTCCCAGGGTATATCTTGTCTCACAATAGCCTTCCCAACATCTTCCAGCATTACCCATCTGTTGGTACCCGACTGGACTTTCTTATCTAGCGACATCGCTAGTCGTATGTCTTCTATGGGAATACCTATAGCCTTAGTGGGAAGGTTAAATCTCTCAAGTATCCTTTGTTGCCTATCAACAATATCCTGGGAAATCATCCCTAGTTCTTGTCCCATTCTGGCAACACCCATCATCCCTACTGATACGCCCTCCCCGTGCATGAATTGGCCATATTCAGTGGTAGATTCAAGCGCATGCCCAATGGTGTGCCCATAATTTAGTAATATCCTGATTCCAAGCGTTTCCCGTTCATCCTGGCTAACTACATTGGCCTTGATAGCCATACTACGACGGATCACTTCCGTAGAAATCTCTGGCTCAATCTCCATCAGAGCTTCGGCATGCTCCTCAAAAACATCTACCAATCCTGAGTCAAGTATCAAGCCGTGTTTGATAGCTTCTGCCCAGCCTTCTGACAGCTCTCTTTTCCCTAATGTGGACAACGCCTGGACATCGGCTAAGACCGCTTTGGGCTGATAGAAAGCACCTACCAAATTCTTAGCCTGCGGAAGATTAACTGCTACTTTGCCACCAATCGATGCGTCTACCATTGCCGCCATACTGGTTGGAACCTGTACGAATGGAACTCCCCTTAGAAATGTTGATGCAACGAATCCTGCCAAATCTCCCACAACACCACCACCAACGGCAACGATGGCATGACCTCTCTCAGCTTTCAGCCCTACTAGCCATTCATATATTGCTTGAGCTAATCCAAAATTCTTGCTAGTTTCCCCTGCTGGAATTATGAAACAATGAGCTGCTATTCCACTTCTCTGCAAGGCCCACTGAGCGGCTCTGCCGTACGGATGCATAACGTTTTCATCAGTAATAATATATACCGGACCAGCTATACCAAGATCCACAAACTTATCACCGAGTCGCTCAATTACACCCCATCCAGCCACTACAGGGTAACTCCCTCCCGAATGTTCAACTACAGCTGCCAGATCCGGATCAACCATTTAAACAACCCTCCGTATCATCTCAATGAGACGCCATTACGATTCATAATATAATTCTTATTCGCTATAAAGAGTTAACAGACTATCAGCTATCTGTTCAGGACTCATATCATCAGTGTCCACATGATGGCTAGCCATTTTATAATATTCAATCCTTGTACACAGCAATTGAGCTAAACGATCTAATGATAAATCTCCCGATAACAATGGTCTCTTGGGAGCACCTTTTCGCTCATCGTTAAGTATCCGCTGAAATAATGTGTCTGGCCGGGCGTTCAAAAAAACAACCCTTCCTGTTGATAACATTAGATCCCTATTGCGCTGGCTCATGAAAGCACCTCCGCCTGCAGAGATGACTAACCCGGATTCCTCGCACAACTTACGAATGACTTCTTCTTCTTTTTCCCTAAAATATTCCTCGCCTGATTCAGCAAAAATCTCGCTTATGCTTTTCCCCAAACTGGAAACGATTCGATCATCGGTATCAACCAGAGTCCAGCCAAGACGATCAGATATAACACTTCCAACTGCGCTTTTACCAGAAGCCATAAACCCGACAAGTATAATGTTGCGGGGATTTTCCATCTAACTATTCAATTCTGTTAGATGCATCCTAGTTCCCATAGTAGTCTCGGTATCGAAATACAATAACGTCTGACCGACTCGGTTTGTCATCGGTTCGTCTGCTATAAAGCAAAATCCCCTGTCTTTACAATCCAATATTGCTGAATTAATATCCCCTACAATGTATCCAACATGATCCATTACGTACGATTTTCCGCCAAGCTGCGACTGGTCTACAGCTTCAATCAATTCCACTTGGACATTCCCAAAATTAACATACGCGTTTCGCGCCCCTCTTCTAGACGCGCCTATCCCACCAACAGCAGTGCCATCAAATTTCGTCTCATACCAATCAACAGCCTGCTCAACATCTGCGACTAAGTATCCTGCGTGGACTATTCTATCCACTGAACATCCTTCACCTATACCTATGTTTACGGGATCAGAAGGCTGCTGAGTCAAATGTATTAAAACGCCGTTGGTAGTGGTGGGGTCGAAATATAGAACTTGTTGCCCCATAACATTCGTATTGGGTTTATCAGCCAAAAAGCTAAACCCTTTATCTTGTAATGAGCTCATTGATCCACCTATATCAGATACTACATATCCGACATGATGCATAACCAAGGTATTTTCAGGAATAGTAGATTTGTCATTAGGCTCGATCAATTCGACTTCTATCTGGCCGAAATGGATAAAAGCATTGCGTCCCCCGCTAGGCACAACAGGCCCATCTGGCAAATTGCTACCTCCCGCGTTGAGTCCACCAAACGTTTTCGCAAACCATCCTATGGCTACATCTAAATCTGAGACTAAATAACCTATATGTTGTATCTTTTCGAACATAACGCCTCTCGATCCTAATTTATAGTCTTAAAACTCCGTGTATTAAACCTTACGGCCTGGGAGGGGCAGGTGCATACCCCGAAGTTGTGCAAAATTCGACGCTATTTCCATCTGGGTCCTCTATAAAGAAATAGGCCTGACCGTCATATCTTATACCACCTCTAAGTATTTCAAATCCATTATTTTCAAGGATTTCCTGGGTTTCTTCCAGGTTATCTACTTGAAAAGCATGGTGAATATTGCCAGGTTTAGCCGGAGCTTCAGCAGTTTCTATTAAGTGAACCATTACGCCATTATCTAACTGCAACCAAGTTATGGCAGGATTATCCACTTGGCTTTGAATCTGTTTTATTCCGAGGAGATTATTGTAGAATTCCATGGCCCGAGCGGTATCTTTTACCATAGTCGTAACGTGATTGATCTGAGCAATCTTTACTTTATCCGGCATAAAAAGCCTCCTGTACATGCATTGCTGGCCACATTATGCCATATCCCTTTTAGCCTTACATCTTTAATCAAGCAATATTAGAATTTTATACAAATTAACGTTGACGCTCACTTGCCCATGTGCTAATCTCTATTGGGTCATTTGAAGCTATTTGCCCCAGAATTCTACAGATTTTTATAGATTTTTAGTGGTTGACGTTAGAAATTCCCCTCAAAACCAGTGGTTATCTCTTGGTGACGCCTCCAAAATGTTGCAAGTGAACGAGGCGACATTACGCCAATGGGGCGATAATGGGTATATAACCGTATATCGCACACCTGGCGGACATCGTCGATTCTCAAAATCTGATGTCCAAAAGTTAACTCGGCAATCAACTCCTAATGTAAATTCGGCATCCAAAGAACGCAGAGAAGACTCAGCATTACGCCGTATTCGACGTCGCCTAGCACAGGACGATGTCAGCCAACAATCTTGGTTTCAAAGCGTTCAGGACGACGGAAAAGACCGGATGAGAGTATTCGGAAGACGCCTGTTATCCCTACTCCTAGAAGAGCCTTCTCAAAAGAAACGCAGACACGACGCACTGCAAGAGTCCTTAATGGTAGGTAGAGAATACGGCACTGAAATGGCAGACCGAAATGTACCAATAAAAGACACAACTGAAGCACTAATCTTTTTTAGAAGTATCGTGTTGGAATCAGTAGAGCCAGCAAATTCTAGGACCTGGGGGCAAATACTAGAATTAGCGGATCATGTTCTAATCGGTGTCGTTGAGTCATATCAGAAACGGATTGAAAATTTTCCAAAATCGGGCGGAGGTAGCAACAGTTAATATGGATATCATAGACAGGAAACTACTGAATACTATACAAACTGAGTTTCCACTGGTTGACGAGCCTTATGCACAAATTGCAAAGGAGTTAGATATTAGTGAAAACGAGCTACTGGAAAGGCTTACTGAATTAAAACAGCAAAATGTAGTGAGGCAAATCAGCGCCATATTCGACACGCGAAGACTAGGCTACAAGACGACCCTCGTTGCGTTTGCTTACGACAGTGAAAAACTGCACAACGGAGCCCTCTTCATAAACAGACACCCCGGAGTTAGTCACAATTATGCACGGGAAGGCTCTTACTATAACCTCTGGTTTACCATCGCGGTCCCACCTGACGGTGACTTGAATACGACCATCGTGTGGATGGCAGAACAAACCGGTGCCATAAATTACAGGATCATGCCTACGATTAGATTCTTCAAGATAGGTGTGAATTTTGACATGGTCAAAGAAAAAAGTTCCGCCCACAATTACAACCCAGATGGTATTGGCGAGCGTACCCCTGCCCCAGATTGGAACCAAGAGGTACCTGTTACGGATATTGAAAAAGCTGCTATCAGGGAACTCCAGGAGGACATCGAATTAACTTCACGACCTTTTGACAAGATGTCCGCCAATCTTAATATCACGAATGCAGACTTATTTAATCTCGCTAGCGACCTGCAAGACAAGAAGATCATGAGGCGTTTTAGCGCAGTGCTGCACCATCGTCGATCTGGATTTAGAGCAAATGCCATGGTAGTGTGGAAAGTGCCCCCTGAAAAATCTGAGGAGATTGGCATGAAAATGGCAGAGCACTCTGCTGTCACTCATTGTTACGAGCGACCAACCTTTCCGGACTGGGAATATACACATTTCACCATGGTCCACGCAACCACACAGGACGGCTGCGAAGAAATTGCAAAGGAAATCAGTCAATCCACGGGGATAACAGACAACCTACTTTTGTATAGTACTCGTGAATATAAAAAAACCCGCGTCAAATATTTCGTCGAAGACTACCAACAATTTTGGGATAACATTGAAACTGAACAACCCGTCGAAGCCTAATAGCTGATTAATATAACTTAAAGACCGAGGAGAAGATGCCAGAGTACTATCCCGTATACCTTAATTTATCCGGCAAGCGTTGTGTAATATTCGGCGGAGGTACAATCGCCGAAGGAAAAATTAAAGCACTCCGCCAATCTGGAGCGCAAATAACTATAATTAGCCCCGACGCCACACCAGGTATCAAGAAAGCGTTATCTGATGGCGAGGTAGAATGGCTGGAGCGGAAATACCAAGCCGGCGACCTTGAAGGGGCATTCATAGCTATCGCAGCTACCAACGTTCCAGATGTAAATCGTGAAATATTCAAGGAGTGCGAGTCTCTAGGAATACTGCTGAATGCCGTAGATGACCCGCCATTATGCACCTTTATCGCCCCATCTATAGTAAAACGAGAACCTGTCACACTAGCTATCTCAACGGGCGGAGCAAGCCCTGCGCTAGCTAGAAAAATGAGAGAGACATTGTCAGAAGATCCAAATCTGAGATGGGCTGATCTCGCCAACGTATTGCAAAAAGCGAGAGGGGTAATAAAGCAAAAACAATTGGTCATTGATCCAGACAGATGGCAGTGCTGTATTACCGATGAACTATTGGAATTAGCCCAGAATGGTCTTGAGGATAAGGCCCTAGAGGTCCTAATTCGAGAATTGACCACCAGTGAGTCGTCTGGTCTTTGCCATAACCTCGGTTTATGTGATGAATCTGGCTGCAGTATAAAAAAGGCTAAAGCAAGCAAGGAGAAGATCAGTTGACCTTGCTAGCATTAGGACTGAATCACCGGACTTCTCCTATAGAACTGCGGGAACAAATGACCGTAGACAGGGAGAAACTTGAAGACTCTTTGGACTCATTGTCAAAGTTTGTCAAGCAAGGAGTGATTTTATCAACCTGCAACAGATTGGAAATCTACGCTTACGATGACGTAAACAAAACCGCAAAATCTCGATTAGTAGACTTCATTCAGGATTACTCAGGAATACCTCAGAGCCGTTTAACACCACACTTGTATGATCTAGATGAAGAATCATGCGTTAAACATCTGTTCAGGGTAACATCTGGTCTAGACTCAATGATCATCGGAGAACGGCAAATACTCGGGCAAGTCAGGACAGCGTTTAGCACTGCTACACAAGGCGGATACGTTCGGGGTCCATTGTCTAAACTGTTTCATCAAGCACTGCGAGTTTCCAGGTATATACACCGCCATACCAATCTCGGCAAACAATCCAGATCTGTTAGTAGATCCGCAGTACACCTTGCACAAAGAGTTGTTGGAGATTTAACTCAAAAACGCGTTCTGGTAGTCGGAGCTGGTGATACGGGTCGGCTAGTAGCCCGCGCATTATGCGACGCAGGGGCACGAGAGATAGTAGTAGTTAATCGCACGGAGTGGCGAGCTGATGACTTGGCCAAAGAACTAGGTGGGATATCAGCCCCATTCGATAGACTGGAATCAGAATTACTATTGGCTGATGTAGTTATAAGTTCAACAGGATCTCCGGGATTTATTATTGAAGAAAGCGACGTTTCCAAAGTAGCGGCAGCGCGGCATGATCGCCCCTTACTGTTCATTGACATAGCAGTTCCCCGAGACATTGACCCTAAAATACAACATCTAGAGGGAGTTTCACTCTACGACATAGACAGCTTGCAGGATTTGTCAGAAACCTCGTCGACCAGCCTTCAACAAGACATCACATGGGCAGAACATATCGTAGAACAGGAAACTGCCAGCTTTCAAGAATGGAGGCAGAGTCTAGACCTGGTACCTCTGATCACATCCATCAGGGATAAAGCTGAGTTAATGCGAAACGAGGAAATCGATCGGACGATTAAAAAACTTGAATCCATGGACTTACCAGATCAAGAAATATTGAATGAGCAATTGCAATTGATGACGAAATCCCTAGTCAACAAAATATTGCATGACCCAACGATTTTCCTGAAAGAAAGCCGCGACCCTTCCCGACAACAAATAGCAAGAGATTTCTTTAACCTTGACGGGAGGAACCGGAGGCGTGGTACAAAATAAATCCATCAGAATAGGAACACGTGGAAGTGCTCTTGCATTGTTGCAAACCAACTTAGTGTTAAGCAAACTACAAGAGCAGCACCCTGAGTACGATTACGAAATCGTGCAAGTCAGGACTTCTGGAGACATCAACTCTACTGGATCCCTACAAACAATGGGGCTAGGGGTTTTTGTCAAAGAAATCGAAAGGCAACTGCTAGACGGCATAATAGATATGGCGGTTCACAGCCTTAAAGACCTTCCTACGGAAATACCAGAAGGACTAGAAATTAAAGCCGTACTGGAGCGAGAAGATCCTAGGGATATACAGGTAAACACCCTGGGAGCACCCTTGCGCGAACTGCCAGATGGCTTCAGCATCGGAACCAGCAGCCCTAGGAGGAAAGCCCAGATCTCCAGTGCTTATCCGCATCTAAGCATCATCCCGCTTCGCGGCAACATTGAGACACGATTAAATAAATCATCGGGATTGGAATGTAACGGCGCTGTCTTAGCAGCAGCTGGCCTAATTAGACTAAATTTAACACATCACATAACAGAATTTCTCCCTATTGAAGAGTTCGTTCCTCCACCAGGTCAAGGCGTCATCGCTGTAGAAACACGGACAGAAAGTTCATACATTACAGAGTGCCTGACATCAATAGACCATGCCCATACTCGCGCAGCTATTACTGCAGAACGGCTTTTCCTCAGCAACGTAGGTGGTGGATGCCAAACACCATTGGGAGCACACGCTACAATAGCAGGAAATAACCTAACTTTAAGAGCTTTTCTCGGATCTGAAGATGGAGCAACCACTTATAATCATTCAGCAACGGGTCAGATCAATCAAGAACAGGCCGTTGCAGACGAAGTTCACAGCCAGCTAATCTCTGCTGGGGCCAAAAATCTGCTAAAGTATAAGTAAACCTCATATACGTAAATTTCTAATGGAGTATCGTGGCAGGTAAAGTATTTTTAGTAGGGGCAGGACCTGGTGATCCTGGCCTAATAACAGTCAAGGGCTTAGAGTGCCTACACCAATCAGATGTATTAGTTTACGACCGATTATTGGATACACACCTGCTTAGCGCATCAAGACCAGATTCCGAACATATATTTGTTGGAAAAGAACGCGGTAGACAAGCCTTAACCCAAGAAGAAATCAACAATTTAATAGTAATAAAAGCCAGTGAAGGAAAAACGGTTTGTAGATTAAAAGGAGGAGATCCCTTTGTTTTTGGTCGTGGTGGTGAAGAAGCATTAGCGTTAAAAGAACACTCCATCCCTTTTGAAGTAGTACCCGGAATAACTTCTCCTATAGCAGCAGCAGCCTACTCTGGCATACCCATCACACAGAGAAAGATCGCAACGTGCTTCACAGTAGTCAGCGGAAGCGAGGACCCTTCAAAACCAGAATCTGCAATACCATGGGACATCCTCGCAAAAACAGGTGGCACGTTAGCAATTTTAATGGGATGGGCAGCATTGCCAAGTATAATGGACACATTAGCCGAAAATGGCATGGATCCAGAAACCCCGGTAGCGTTGATACAATGGGGCACGTGGAATAAGCAAGTAACTGTGACCGGAAATCTGAAAAATATTGTAGATATTGGTCTTAAATCAAACTTAAAACCTCCAGTTATCGCGATAGTTGGAGAGGTAGTGAATCTACGGGAATCACTACAATGGTTTGATAACAAACCTCTATTCGGAAAAAAAATACTAGTAACCCGGTCAAGGACCCAGTCGTCAAGCCTAATAAAAAGCCTAGAAGAACTAGGTGCAGATACGATTGAAATACCATCCATAGAGATAAACCAACTGGACGACTATAGTCTCATAGACTCACTGTTGATTAAATTAGACTATGACTGGATCATCTTCTCTAGCGCTAATGCCGTGGATATATTCTTCAGTAGAGTTACTAGCCACGGGAAGGACTCACGTGATCTTAAAGGTATTACAATTGGAGCCATCGGCCCTGCAACCACAGAAGCACTCAATAAACGCGGCATTACTCCTGATTTTGTGCCCCAAAGATCAGTTTCAGAGGAAGTCCTTTCCGAATTATCGAACCTAAACTGGGAGAATAAAAAGGTTTTATTACCCGGTTCTAACATCGGCCGAGATGTTTTGGAAAAAGGATTAAATGAGCTAGGGGCTAATGCAAGTAGAGTCCCGATATA
>JAPNTN010000195.1:0-12295 GCA_027249445.1 Dehalococcoidia bacterium | reverse complement strand
GAGTTGTTGAACACTGTCCAAATTGCTAGGCCGACCCGTAGATAATCCTCTTCGGCGACGAATTCATATAATGGCTTCGCTAAACGTGGCATTATTGAGGTGCCGCCGCCAACAAAGACTTTGAAACCCCGTTTAGGCTGACCGTTAACGTCTTTGATTTGGGCAACGTAAGTTAAGTCTTGTATAGCAGCCATTACTGTGTCGCGGCTATCGCAACCTGTGAAGGCAGTTTTAAACTTTCTCGGAAAACCTTGTGTTATTGGATGCCGTACCCCGAATCTTACATAGGCTGTTAAATAGGGTGTTGGATCAAATATTTCATCGGAGCAGACTCCAGCATCGTATGGGCCAACCACGTTTCGAACAGTGTTACCGCATGCTTCGCGACTACTTAGGCCAACGTCTCCGAGTTTTCTCATGATAGCTGGGCAGTCGGGCAGTGGTATGTGGTGAATTTGTATATTCTCACGGGTCGTAATATGACCTTTGTTTAGAGGAGCATATTGTTCAACAATATCTCCAAACGCTTCTGCGGCATCGGAGGTAAGTATACCGCCAGGTAATTTCACTCTTATCATTTGTACGTCGGCTTGCCTCTGACCGTATATACCTTGTCTAAGGCGGAATGGAGTGAATTCTGCGTTATCCTGCTCTCCTGCCAAGAATTTGTATGATTCCCCTTCAAATCTTTGGACTTCGTCTTCCATGAAAGGGATTATGCCGTTAGATTTCTTACTTAGCTCTACGCTTTTATCGTGTATTTGTTCTTGGGTGTCGTTTGTTTGGCTGGCCAATTAGGTTCCCTCCTACATTTTGACAAATAAAAACACCCGCACAGTTAATACTTGCGGGTGCAGCGGGATAGTCTCGGGTATGAGCTATCTGCCCCCTATTTAGGGGGACAGGTACAGAGGCAGTTGCAGATAGCTAAGATATTCATTAGCACAGAGTCTATCGTGAATGACCTTCATTGTCAACGAACATGATGTACAGTTTCTACGTTTTTACGTTTATGATTTGACTAGTTGTCCGGTTACTAAGAAGATTACTCTTTCGGCAATATTAGTGGCTCGGTCTGCTATGCGTTCCAGATCATGGGCGACCCACATAAGATATGTGGCACGCTGAGTAGTAGTAGGGTCACTGATCATTAGTGCAATCAAATCTTTGTAAATCTGGTCGTACAGGTTATCTACCTCATCGTCGTCTTCGCACACTTGCCTAGCTAATGCAGGGTCTCTCCTTACAAGTGCATCAAGGCTTCGTTTTAGCATGTCACTGGCCTTTGCAGCCATCTTAGGGATATCAACGAGAGGTTTTACAGGAGGGTCGTTACCCATCATTACTCCTATTTTACCTATACCCTCGGCATAGTCCCCCATACGCTCTAATTCCACTGATATGTGTATTACCGACATCAACGTCCGCAGATCAATGGCTATAGGCTGTTGTGTTGCTATGAGGTCTATTGCTTTTTCCTCAATTTGATTTGTCTTCTGATCGATAATATCGTCTTGTGACACTATTTTATGTGAGAGTTCGATATCACGAGTTTTCAGTGCTTCAATTGAATCTACAATAGCTTTTTCTACAAGACCTCCCAGAAGTAGTAGCTCTTCTTGGAGAAGTTTTAAATTTCTATCGAAATCTGCCCTAACCATCTGGTTGCTCCTTTCTGAACATTAGTCGATTGTTTAGGTAATAATATGCAGTGGAATTGGCACTTTTCGGAATAATAGGGAATATTATATACCAATCCCGGTATGCTACGCTAATTCCCGGCTCGAATCCTATGGTTTAAAATAACCGGAAATAGTCAAAATCGGTTTTTATAAATTGTCGATCGATATATTTTGAGGTGAGAATTGGACGCAAATCTAACGTTGAGCGTTGTAGATCAATCTCCAATGCGGGAGGGAGGTAATTCCGGTGACGCATTACGTGAGACTATAGAGTTGGCCGTTGCTGTAGAAAGGATGGGATACAGTAGATATTGGGTTGCTGAACACCACAATCTACCCAACTTTGCTGGGACGAGCCCTGAGATGCTGATCGGTCAGATCGCCGCTAGAACTCAGACGATTAGGGTTGGAAGTGGTGGAGTTATGCTGTCACATTACAGTGCCCTTAAAGTCGCAGAAAATTTTCGGTTTTTAGACTCACTTTACCCAGACAGGATTGATCTGGGTATCGGTCGGGCTCCAGGGAGTGACCAGCTGACAATGTCAGCTTTGGCATATCCGGCTTATCCCAAAGGCATTGAACATTTCCCCAGGCAAGTTTCAGACGTAGTAGGTTATTTGTCCGGTTCTCTACAAGACGGACATCCATTTGCCGATGTCTCAGCTTCCCCGGGGGAAGCGACCACCGTACCACAGATCTGGTTGTTGGGTTCAAGATACGAGAGTGCTTATATGGCGGCACAAATGGGATTGTCATTTGCTTATGCCCATTTTTTTGGTACAGGAGCTCAAGATGGTCCTGATATAGTAGAAGGATATAGGAAGAATTTCCAACCGTCAGAATATTTAGCCGAACCTCAGGTGAATGTGGGGGTTCATGTGGTTTGTGCGGATACAGAAGAAGAGGCTTTAAATATCGCTGCTAGTCGAAATTTGGCTAGACTTTTTTCGGTGACTGGTCGAGCGAAAGGTATTCCTAGTGTGGAAGACGCTCGAAATTACCAATATTTGACCGATGAAGAAGTCTTTGTGCAGCAATATGGTCGCAATTGTGTGGATGGAGATCCTGATCAAGTTAAGGCTAAACTTATGTCTATATCTGAGAGATATGAGACTGCAGACCTAAGTATCGTAACAATATGCCATTCCTACCAGGATAGGGTTAAGTCTTATGAATTGGTAGCTGGCGCCTTTGACCTGTCGTGATTAGTGTACGAATCACGCTCCTACCTTGGCCGCTAAATCTATGAAGTCTTTCGCTACGACATTGAATGATGGGTCTGGGGTGGGATCAGGTGTTTTGTCAGGACCATGTTCTAATGGCCGAGGGATAAAGGCGGTTCTCAGTCCCGAACGTGCTGCGGCCAGGAGGTCGCCTTGGTGAGCTGCTGTCATGACAACCTGGTCGGGTGTCAGGCCTAAAAGCCGGACATTTGCTAGATAACTCTCAGGTTCTGGTTTGTAATGTTGAGCTACTTCGGCTCCTAATATACAGTCCCAAGGCAGGCCACCGTTCTTAGCCATATTTGTCATTAGTGCCACATTGCCATTGGACATGGTAGAAATGATGTATTTACCTTTAAGTCTGTACAAGCCTGGTACTGAGTCTACCCAGGGTTTAAGGTTATGCCAGAATAGATTTATTGTCTGTTTCTCGGACTCAGATAACCCTGATATATCGAATTCTCTCAACGTGTCTTCAAGGCCCATTCTGTGAAGTGCATCGAGATTCGTCCAAGGTAGTTCCCCGTTACTGACTTTATCCATATATGGTCTATATTTTCCTCTCCATTCATCAGCAAAAGAAGCCCAGTCTCTTTCAATCCCTTTTGTTTCCCCAAATCTCTCGCATTGCAATGTAATACTGGTACGCCAATCTACCACTGTACCGAATACATCAAAGATAAATGCCTTTACATTGCTGGTATCCATAATGAACTCCCACAAATCAATATTTAGAATTCTAATCTGCGCAAAAGGTGAGGTGTTATTTTACGGCTGTTCGGATCTCATCATAATCCGGTTCAACACCTGGATTTGGGGCTATCCATTTGTATTTGATTACCCCGTCTGGGTCCACTACTACAATCGCACGGTTAGCAGATACGTAGCCTTCTAACCCAGCTAAATTATTGAATGTTACGTCATATTCCGTTACCACTCTGCGGTTAAAATCACTCAAAAACGGATAATCAATATTATTCTTATCTGTCCATTCTTTTTGCGCAAAAGGCGAGTCGACCGTAATCCCAATAACTTGGCAATTCAAATCGTTGAATTGTTGAAGTTGGTCTTGAAAAGTACACATTTCTTTGGTGCATAAGCCTGTGAAAGCACCCGGGAAAAAAGCCAGCACTACGTTTTTCCCTCGGAATTCTATAAGTGATCTGCTATTTTTATCCGCATCATATAAAGTGAAATCAGGGGCGGTATCGCCTACTTCTACAGCCATTGGGAGTTCTCCAAATTTTATATTTTTGTCCCGAGCATATGTGTCTGGTGTCGTCTAGCGACGAGTTCCATCCATGCTCACTCCACATGCTAACACATATGGTTTTTTTGGCATATTCAGAGTGGGATTGGATTGTGATAGACTGACTCAACGCTAGAGTCTGGAGTGTTTTATGTTTTTTGATTCAAGACGTTCTACTGTACATGCTACTAATGGTATGGTCGCTACAAGCCAACCATTGGCGGCTATGGCTGGCTTGCAGATTTTGATGCAGGGTGGAAATGCTGTTGATGCTTCCGTAGCCGCAGCGGCAGTGTTAAATGTTGTTGAGCCAGAATCAACTGGAATCGGTGGTGACATGTTTGCTCTAATCCGTAATGCTAAAGATGGTGTTGTACACGCTTTGAACGGCAGTGGTAGAGCTCCGGCTGCGGCCTCTCCAGATGATCTATTGTCTCAGGGATTTCAACAAATACCGGACAGCGGAGTCTATTCCGTATCGGTGCCTGGTACAGTGCATGGTTGGGAAACCATCTTAAATGCTCATGGAACCATGACACTAGCTGAAGTGCTTGCCCCTGCCATAAAGTACGCTGAAGAAGGATTTCCCGTTACTGACATAATATCGTACCAATGGGCTAGTCAAGCTCAAAAACTAGCTCAATACCCGTCAGGCCAGGAAATGTTAAAAAATGGTAGAGCACCGAGGCCTGGGGAAATAATGAAACTCCCGACCCTTGCGCGCACACTAAGGTTGGTTGCCGAAGGTGGAGCCGAAGCCTTTTATACAGGTGAAGTGGCTGCGAAAATTGCTAGCTTCATCCAGGAAAACGGAGGGTGGTTGTCTGTCGATGATTTGGAGTCACATACTTCCGATTGGGATGAACCTATTAAGACTGACTACAGAGGGGTTACCTGTTGGGAATGTCCTCCAAACGGCCAAGGAGTCGTAGCTCTTGAAGCACTGAATATTGTAGAAGGATTCGATATAGCTAGCATGGGTCCTCAGTCATCCGATGCTTATCATCATCTGATAGAGGCGACGAGACTTTCGTTTTCCGATGCTTATCAATATGTGGCTGATCCGAGAAAAGCCTCTGTCCCTACATCTGACCTGATCTCTAAAGATTACGCAGATGTTAGAAGGAGTTTGATAGATCCAACTAAGGCTATGAAAACAGTTCCTTATGGAAAGCCTTTTGGAGGTAGCGATACCGTCTATATTAGTTGCGTTGATGGCGCTGGGAATGCTTGTTCATTCATAAATAGTGTATTTAACAACTTTGGTAGTGGTTTGGTGGCACCGGATACTGGTGTTGTACTCCAAAACAGAGGAGCTTTATTTTCTCTTGATAAAAGTCATCCGAACATATTAGAACCTGGGAAACGACCGTTCCATACTATTATCCCAGCTATGGCTACTATTGGTGAAGAATTGTACCTCTGTTATGGTGTTATGGGAGGTTTCATGCAACCTCAAGGTCACCTTCAGGTTATATCCAATATGGTGGACTTTGATATGGATCCACAAGAATCATTGAATGCCTTGAGGTTTATGGTGATGGGAGATGCTGTAGTTTTGGAAGAGGGGTTATCTCCAACTGTGATTAACGATCTGCAAAATCGTGGGCATGACATTAGATTTGCTGATGGATATACCAGGGTCGGCATGGGTGGCGGGCAAGTGATAATGCGAGATCCTCATTCTGGTGTACTGAGTGGAGGATCAGAACCTCGCAAAGACGGATGCGCAATTGGCTGGTAGTCCTTAGTATTGGAATTCTTCTCTTACGGGACTGAATACGTCTAGTGCCTTGGCCGGGGCGTTCCCACATTTTGCATAGTGTTCGATGTTGCCTGGGATGATGTACATGTCACCTGGCTTCAATATCTTCACTTCACCCCCTATTCCCATTTCTAATTCCCCTTCCACAACTATTCCAGCTTGTTCGTGGGGATGGGTGTGATTTGGCACTTCTGAATTTGCGTCGATGCTTACAAGAGAAAGCAGCATATTATCGCCCCAGAACGTTTGGGTTCTTGCTCCTTCGATTAGTTCTTTAGATTCTCTGCTGGCGGCGTCTTTAAAATAAGACATTACGTACCCCTTGTGTAAATTTTTATGTTGGTGTGGTGACTCATATCCATTCAAGTCGCCGAGACACTACTATTTAGTATTTGGAGAAGGTCCCATCTTCAACAGTGATAAACTCTAATAAGGCATATTTCCCCGATTCGTTAGCCGCACGAGCCCGCTGCATTGCAGGGATTATTTCTGATGGGTCAGTGATTTTTTCACTGTATGCTCCGAGAGCTTTGGCTACCTCTGAAAACTCTCCTGAGAGACTCTTGGTATTGTAACGTTCGATGGCAGTGGGCATACGACTGTTTGCATAAATACCCATAGTGTAATTGTTCATTACTATAGTTGTGATAGGTATTCCTTCCCTGACCGCAGTCTCTACGTCTAGTCCTACCATTCCAAAAGCTGCGTCACCCATAAAGTTGATTACTTGCTTATCCGGTGAGGCTAGCTTCGCTCCGAAAGCTAATCCGAGGCTGTAGCCTAGCTGAGTGGATTTCCCCCATCCTATGAAACTTCGTGGTGCCCTTGCTTCCCAGAATGGAGTTACCTGTTCTCTAGAACTACCCGATTCATGGGTAACTATCGTGTTATCAAGATCCACCGCTTTCATTATGTCCCAAATAACCCGATAAGGATTTATTGGTATTTCGTCAGAGGTTAAACGTGGCATCCATTGATCAAGCCAGTGTTGTTTATGCTGCTGTATTTTAGTGGTCAGTTCTGTATCAGGGGTCCGTGGTGCATTATCGCTGCTGTTTCTTATACCTTCCATGAATTGGTTTAGAACTAATTTAGCGTCGCCAACTATGGGATGTTGGCTCTTATAGTCTTTGTTTATATCACTATCTGAGTTAGTCGCGTGTATTATAGTTTTCCCAGGTGGTATAGGGACTGTGTAATTACTTTTCGTAAAACTTGCACCGATTCCAAAGACTAGATCAGAAGCATTCAGAAATTCGTGTACTGCTTCTGTGGTGCTGGATCCTCCGATACCTAGTGATAATGGATGATTTTCAGGAAATGCACTTTTACCTTCTAGTGTAGTTATCACGGGTATTTGCAGGTGTTCTGCTATGGTCAATAATTCCTGGGTAGCATCCGAATAAAGCACGCCCTGTCCCGCGAAAATGACTGGTCGTTTGGCTGATAATAGGGCATCTACCGCTTTATTAACAGATTCAGGATCTCCAGCAGTCCGCAGTATCATTGGAGGTTCATAGTCGAAGTCTTCTTCACCTATCTCTTCTGTGTGTAGATCCCCCGGTATCTCTAGTAATACTGGTCCCGGTTTACCAGATCTTAGATGGGTATAGGCACGTCTCATTAGTTCTGGGACCCGGTCAGCAAAGTTTATTTGGGCAGCCCATTTGGTAATACTCTGGTAGCTTATTGTTGGGCTGAAAACAGGGTCAGTGTTACTTCTTCTCCGCGATGCGCCAGCTGGAAGGAGTAGTATAGGAACTGAGTCTGCATATGCTTGAGCGACCCCGCCAAAAGCGTTTTCGGCACCAGGTCCCGCTTGCATCAAAAATATTCCAGTTTTCTTGCCGTTATTTATTCTTGAGAAACCATCGGCCATATGGATACCAGTTCTTTCTTGCCTAACAACTATAGGCCGTATTCCCGCTATTGCAGCAGCTTCTATCAGTGGGTTTGAAGGCATGCATCCGATCCACTCGACTCCTTCAAGTTTGAGGACGTTGGCTATGGCGGTAACTCCATCCATGACTAAACTCCTTATATTTGATGGATTTTCAAACCTTGCAACTAACGTTGACCTTGTGACCATTGATTTCGACTATTATACATAGTCTTTGTTATTAGGACATGGATTCTTGAAGAATAACGCTATGGAATGCCCCAAGAAACAATTCGTGTTGGATTAATTTCAATAATGGGGTTGTTATCTATGTCCATATTATTGTATTGGGGATATTTGATGTGCAGTAAATCGATCGCTTTTGAATGTGTTGGGCCTGTCTCTATGACGCTTGCATTACCCATGACAAGTAAATACCAGAGTTTTTGCCAGTCATTATCGTAGTGATCTATAACGAGGGAGACTTTGGGGTTGCATAGTATATTCTTGACTCTCTTTAAATTAGTAAGCTTAACCGTTTTAGGTTTTTGATCAAGTACAGAGAAAATGGCATTTCCGTCTGAGACACAGCATACTGGTATAACATGGGGAATAGCATCTTGATCAGCAGTAGCCAGATGGGCTACCGGACATAACCTAAAGATTTCAACGTATTGTTTGATAGATGCTACCAATATATTTCCAACTAAGCGTTTAACGGATTTGGGTGACTCTTGTATTACCCATTACAGATAGTGGTGTTTTATATCAGTGATATGAGAATGTTTTAAAATGCCATCGGGTCCTCGAGGAATTCGGTATTTTCTAGGGCTAAACCTGCAATTTGTTCCAATTCAGGGTCGCAGGTCTCAAGGAACTTGGTTAGTATCTGTCTTGATAGCATACCTCCGATGTTGCCCAAGGAGGCACAGGCTGCTACTTGAACTTGGTTGTCATCGTCTTGGAGTAATTCTTCTAAATGTGGGACTACATCGTCTTCACCTAAAATGCCGCAGGCGATTGCAGATTCGTATCTGATTGAAGGATCAACACTCTTAAGTTCTATAAGTAAAATAGGCAACCATACTGTCTCTCCACTTCTACCCATGGCATATATCGAACTCGCTTTTAAATCTGTATCACCACTCGAATAGGCCCATTTTATGTATTCTTCTATCTCTTCATCATCCTCACTATTAAACTCTGCTATGGATTCTAGGCATCTGCGCCGGACGTCGAGATTTTCGGATTCGTCTGATAATTTTGACATGAGGTTTTCGTAAACCAAATCGGCATCTGTCTTTAGTATTTTCTTGTCATGTAATAAGGGACCGAATTTGCCTAAGGCAGCAGCGCAGGTAGCCCTAGTGTCAGATAGATTGTCAGATGACAAAACTGCTATAAAGTCGGGTATCACGGACCGATCTTCATATTCCCATAGCCCGTCAATGCATTTAGATACGACAAAATCGTATTCTGATTTGAGACCAATTTTAAATATGGAAGAAAAATCGAGTTCACTACTTTCCTCTGTCATTTCTACCAGTGTAGAAATCAGCCATTGTTGATAATCTTCAGAGAAGTTATTCCATAATTCAACAAACTCTGTGATCTCAGATCTTGTTAAGTCAGATAGATCAGAGAGGTTGTCTGTAGAGATTTGTCCGTCACCATCTCTCAATGTATTTATCAAATCGTTGAATGGCAAAGGTTGGCTCCATACTATGAAATCATCTATCGTATTACCATTGGAAAGGCGTTGATGATTTTCAATCTAATTAGTAGTATCGGTTTATTGTAAATCATAGAGTGTGCCAGAGTCAGCCTCGTCTCGAATATCTAGTCGAATATGCCGCATTGCATCTGGTATATATGTAATGAGATCGGAAGCGATCATTCCGGATGTTCCAAAATATTTACTTCCCAGTTCACCTGCGTACCCGTGAGTGTAAACACCACATAAAGCGGCCTGATAAGATTCTATTCCCTGTGCCATCAATCCAGCGATTATCCCAGTGAGTACGTCTCCTGTGCCTGCCGTCGCTAAGCTGGAGTTAGTAAAAGGTGAAATGTAACTATTTCCGGTCGCTGTGCTTGTCACCGTCAATGCGCCTTTTAGTACCAATGTAACTCCCCATTTTTGAGAATATTCCTGGGATAGTTCCAACCTGTTATTCTGTATATCTGGTACTGATTTCCCAGTAAGTGTGGATAATTCCCCGGGGTGAGGAGTCAATATTGTTGGAGAAGTTAATAAGGTCCACCATTCTGGGATCAGAGATAAGTTGTTCAATCCGTCGGCGTCAATTATTAAAGGTATATCTATATCAATTAAGGACTCTAATAGAGAGAACAAGAACTCGTGCGTATTTGGTGATTGGTTTAATCCAGGCCCAATAGCCAAGACATCGTATTTATCTATATTGTTAATTATATGGGGGACAGACTGAGCGCTTATATTGCCACACTCCTCCTCGGGGAGCGGTAGATGTATAGCTTCAATAACGTTATTAGCGACAATGGGATATATGCTTTGAGGAGTGGCGATGGTAATTAGCCCAGATCCTGCCCTCATTGCTGCGAGGCCAGACAGCGAAGGAGCTCCAATATAGCTTTGAGACCCTCCTACAAGTAATGTGTGTCCATACGTTCCTTTATGAGAGTTTCTAGAACGTTTCGGTAACAGTGTGGATATGTATTCGGATGTTAGTAATTCTACGTTGATATCACTCGCCAATGAGAGGTTATTTGGGAGTCCGATGTCTAGAGTGTGTAGTTCCCCGATGTATTCGTTCCCTGGAAATGTAAATAGTCCTAGTTTAGGAAATCCGAGTGCCGTTGTGATGTCGGCTCTTATGGTAGCCGGGTCAACTTCGCCTGTGTCTGGATATATTCCAGTTGGAATGTCAACTGAAAGGCATTTAGTGTAGCTGGGACTATTGGATCGTTCGTTTATTATCGTGCAGATAGAAGAAATATTCTCATCTAAAGGCCTGTAATTTTGGTTGGCCCCCAGTATGCAATCCACGAGTAAGCCGCTTTCAGTGACCAAGTTTCTTAAATTGGCATAATCTGGGTCGTTCGGTCCAAACACGCATTTAATGTGCTCGTCAGAGATTTTCTTCAGTAGTAAATCGTTATCAGGTCGTCCTCGCGTTATATATACTGTTACTGAAGCACCCCATTTGTGCAGTAAACCTGCAATCAGGAGACCATCAGAACCATTGTTACCAGGGCCTACCAGTACTGTTATTTTTTCTGATATTGAAGGTGATATATCTTGTTTTATTAGTGTGGCAACCGAATGGGCCGCGTTCTGCATTAAATCTAAAGTACTTATGCCAAGTTCAGAACTGGATTGTTCTAATGTGCTCATCTGTTTGCTGGTTACAATTTTCATTTTTATTTGTGCGAGGCTATGACAAAAGCCACTGCGTATTCCCTAGAGTGTGATAGGCTAATGCTTATTTCAGTGATTCCCAGGTTTGCAGCACGCTTCTCAGCTCTACCATACAGTTGTATCCCGGGTGCTCCGCTTCGTTGGCGAGTGACTTCTATATCTTTCCATGAGACACCTCTTACACCAGTGCCAAGAGCTTTCATGGTTGCTTCTTTAGCAGCGAATCTTGCGGCCAAATTAGGAGCTCTTTTTCTGCAATACAAGATTTCGTTGGGAGTAAATATACGGTTTAAGAAACGGTCTCCGTAACGTTCTAAGACCCCTTTTATCCTTGGAATCTCGATAATATCCACGCCAGTTTGTACCATTACTACTTCCGATACAGATTACATTGAATAGTTGAAACTATATTTACTAGGTAGTGGTTTTGGAAAGACCGGTGTGATCAGGAATCTGCAATGAGTCCAATATCTTTGATACTGAATAACTTCTGTTGAGTACGTAAAAATGGATTCCTTGTACACCGTTTGCCCAGAGGTCTTGCACTTGATTAATAGCGTGGTCGATGCCAATTTGACGGACTGTTTTGTCGTCATCATGGTGTTTATCTAGTTGAGTATCTAGCTGGACTGGAATGCTGGCACCGCACATAGAGGTGAATCTACGGATTTGTGGTGCGCTCAGGATAGGTAGTATTCCTGGAATGATCGGTACTGTTATCCCTGATTTTTGGGCACGTTCAACAAAATCGTAAAAGTCTTGATTGTTATAAAAAAGTTGAGTGACTAGGAAATCGGCTCCATTATCCACTTTCAATTTCGCATACTGTATGTCGGAGTACAGGTCTATAGACTCTGTATGACCCTCAGGATAGCAAGCAGCGGCTATCCCAAAGGAAAATTTGTGATCAATATGTTTGATCAAATCTGAGGCATGTGCGAATCCACCTTCAACCGGCACAAAATTGCTATCTCCAGCAGGCGGGTCTCCGCGCAGGGCGATAATATTTTCTATGCCCGCAGATACTAATCGTTCGAGTACTTCATCGATCTCTGACTGGGTTTGGGACACACAGGTCAAATGAGCCATCACTTCA
>JAPNTN010000194.1:0-4611 GCA_027249445.1 Dehalococcoidia bacterium | reverse complement strand
ATACGTTCCATAATGAACCTATGCATGTCATTCGACCATAGGATCAACGACGGAGCCGAGTCAAGCTCATTCCTGCAATCCATAAAACGTCGCATCGAGTCAATAAACCTTGATACTCCAGTCTATTAACCGAATATGACAGATAATCCCGTCTTCCAAGTCATCAGCATGGGACGACTCGATTATAGGGAAGCTTGGGACATTCAGCTAGCAACAGCACATGACGTCAGAACAGGACAAATTCCAAACACCCTGATACTAGTAGAACACAATCATGTGTATACAAAAGGTCGCCTGAGCCCGGATAGTGACCTTTTACTAAGCCAACAACAATTTGACGCTCTACAAATACCAGTGGTAGAAACGGATCGAGGGGGATTGATTACCTATCACGGCCCCGGACAGTTAGTCGCATACCCTATTATAAATCTTCGGGCGTGGGGGGGGCCTCTAAAATACGTTAGAGCACTAGAAGAGATTATAATTTCCACATTGTCGGACTTCCGTATCGAAGCTACTACTATCAGCGGATTGACTGGGGTATGGGTTGGTCATGCAAAGATCGCAGCCATTGGCGTAAGGATAAGTAAGGGAGTATCAACCCATGGACTATCTTTAAACGTATCAACTGACTTGTCTTATTTTAAGAATATAATCCCATGTGGCATTGTAGGCAGACAAGTAACATCAATGGACACTATTATTCAAGGACAAGTCGAAAAATCCCTTGTAGAACAGAGCTTTATTACAAATTTTAGCCGCGTCATGGGACTGCATTTGGAAAATCTCTAAGTTGCTTTCGGGGTGTTTTGACACTTCATCTCTTACCAATTTAATATTACTGTGCCTAGATTATTACGTTAGCACTAATTATTTACCGGAGTAATTATGCCTGTTTCCAACAAAATTTCCTCTCATATGGAGCAAGGTGGCTGGATCCGCAAAATGTTTGAGTCCGGCATAGCTTTAAAACAGCAATACGGGGAAGAAAACGTATTTGATCTATCTTTAGGAAATCCTGTAATAGAACCGCCAGAGTTGTTCAAAGCTGAACTAAGAAATTTGATTCAAAATCCGTTGAAAGGTATGCATAGATATATGCCCAACAACGGTTATTTAGAAACTCGCGAAGCAATTGCTACCACATTAACAACGGAAACGGGTGTCAATATTTCACCAGACGAAGTAGTCATGACGTGCGGTGCCGCGGCTGCGATCAATGTAGTGCTGAAAACGCTATTAAATCCTTTTGAGGAAGTCATAATTTTGTCGCCTTATTTCGTCGAATACGGATACTACATTGACAACCATGCAGGGGTTGCCGTTGTTGTCCCCACTGACGACAATTTCCAACCTGATCTCAATAAAATTGAATCAGCTATTACACCGAGAACTCGGGCAATAATAATTAATTCCCCAAACAACCCAACAGGGGTGGTTTATCCTCAGGAGAAAATAAAGGCTCTGGCAGTTCTCTTAGCAAAATACCAATCTAACCACAATAGAGACATTTACCTGATCAGCGATGAACCGTACCGTAGGATCCTATTCGACAAAACTGAGTACACTCATGTATTTCCCTACTACTCAAATTCCATAGTTGTTACGTCACATGCCAAAGATTTGGCTCTGCCAGGTGAAAGGATTGGATACATAGCGGTGAACTCCTCGTGTGAAGATCGGGAAGTTTTGTCCAACGGGTTCACCTTTTGCAATCGGACTTTAGGATTTGTGAACGCCCCTGCGTTAATGCAACACGTAGTCAAGAATTTGCAAGGCGTTAGTGTTGATGCAACAGATTACCAGCGCAAGCGTGACTTGTTATATTCCAGCCTGATAGATTTCGGGTACTCGGTGGTAAAACCCCAAGGAGCTTTTTACCTGTTTCCAAAATCTCCCATAGAAGATGACGTTGAGTTCGTCGACTCACTTCAGGAATGGAACGTACTAGCAGTTCCAGGAACGGGTTTCGGGACCCCTGGCTATTTCCGAATATCCTATTGTGTAGAAGATTCCGTAATTGCAGGGTCACTAGATGGTTTCAAGCAAGCGGCCGAAAAATTCGGACTATAGTCCACTCTATTAGTGTATCAACCTTGATTATCAGCTAACCACTGTCGTTCAAGATGCATTTTCCGAGATACGGTTTCTTAGCCGCTCAGGAAGTTTAGGGACAGGAATAATCCAATAACCTACAGCCGAGAGAAGATAGCAGATCACCAGCGGTACCAATGCCCAATAATAACTGCCTGTAAAATCGTAGATTAGCCCCATCCAGGCCGAAGTCCACATGGACAATAACTGATCTGGCAAATGCTGCCACCCTCGAAGAGTCGCATATGCGGACCGGCCGTATAGATCGCCCATTAGTGCCCAGTTCAGTGAGTTGGCGCTTTCTGCGAATCCTAACATGATCGCGAAAATAGTCAGTTGCCACAGATTCCCACTTTGATCTAATAAGAACAAAAACGAACCTGCTCCCACGATCATACAGAAAGAGCTAACTTTCTTTTTATTTATATAGTGCTTTCTGGACCATCTGTCGCCCCATACACCGACCACAGGGCCAAAACAAACTATACATACCGCAACCAAACCGACGAACAGTGCCGACATTCGAATAGCTGCAGAATCATCGTTATTAACAGACCCCTGCAAAAACCAGATCACTACTGGCGCAAGCATAAAAGTAGCCCCAGAATGGACCGTGTTCCGTAATCCAGTAGCGGCAACTAACAACCAATACGATGGAGTTTTCATAGCTTCTTTAGCGGTAAAATCTAATTCAACATCATCTACGACTCCTGAAGATACAACTTGCTGCTCTACGTCTCTGTCGGCAGGCTGGTCAGATGAGTCAATCGGCATATCCCCATCTGGCAATAAGCCTATATTTTCAGGAGTCCGTTTTATGACAATACTCAACGGAAGCACAATTACTATTATCGCAACACCCGAAATGAATACCGCGGGACGCCATCCAACTGCAACAACTAGCCAAGCCGTAAGAGGTGCAACAAGTCCTCCAAGCCCGTTTCCAATAGAAACTACTGACATCGCAAAACCCCTACGGCGCCTAAACCAATTGTTAACTGCTGCCGCTGAAGCGTTGTTGTACCCGGATCGAAATCCCACTGATAGCATTCCAAGGAATATCAGAACAAAAGAAAGGTAGCTCTGAGTGAAAGCTAGGAGCATAAAACCGACCCCAGACATCACTCCACCAAAAATCAACATGACTCTCGGACCGAATCGATCAGTCAAATACCCAACCAAAGGGCCTTGAATACCACCTGCTAATCGGCCAAGACTATCAGCAAATCCTATTGCAGCAGTGCTTATTCCAAGCTCTGCCTGGATTGGAACAACATAAACAGTAAATCCTCTGTTGAAAGTTCCGTGTTTCATAGCATCAGCTACGAGACTGGCTAAAACTATCCACCAACCATAAAATACGCGAGGCTTAGTGGTAGATGATTTTTGTTTTGTCGGATTATTCATTAGTTTGTATTTACCATTTCCACAGTAGCTATAAAATCTCCCCAGTCACAACTCATATACAACAAGCATTTTTGCAAACCATGGATACATACATCAGGGATTAGCTTCCATAAATCCCGAACCACACATGCGGATTGACACGGACCAACAAATCCGACAAGGAAATCTATTTTGCAATTAACATGAAGGTCTGTTTACTACTTCAGGCTGGACTTTTCTAGGTATGAACTTCCCTGTTCCTATATCAGTTTTAAGTTCACCATTCTCTACAGCTATTTGGCCTCTCAACATAGTCATTACAGGCCAACCTGCAGCTTGAAAACCTTCCCAAATACTGTAATCAGATATATGAAAATCATTCATGGTTAAGGGTCTTTGTATACTCGGATCTATGAAGACAATATCCGCGTCACTCCCAGGAGCGATTACTCCTTTCCGTGGATACAAGCCCATAATCTTGGCAGCGTTCGTTGAGGTAATGTCAACAAATCGCTGTAGCGACATACCTCTCCGTGAAACTCCCTCACTATAGGTCACACCCACACGGGTTTCTGCCCCATTGTGTCCACCAGTTACGTCCCTGACTGTCTTCCCCTGTATTTTAAGATTCCAATCTGTGCAATATTCGTCGGTTGCCATTGTATGTAGGCCACTCTGAACAATACCTTTCCACAAAGACTCTTGGTCCTCAGGAGATTTAAGTGAGGGATACGTGTGGTATTTCATACCATTCTCTTCTTTATAATTCTCCGCGTTAAAACAGCAGTAATTGTGTAAAGTTTCACCATAAATAGCTTGACCGTTAGACCTTGCCTCACCAATGGCATTAATTCCCTGCCGAGCACTGACATGAACAAAATAAACGGGGGAACCCGTCCATTCAGACACTCGTATTACCCTTCTGAATGACACATCTTCGGACTCATTGCTGTGAACGAGGTGCATATTCCACCATTCATTCCTTTCCTCTCGTGCCAATTTCTGATACATATGCTGTACCATATCATCGTCTTCGGAATGAACTAGCAGCATTGCGTTATTTCTCTGTATTTGCTCCATCAGATCATGCAAATGTCCCATCCGGACCATTCTTGGTTCTCCTGACATTTC
>JAPNTN010000193.1:0-12034 GCA_027249445.1 Dehalococcoidia bacterium | reverse complement strand
AATCTGACCCATGTGTCATTTTTGCATTTGTAGATCCCGCCCCATAGTTCTTGTAATTTTGGTTCAGAAGGTTTCGCCGAGTGTACAGTTACTCCAAATCTACCGATCGATTGGAACATACTGTCAAAAAGTGGCACCTCTATGCGTTGACCCAGATTACCTTTCTCACGGGCGTTCAATGCCATGGTTATTGCTATGGAAGATTGAAACGCCCCGTATACAGATGCTATTGGTATCGCGGTATACCTTGGGCGACTATTATCGGTCATCGTAGAATCATCTGACGTTCTATAGGTAGCGGTAGCAGCACCGATAATACCTTCGTAAGCTGGCATGCTGGCTCTTGGATCATCTGATGCGAATCCTGGTATGGAACAGTAAATTAGGCTTGGGTTAGAGTCAGTCATGGCTACTGGGCCTAACCCTAGTCTATCCATAACACCTGGTCTAAAGTTCTCAATGACTACGTCAGCGGATTGAATAAGTTTTCTAGCTGTATCTAGATCGGAAGAAGATTTCAGGTCAAGGAGAATACTGCGTTTGCCCCTGTTCCACGTAGCGTTTGCCGGGGTATCCCATCTAGGACCACCTGGAGGGTCTACTTTAATGACGTCAGCCCCTTGGTCCGCGAGAAGCATCCCTGTTAATGGACCAGCGATATAGTGGCCGAAATCAATGATTCTAATATGTTCTAATGCGCTCGCCATAGCCCCCCTCAAAATCGATAAATTTCTTATGATCGTACGCTTGAAGCTTTGCCCAATAATGACATCAAGTTGGAGATGTCGTCTACATCTTCTAGATTGTGGGCTAATTCTATTACTTGCTTGGTTTCACTATCCGATATAGCTCTGGATATGCAATCTACTACCTTGTCCAGCCTCTCCGATGCGTTCATTGGGTTTTTGGCAGAGCCTTTAAATGAAACGCATTCGTCCTTGATTTCTGTGCCATCGTTGAGTACCGCTGTAACCGCGACAGTTCCTGAGGTTGGTCCTTCTGGGTCCACCTTTATCTTCGGCAGTGTGTTTTCCATGTCTGAAGCAAAGCGTCTTTCATCAGTAAAACTGTCTATATTAACCCTGCCGTCTAGAAGTGCTGCAGCTGCGCAATATTCTACGCTGAATTTACCGTCAAGACCGGTTAATGGAATAGGGCCAGAATGACCTCGACCTCTCCTGTGGATAGTGACAGACTGTACCATATCTGCGTTTAGCGAGTTGTTTTCACGAAGGTTTAGAACGGCCTCTATCGGATTTTGCATGTAAACCTGTGCGGGGAACCGCTTAATATCAAATCCTGGATCAGTCAGTCTGTACGATGTTCCGAGTCCTTTTAATAGTATGTCCCAATCAAATACACCTTGAAACAATCCGGCGGCGTACCCGACAGAAGACTCTAATGGCTGTTCACTGCTTGTGTAACCCTTTTCTGCCAGAATGGCGGATTCAGCGCCCATCCTAGCTGCATTACCAGGATGTGTTGACTTGACCATTGTGCCGGTGTTGGCGGTGAGTCCGCCGGTTCGGGAAGCGGCTATACCCAGGGCCATTAGCGTTTTCTGTGGGTCTAGAGATAATACCTTAGCACTCGCAGTAGCTCCACCTAGAGGCCCTACTAGACCTGGGGGATGTAGCGCAGGGTTATGGTTGCCGTCGGATGCCTCTCGCAGGCGGCCCTGGATTTCCCACCCGAGAGTATAAGCTGTGATAATAGACTTACCAGACACACCTCTATTTTCTCCAATCGCTAGTGCGGCGGGTAGGCAGGATGACGTCCCGTGTGTTGGAGGAAATCCTTGAATTTCAAAGTCAAGACAGTGTCCGAATACACCGTTGGCAAAGGCAGCAGCGGGAGGGTTAGTTTTAAATCCCCATCCGATAACGGAGGATGAGGGTGTTCCACCTTGCTCCTTGATGTATTCGCCGATAATGTCAGATAGCTCTTGGGTAGATCCGGCAACCATGTTAGCGATACCGTCTAGAATCGCTATTTTGGCAGCTTCTATTGTAGATTTGTCTAGAGAATCAAAGTTAGTTTCAGATATAAACTGGGCTAGATCCTTGGTCTCGTTCATTTGTTCCCCCTATAAATCGATATGAATCTATTCGCAACGGTTACTTTGAGGCCTAATGGAAAAACGATATTACGGTCCGAATAATACCTGAGGCTAGTGACGGGATCAAATAATTGGGCGGGATCGTGGGCTGTATTTTCTGGCGCGCCTGGCAGGACTCGAACCTGCAACCCCTTGGTTCGAAGCCAAGTACTCTATCCATTGAGCTACAGGCGCATTATTCAGAGGGTGTATTATGGGGCGAGCGATGGGATTCGAACCCACGATCTCCTGTGCCACAGACAGGCGCCTTAGACCACTTGGCTACGCTCGCCATAAAAACCCTAAATTCAATTTAGGGTCAAGATATGTTAGCAAAAACGTTTCTCGTGTACAAGCAGTTCAACTTGGTTGATATTAACATTGAATTAACTATTTTACTTACCTAAAATACTAATATAGGACAATGAGTATGTCTTTGAATTGGATGAGTTTTGAGGGGTTCATGAGATTTAATTGGAATGTGTTATTGATTATCCTAGCGACAGTATTTTTAATAGGCTGCGGTGATTCTGGGCAAATACCAACAGATATTGATCAAATGAATCAACCTCAGGTCTCGGTCGAAGACTCTGGTATGGCTGATTCGGAAGTTAAGGAAACACCGAGCCTTGAAACAGGTATTGCAGTGCAACCAGTTGATCCTGTTTCTGAAAGTCCAGATCGTGGAGAATCTCTCACCGCAAAATCACTAAAAGATTCCAAAATCGCTAGCGTAGGTGGGTCACTGGTTCGGTTAGGAAGTGATCCTCCTACACTGGATCCACATGTTGCTACCGATGCAGTTTCAATCATGTATATAAATGAAATATATGGAGGCCTTGTAACACTGGATCTAGATTTAAATGTGGTTCCAGATCTTGCTGATAGCTGGGAAGTAAGCCAGGATGGCCGTACCTACACATTTAAGCTGCGATCTGGAGCAGTTTTTCATGACGGTAAACCTGTTACCGCTAGCGATTTTAAATGGTCATTCGAGAGAGTCGCGGACCCAGCGACCCAGTCCCCAGTTGTTGAGACTTACCTGTCAGATATCTTAGGGGTTAAGGATAAGCTGAACGGAAATGCCAGTAGTGTAGTCGGCGTTCAGGTTGTTAATGACTCCACTTTGTCTATCACTATCAATGAACCTAAAGCATATTTCTTGTCTAAATTGACCTATCCGACGAGCTTCGTGCTAGATCAGGATAGCGTAACTGACGGAAGCGAATGGATGCTAAGGCCGAACGGAACAGGGCCGTTTCGACTATGGGAATACGAGACAGGGGAGGTCATGCGGCTATCAAGAAACGAGACGTATCATTTAGGTGCTCCTTATCTTGATGAAGTTGAATTTATATTATCCGGCGGCCAAGGCATGCTGATGTACGAGAGTGATGAGATACATCTGACTGGCGTGGGTCGAGCAGATTTAGCGAGGATACTTGATCCGAATGAGCCTTTGAACGCTGAGGCGGTTCAAGCCCCCGCGGCATTCTCAGTCGGATATATAGGTATGAATGTCAATGAGCCTCCGTTCGATGACCCTAATATCAGGCTAGCGCTGAACTATTCTTTTGACAGGAAAACTATTGCGGAAGTGGTCCTTGAAGGACTAAGAATACCGGCACAAGGGATAATACCACCTGGATTCCCGTCATTTAATCCTGATCTTAAGACTTATACATTTGACGTAGAAAAAGCTAAACAATTAGTAATGGATTCCAAGTACGGGAATGATTTAGGGTCTTTACCTCGCATCACCCTTAACGTAGTGGGAGGGTTTGGCGCTCCTGTTGATGATGATGTTGAAGCTATTAGGCGAGCCTGGGAAGTAGAGTTGGGCATAATAATAGATATCCAGCAGACGGCTTGGGCTACATTCCTGCAAGATTTACACGATCGCAGATATCAGATGTTTAAGGTAGGTTGGGGTGCGGATTATCCGGATCCAGAAAATTTCTTGGATATCTTATTCCATAGTGAGAGTGAAAATAACCATGCCTCATACAATAATCCGCAAGTAGATGCATTATTGGAACAGGCTAGAATCGAGATGGATCAAGCTAAACGGTTTGAAATGTACAACCGAATAGAGCAAATGATCATAGATGATGCTCCGTGGATTCCTCTATGGAATAGTGGAACCGAGAGCTATGCGTTAGTAAAACCGTACGTTAAAGGGTTTTATATGACTCCCATGTCTATACCGGTTCATAGATATATTTACATGGACAAATAGTATATTAAGGGGATCTTTTTGGCTGGATATATAATTAGGCGATTAATCTGGACTCCTATCTTGTTGGTGATAGTGTCGTACATAACGTTCGCCTTAGTCCAATTTGCACCAGGTGACCCAGTTCTTCTAAAGCTAGATCAGCATGCCAACCCAGAGGCTGTGGAGAGAATCAGGACAGAAATGGGTCTTAATGATCCTGTGACAGTGCAGTATGTGCGGTATATTGCAAGAGCTGTTAGAGGGGATTTCGGTGAAAGCATTAGATGGCAGGGTAGAACGGTAAATGAGTTGATATTCAAAAGAGTCCCTGTGTCAGCCCAGCTTGGTCTTGCCGCTTTGATTATATCGGTGGTATCTGGAATACCTATCGGCTTATTTGCTGCATTGAAACAAGGCTCGATATGGGATACCGTTGCTGTCTGTATTACATTAGTGGGACAGTCACTACCAGTTTTCCTAACAGTGCCAGTCCTTCTCTGGCTCTTTGCTCTTAAGCTTGATATTCTCCCGACTCATGGGTGGGGGGGCTTCTTTGATACTCGCATAATACTACCAGCATTTGTCCTAGGGATACCCGGCATTGCAATCATTACTCGTTTAACGAGGGCAAGTACGCTAGATGTTATCGGGCAAGATTACATACGTACAGCTCGTGCCAAAGGCCTAACGGAACGCATTATTACCTACCGACATATTCTAAGGAATTCTATAATACCTGTCGTAACGACCTTGGGATTTGCTTTAGCTGGCTTAGCAAGTGGATCGTTCATAGTGGAATTCTGGTTCGGTATACCTGGTGTTGGACTTCTGGCTTTAGAGTCATTATTTAATTTAGATTATCCCATAATAATGGCCCTAACTATTCTTGGAACTACTTTATTCGTTCTTGCTAATCTCATAGTAGATCTGGCTTATCCATTTCTAGATCCCCGGATAAGGCTCGGTGGTGGTTATCTTGTTGAGTGATACAGAGCAAGACCAAGTCCTCCAGATTAGTCGGCCTAGTCGTAGCTATATGAGTTTATCGTTTAGAAGGTTGCTCGGAAAGAAACTCGCTATAGCTTCTCTGGCGATAATAATATTAATGTATACTGCTGGTTTGTTAGCTCCTTTAGTTACCCCTTATGGATATGACGACCAAGATTATAGCGTAGCTAATCAGGGTCCAAGTTTTTCTCACCCATTCGGGACAGACAGACTCGGACGAGATATGTTTACAAGGATTGTGTATAGCCTGAGGACTACTGTGATAATTACTGTTACTTCATTGGTAGCTGGAAGTTTGTTTCTAGGGATAGTCCTAGGGTTAATCGCAGGTTATTTCGGGAAATTAGCCGATGCTTTAATAATGCGAATAGGGGAAGTAACGTCAGCCTTTCCAGACATATTTCTTGTGTTGATAATAGTCGCTACCGTAAAGCCAAGCGTTAATGACTGGGTCAGGACCTTTGAAGATGCAACTGGAATAGATTGGATTATTAGACTTGGACTGGTCGATTACACTGTGATTGCTTTTGCGTTAACAGTGTTTTCGTGGTTTGGTTTAGCTAGGTTAGTCAGAGGACAGGTTCTTCAAGTCAGGGAAAATGAATATTCTGAGGCAGCTAGAGCTATTGGCTCTTCAACCGCGCGGGTGTTGTGGGTGCATATATTGCCAAATGTCATCAGCCCTGTGATAGTTTCAATATCAGCAGGGTTGGCATCCTTTGCGGTAGCTGAAGTTGTTTTGAGCTGGATGGGTATTGGTATACAGCCTCCTGTACCTAGCTTGGGGATAATGATATTTGAAGGTAGTAATCTACAAGTATTGAGAAATGATCCGCATTTAACACTGTTTCCAGTGTTTACCCTGACCTTATTATTGTTTTGCTTTAGTCTATTGGGTGATGGAGTGAATGATGCTTTCAATCCTAGGGCTAGATAGGGTCTGAAAAGTGTGCGTTTAGTCGTCTCTCCTTTTTGACTTGCGCCAAATAGACATGATTATTGGTAGACCTATCAGTCCGATTGTTGAGAAATCACTATGTGAGTCTGGCGCGGCATAGCAGCCGCCAGTTCCCCTAGTATTAATTGGTTCTACGTTTGTCCGCTCAGTTTTAGAATCTGGCAATGTGCTAGCTAGTGTGTTTATTGTTGGTGTCGGTTTTATCGAGGCTGTATCCGCTGGCGTTGGAGTATCTAGTCCTGAATCGACATCAGGATCGGGTAGTTGAGGTAACTCCATATGTTCCCGCCACAGTGAGTCTAATCCATACTGATTAAAACCATGAGAAGACTCAAGTGCAGAGTCTATGTCAAATGCGGACTGTATGTTTGTCATCAGTGAAGCTATTTTCTTAGTACCATACTCATCTATCATGAATTGCACTACAGATTCCCCTTGTCCATATCCGATCATAATATCTCTGGGAGTGCCACTAAAGGTCTCTCTCTGCCACAAGGGTAAGAGGTCACCATTTTGTATTGCAGATTGCAAGTAACTTTGATAGTTTCCTTCAGTGTTAGCGTATTCGGCTAACCCTTCATTCAACCACAGAGGCACTCTGTTATATGCCCTGCCTGCCGCGTCCCCAACCAATAAATGTGTGAATTCATGTTTTGTTGTTCCAACGAAACTATTATCTGATGCATAGATTATTAATGAACGTTCGTCTGCGAAAGCTATTCCGTTAGTTATTAGAGAATTTGATACCGTTTTTGATCTGAAAGGTAAACCTACTTTCATGTCAGAATAGTCTTCGTAAGTCACGATGTGGAGAGGATGAGCAGGTTCTATGCCGAGTATGGGACCCATTAGATCTAGTGTAGCTTTGCATATATCGAGAATTTGTTCGGCTTTTTCTGCAGTACCTGAGCCAAAGTAAAAAACTGTAATTACTCCGTCAGTTACAGTTTTCCATTCAAAGCGGTTGTCCAAGTAGGTATAGATTTGTGGGTCAGTTTTAAAGACTCTGCCCGTAACGTCACGTATATCGTAGTAATATTCGATGCGAGTCCCAGGGGCTATATACTGATTATCTTTGTTGCTTAGGATTTTGGATTCGCCGTAAATATGAGTGCCAGTATCAAAATCAACAATGCGATATCCGCTGTCACCTGATTGTCCCATTTTCCTAAAGTAAACTCTTATGTCGTCGATAGCGTCGGAGCTTTTCGCTTCTAAGTGGAATTTGATTCCGTTAGGGAAATCACTTTCAATAGTTTGGTTTAAGACTTTTATGTTGTTGCCATTGGCATATGAGCTTTGCGGACTCAAATTTATCATCAGTCCAGTCACGATTATAGTAAATATTAAGTATTTTAAGGCGTTTAACATGATTCTCTCAGGGCATGAGACCGTTTATGTAAAAAGGATGTATAGATATATATAGGATACACAGGTCATTAGGATAGTTCTAGACTATGCCTATGGGCGTGGCTTGACGTTAATTAAGGTTACTTCTACAATCCAGACGGTTCGGGATTGAGTTTGTTCTTAGGCAAACGACATAAGAATAGGTGGTGATTCACTAGGTATGGCTATTACTGTAGGTCGGGTTAATTATCTTCACAATGAACCTTTTTACTTTGACATGGTACGTCGGGGCGTGGACTGGCGGGACTTAACACCAAGTACTATGGCAGAAGCTATACGTTCGGGAGATATTGATGCAGCTCCAGTGCCAATATTAGACTGTTTTAGATTGGGTGATGCGATACAGAACGTTGCGGGATTTTGTATTGCTAGTATTGATAGGGCTGGAAGTGTAAATTTATATTCGACCAAGCCTATCGAAGAGCTGGATGCCGGGCGTATCGCGGTGATAGACGACAGTGTAACCGCTCCGAAATTGCTAGAAGTTCTATTGAAGCTGAAATATGGCATTGAATCCTTTGAGTTTGTCAGTACACAAGACCAACCATATGATGCTTTATTATTAATCGGAAACCAAGCTTTGCGCCAACGCCGAGGAGTACGAGGATTCCCACATACATATGACTTGGGGCAAGAGTGGAACCAGTGGACTAAATTGCCATTTGTATTTTCAAGATGGGTCGCTCGGAATGACATGGATTCAAAAGATATGGCATTGCTAGAGGATATCCTGTACGTTGGGTTGGAGGATGGAGTCGATGCGCTCTATCATATGAATGAGCCTCGTGATGAACTGCTGATGTTACCTAGGGATGTTGTAAACCACATCCAAGGGTTGAGGTATTATATTGGTTTGTCAGAGCAAAAGAGTATAAACCAGTTTAGGGACATGATTGCTCAGATAGATGGTGAATAAAATATTGGGTACTAGTATGTCTGATATGTTATTTCACGGGTGTTTTTGTTGGTAGGAGTATGCCGTAATGGTGAAAGTTACCGCAAGCTTCAATAAACTTACTCGTAAACCCTGTTTTATTTGTGATTATTCTCCTCCAAAATCTGGATTAACAGAATCGAATGCGCTCTATCCGGATATGGCCGATTATATCCTGGTTAACTCGAGTCCAGGGTTTTCCGTCAGGGCTAGCTCTTCCATGGTGGCTGCGTATATTAAGGGAAATGCTATAGCAGATCCTATTTTCACTGTAGTTACCCGTGATATGAATAAACTGGCATTGGACTCACTAATACTGGGTGGCTCCATTATTGGTCTTGAGAATGTGGTTGTGGTGGGAGGAGATCGCTTCCACTCCGAACGTTCAGATAATCCTACGGCGATTAACGACTATACGACCACTGAATTAATTCGATCTATCGTTAATTTGAAGCAAGGGATAGATTATCGTGGGGTGGAATTGGATAGACCTGCGGATATATGTGTAGGATCTGTTTTGGATTTATCCAGTGGAGTGAATAAAGAAGTTATGCTAGCTCGTAAGAAAATTCTTGCAGGGGTTGAATATTTTATTACTCAACCTGTTTATGATATGGGATCTGTGGATATGTTTTATGATCTATATAGAGAGCGGTTTTTTGAAGATATTAAAGTACCAATCCTATGGGGTATACAAATACCAGACGTTAATAGCATCTCTTTGACAATGTTTCCCGATTGGGTAGAAGACGCCCTGAATGACGGGGAAGATCCTGTGGCCATTGCTTTACGATTGTATAAGCCGTTTGATTGTCGAGACCTCAAGGATATGTATATAGTGCCCACCATCTACAAAGGTGGGCACCGAAATTATTCTTCAGCTAATATTTTCATGTCTACGGCTAAGCAAACTTAGTCGTACTAGGGGCTCCAGGCTGCCGGAGCTATTCCGTCGATATCTGTGACCACATCAACTACTGCAGGTTTTCCGGAAGCAAAGGCTTGTTCCATGGCACTTTGTATTTGATCTGGCTGGTCAACACGGATTCCAAAACAACCCATAGACTCAGCCAGCTTGGCAAAGTCAATATCAGAAAGCATCCACAACTCATCTGACTCTGGTGTTTGTCCACCGTAGGTTCGCTCATTGCCACGTTTTTCTTGATTGAGGGAATGGTTGTTGTTAACCACTGTCACCACATTTATACCGTAGCGTGCAGCAGTCTCCAATTCTGATAGGTGATACAAGAATCCTCCGTCACCAGTGAAGCAGACAATGGGTCGATCAGGTGCTGCGCATTTGGCTCCGATAGCAGCTGGGAATCCCCATCCTAGAGATCCAGCACATCTTAGGTAGCTCTGATCAGGATGAGTTAAATCGATCATAGTACCGGTCCATATACCTGCATGTCCTGTATCCGAAACTAAGATCGAGTCTGAGGGTAAGAATTCTGTTATCTCTTTACATAATCGCTCTGGACGAGGTGGGGATGTATCCGCGTCAGTAAACTGACTTACTTCGTCTTTCCATTCTCTAACTATCCCCTGAGCTCTGTTAACCCAATCTGTTCTGTCGGTGGACGGTTCGCTAGCTTCGAGTAATTTTTGTACTGAGGCACGAGCATCGCCTTGCATAGCTACCTTTGTCGGGTAACTGCGACCTAGTTCTGACGCGTCAATATCTATTTGTATGACTGGTGTGCCCTGTGGCGGTACAGTCCACTCATTTGTGACTTGGCTACCAGTGTTACTGCCGATATAAATAACTAGGTCCGCTTCTGATACAACTCGGTTAGCGCATTTCCTCGAGTATGCACCACATACTCCGACTGAAAGAGGATGATCGCCTAAGAGCGTTTTTTTTCCGTTTAAGGATGTGGCGACTGGTATCGATAGCAATTCGGCCAGCTCAACTACTTGTTTTTCTGCCCCAGAAGTGACTACTCCTCCTCCTGACACTATTACAGGTCGTTGGGAGTTCGCTATCACTGCTGCCGCCTCTCGAACAAGAGCAGGGTCCGGTTCTGGTCGGAATGGGGGTACGCTGATAAAAGCATTGTCTATAACTACTTCTATATCGGCTTCTCCATCTCCAATGACCGCCCCTGTGGTCCCTTCAAAATCCAGATGTACAGGCCCTGGAGAACCTGTAACTGCTTCTCTGAATGCTTGCCTGATAAGGTATGGCAATTGAGAAGGATCGGTTACCCCAACATTGTATTTGGTAACTGCATTAAAGGGTTCTAAGTGGTCAATTTCCTGATATGCATGCCGGTATTGACCTGCTTGCGGTCTACGGCCTGTTATCGCTATCACGGGTGATCTCGCCAAAAATGGATCTTGTAAACCAGCTGCTAAATTAGCGGCTCCCACTGACTGTGACATACATATTCCCGCTTTGTGACTAGTACGAGCATACCCATCAGCCATATATACTGCGGCTTTTTCGCTATGAGCCATAATTCTCTTGATACCGAGTTTTTCCATTTCTAGGAGTGCTCTTTGGACTATCACAGGCATAAAGAACACATGACTTACCCCGTACCCCTTAAATGTGTCTGCTAAAAACTTTCCACCAGTCATTACCGGCATGAATTTCCTCCATATGTCTCGTTTTAAAGAAGTAATTTATATAATTACTGAAGGTTTTAACTTCGCGAATCAAACACTTCCTTGGCAACTTTGATCGCATTGGCGGCAGTCGGCCATCCGGAGTAAAAGGCCATGTGTGTAATAACCTCTCCGATCTCCTCGGATGTAACGCCGTTATCTAGTGCTCTATTCAGGTGTCCCCTTAACTGGTCTGTTCTATACATAGCGATCAGGGATGCTATTGTTATCAGGCTGCGGTCCCGTTTGGAGAGTTCAGTGCGCTCCCACACATCTCCAAACAATACGTTTTCGCTTAACTCCGCCAATTTAGGGGCAATAGACCTCTGGACTGTTCGATCTGTCGGTGGTGTGCTCATAGTGTCCTCCTTCGTAATCCCAATGATGGTCATTTTCAGGTGGAGTATAGTACCGTGGCGCGGTTTATGGTAGTGCTAAATCGGAATAGGTATCTTAATTCTTATCGGTACCCCAAGTGGTTCCGAAGTCAGACCTTTCTACAAGGTTCCCAGTGAATGTCTGCGCGCTCTGGCGGGCTAGCCATACGGCTGACGGTATGATTTCTTCAGGTTGAACCATGGGTATATGAGCGGTTCCGGGCCAATCACCACGCCTATTCATCCATGTATCTACGCGTCCGGGGCTAAGCACGTTAACTGCAATGTTGGACGGTCTTACTTCTTCGGCCAGGCTCAGAAACATCCGGTCTACAGCAGCTTTGCTCATGGAGTAACCAACTCTGCCTTCTCGATAACCTCTGGACGCACCGGATGTGACAGCAAATATGGACCCTCCAGA
>JAPNTN010000192.1:0-3829 GCA_027249445.1 Dehalococcoidia bacterium | reverse complement strand
AAGGAAACATTTTCCGGTTTTTTCAGAAAAGTTGGACCTACTGGGAGGTCGTCAGGGTTATAAGTATCCTGCATGGATCCGATGTAAGGGGAGTGAGGTTCAACGCAACTGACGTACATTACGAAGGGTTGATCTTTGTTTTCATCGATAAATTCAGCAGCTCGATCTCCTAAGTAAGGGGCCATCTGATATTCGGCGGGATAAGTAACTAACTTATTATGGCTAAACGTATCAATCTCTCCGACCGCTCGGTCCGGGGAGAATCCGTTGTCCACGAGATGTTGATGATAGTCACTTCGATTCGATAATGGCCCGCCACGGATGAATTTTCCTTTGTATCCATCCTCGGTGCTGACCCATCTTTTGAAACCATGTTGTGGGATATCGCCGTGTCCTAGGTGCCACTTGCCGAGGTACCCGCAGGTGTATTCAGAGGAGATCATTTCTGCGATCACTTGTATGTCCTCGGAGAGTTCTATTCCGTTAAGTACTGGTCCAGCTTGGTGTGGGTAAAGGCCGGTCATTATAGAAGCCCGCGATGGGGTGCAAACCGGCTGGGTAACATAGGCATTTCGGAATACGAAACTACGAAGTGCAAGGGCATTCAGATTTGGAGTATTAATCCAATCGTTGCCGTAACATGCCATAGTATCTTGACGTTGCTGGTCACTAAAAATGAAGACCAGATTTGGTTTTTTGGCCATTTATTTTTATCTCCCGTTTTACTGTAATAGTTCTATGTTGGTATCAGTTGTCACGACATCTTGTACACATCGGAATCCCAGGTTGCCAGTAGAGCTGTCGGGTGTATTGGAACTCCTGGCAGCCACTCTGTAGCGGTTACAGTATGACTCATGACACAGATATGAGCCACCCTTCATACTCTTATGGGTCCCGGTAGGAGATCCCTGAGGATCCCTTAATCTTTGATTAGTGTGATCTATACTAAACCAGTCGAAACACCATTCCCAAACATTTCCAACCATGTTGTACAGTCCGAAATTATTGGGTTTGAAGGCTTTAACAGGTGCTGTTCCCAGATAGCCGTCAGTCTGAGTGTTGTGTTCTGGAAAAGTGCCTTGCCATATGTTACAAAGATGTTTGCCTCTGTCGGTAAGTTCATTTCCCCAAGGATATGTCATCTGCGGCAAGCCGCCTCGAGCGGCAAATTCCCATTCCGCTTCAGTGGGCAATCGTTTGCCAGTCCAATTACAGTATTGAACAGCGTCATTCCATGATATGTGCACTACTGGATGATTTTTTCGGTTCCGTATGCTTGATCCCGGTCCTTCGGGATTCTTCCAGTTTGCGGAGTTTACCACCCACCACCAGGGTGTTTCGATCGGATGATTTTGGACTGTTCTAGCAATATCAGGTGATACTAATCCCTTGAATACAAATGACCATCCGTAATGTTCTGCTTCGGTCACATATCCAGTGTTTTGTACAAATTTCTCGAACTGGGAATTTGTGACACTGCAGGTATCGATGTAATAGGGGTTTAGATGTACATCTCGTACAGGACCTTCACCGTCTGAAGGGTAACCTAGCGTGTCATCGGTGCCCATTGCGAAGGTACCTCCGCTAATATAGGCCATTCCGACGGGAATGCCAGCGTTCACAAGAGTATGTTCAGTAGGATTTATGACGCTGTGTTCTATTTCCTCGCCTGTATTTCTACTTGCTGAGCAACACGGATATTTAGATGCATCCGGCATTATCGTGGTTTCCTAAACATGACTGACATATGATATCACCTGAGATACCATCAGTTTATATTATGGCGCCTGTTAAACTGTACGAAGTAGTCAGAAGTCGCAAATTTGGGGAGTTTATATGACTCAAGATATATCAGCTGAAGACAGATATCCTAGGTCTCGCGTTTCTGTGTTGGATATTCAGATGTCCTATATCGATGCTGGAGCAGGAGCCCCGATAGTCTTCCTGCATGGAAATCCCACATCTTCTTATCTGTGGCGTAATATCATTCCTCATTTGGAGGGCGTTGGTAGATGTTTTGCTCCTGATTTGTTGGGCATGGGGGATACTGATAAATCTCCCACGGGCTCATACAGATTTGTCGATCACCGAAGATATCTTGATGCGTGGTTCGATGCAATGGACTTAAAGTCCAATGTAACTCTGGTGCTCCATGATTGGGGCTCGGCACTTGGATTTGATTGGGCACATCGGAATCAAGAACGCATTAAAGGAATTGTTTATATGGAAGCAATTGTCCAGCCATTAACGTGGGAAATGTGGCCGGAACCTTCCAGAAACATCTTTCAGGGTATGAGAGGTGCTACTGGCGAAGAGATGATATTGGAAAAGAATCTTTTTGTTGAGCGGATTTTGCCTGGGAGTATATTTCGGTCTTTGAGTGATAACGAGATGAGTGTATATCGCAAGCCGTATCTCAACCGGGGAGAAAGCCGTTTGCCCACTCTAACATGGCCAAGAGAAATACCTATAGAAGGAGCACCGAGAGATGTTCACAAAATAGTAGATGATTATGCAACTTGGTTGCAGTCGAGTACTATCAGAAAATTATTCATCAACGCGGACCCTGGGGCAATACTAATCGGATCTCAGCGTGAATTCTGCCGCACATGGAACAACCAGGATGAGGTAACTGTACCTGGTATTCATTTCTTACAGGAAGACTGTCCTAGAGATATTGGTCTAGCCATAGCAAATTGGTACGCTTCAATCTAGGTTTTGTACTCTGTCTAATTTGTCAGGGATGGTTATTTGAGATTACCTCAGGAAAAAATGGTAGATAAGAATCCCTAGTATTAAACCTTTAGTGAAAGCTAGCCATGCCAGCCAATAGGTAGATAGCCCAAGTTTTCGTTGGATGAAATATACGGCGCTCTTATGCCAAGTAATAATAAACATGGTAGTTATTATAATAGCCGTGTCCCTGTGGGTCGAACCTGTACAGATATATACACAGTTCTTTAGGACACATTAAGGGCTGATTTGGCGAGATTTTTTGGATGTATCCTTAATTGCTCTTAAGCCAGTCAACCAGATTGTTTTCAAACTCTTGGTATCCGATTCCAATTAACGCGCGCATCGAGAAATCAACTGATCCACTTCTAGCGCTATCGGTTATCAACTCTAGTAGTTTTGGGCCACCAAATTCTTCTATAAAGTACGTTACGGCCATTTGTGCTTGCGAATATTGAAGGTTAACATCTTCACCACTACGTCGATTCCAATCTTGAACCCTTTCTAGAGATGATAAGGGAAACAAATTGTCATCTTCAGCTGCGAGTCTAGCCGAATATCCCCCATCGTGTGGGACGACTTTATTTTCGATCCATTGAGCTAACCCTTCATTTAGCCATATAGCTAGTATTTCCCATCTTTCATTAAGGGTCTTGTTTATGAATGAATGAGTGTATTCATGGGAGACCATTCGCAATTGCCATGAATAATCTCCTGTAGAGAGATCCGCATAGATTCCTCCATAACATGTGTCTACTGCAATTGGATTAGGATTGCAAGCGGCTATGAAGAATCCTGCAGGTTGGAAACCCCCGCTATCTATATTTAAGAACTTCCTGACCTTATCGAAACTCTCCGTGTCCTCAATAAGATAGAGGTCTGCGTAGTGGTCGAGACTACTCTCCAGCTCACTATTTAATATCGCTGCAGTTTCTGATACGTGATTATGCAGATCTATAACTAGCTCGTGAGGAACGGAGTCTGAAAAATATGTGCTTCTATCAGTGGATTGATATTCTTTAAGGTATAACCCTCGGTAAACGGATTCGAGTGGCCCAAGTGTGAAGGCAGGAGTAGGCACGGGAGTAGGAGTAGG
>JAPNTN010000191.1:0-9259 GCA_027249445.1 Dehalococcoidia bacterium | reverse complement strand
GGATAGTGAAATATTTAGTTTTTGAGATGTAGTCATTGTTATTAGCTGCCTCGTGTTTGTTTTACAATAGGATTTATCTTGCGGATTCCCCTGCTCTGAGTACCCTTTGGATGTCTATTTTAGCTGTAAACCATGCCAGCCATACTGTAGTACCCAATATAACAGCAGATAGCATGAGATATGTTAAAGAAAGGGATATCCAATTCATCTGCAGTAACATTGGTGGAGTAATACGTTTGCCATCCTCTGCTATTTCAAGAAGGGGTAGTATGCTAGAACCAATTAATTGCCCAACCCAGGTCCCTAAGACTATTCCAAAGGCAAAAATTATTAATAGGCTAAACCACACAGCGAATAAAACTTGATGCTTTGACGATCCTAGGGTCCTGATTAATGCAAATTCACCCTGGCGTTGTATTACATCAAGGTACGAAAACATAATTATGCCGCATACGCTGGCTATTATGAGTGTCAAAAACATCAAAATGAGTAGGCCTCCCCAGCTTGCGTTTTTAACGGGTTTGGCAGAGCTTTGTTCAATAAATTGTTGTGCAAAATGTATATTAGGGAGCGTTATTTTTGACTGTATAAGGGAATCTGTAATCTGATCAGTCTTGACGTCTGAAGTGGTGAAACTACCCCATATTTCAGTTGGTCCAGGTGTAATACGATGGCTATGGGTGTTTGAATAATATTCAAAACTATTCCTATCGACTATGACAAAAGGATTTGATTTAGGGTCTAGAGTAGGAAAGTATTTTGCGACCGCGTTAATTTTGATGGGTACTGAATACGATGACATTCCAAGGGTAATAACGTCTCCTACTCTGGAATTGGATTGTTCCAGTATTTCATGACTCACTATTGATTTAATTGGAGCTTCTGGGTCTCCGAATCTAATGCCGCGCAATCCATTTCCACCAGGAGCCCATCCGAATCTAAGGGAATGGGCTTCTTGATCTCGCACTACAGACGTATTCTGACTAATATCGTATAAACCTGGTCGAGTGTGGTCCTCGATAACATGTATGTTTTCGGTGTTAGTAAAGTCAGTAAGCAGTGTTTGTTTTGTATGTGCATATGCCGTCATTTCCGAAACAAAGATAGCTCCCGCTTCTTCTATTCCGGCGCTGCTGGTCAGATGGAGGGCTAGTAGGGTATATGGTTGTTTTAGGTCTGAGAATGTGGGAATGCCTCTAAACTTATTATTAGCAGCCCGCCTACGTGTTGGAGTGATATCGTCTAGACTGTCAAACCTGGCACTCAAATTTTTCCATTCTTTGAAGTACAACTGTCCAATGGGAAGATCGAAATAATTGTTTGAAGAATCTCTTAACCTAGCGGTGAGCGTTAGTAGTTGATATGGCCGATTTGGCCTTACCCATACGGATAAGCCTTCTGAATCAACTGGTATATCTATGCCATCCGACTCCCATATGGATTTATCTGGAAGTACTGCGTTGCTTAGATTGTCTGAATGATATGATTCGACGAAATCTGACCGAGACCATGCAATTTCATCTATGGCAATTGGGTCGATTGCTAGAGTGGATATTTTCGTTGATACGAATCCATCCGTATTTAGATGTCCGTCTACGCGGTGTGCGTAGGCTACGTTGTCGATATTTTTATCATCAGTTAAGAATGTGTCTAGCGCTGTGCTGGCTTCAATACTAGGAGAGGATCTATGTGTTATTCGAATATCTGATCCTGCCTGATACATTGCTTGATCTGATTGGCTCTTTAGTAAAGTTGAACTAAAGGAACTACCTATAACCCCTAAGGAAGTTGCCAGCATGATCAGGACTACTAGACTGCCTGGTACAATCGGGTCTCTAGAAACTTTCCTGGCACCATGAACTGCCCATATTGGAGCAACAGGTTCGAGCAACTTTGCGATTATTGCGACAATGACTGGGAAAAATCTAAGTACTAATAGGCTAATGCTTATGAATCCAGCGATCGGGGCAATCAGTAGTGAATAGTCGATACTTAAAGTATCACTTGTTTGGGACTGTATGATAAATGACCCTTTGTTATGCGCCTGCCACCATAATATTCCTACGACTATTAGGAATAGGACATCAAGATAATACCTTTGTATAAACGGTGTTTGCGCAGGCCGTGATCCGGTTTGACGAAATTCAACTATTCCTTTTCTAGATACGATAAAAGTTGATAATGTTAGTACCGAAACTGCTAGCAGGGCTCCTAATATTCCTATACCGCTAGATAATAGGGTCAGTGAGGTCTTTTCTGTTTGGGAAGCCTGAAAGAAAAGAGATCCTAACACGTCAGCTATTATGGGAGAGAGAAAAACTCCTAGAACTATGGCGGGTATGGATAATACTAACCCTTCTATTAATATCAAGGTAGCAAGTTGCCAATTCCCTGCGCCTCGGCTTTTTAAAATCGCAATTTCAGATGATCGGGACTTTATTGTGAGATTAGATATTAATAATAAATGGTATACCAGAACTCCGCTGACCAAGAACACCATTAGTAAAAGAGGAATCCTCGATACAGTTAACTCTTTTTCATGGGCTTCAAGTAGTCTATCCAGTTTCACAGATATGGTGCCGTGAACCAAGCTTGTTGCAGTTTCTGATCTGATATTGTGTATTGTACGTATCAGTTGATTTACATCGCCTGCATGGATCTTCCGTGGATCCATATTTACTAGCCAGGTTGTATTCGTATAGAGGCCATCGTATGAATCAGCTAATTTGACGGTAATGTTTGATTCTGTAGTGAATAAAGGGACGATACTCCACCTTTGATCGACATAGCTGAAATCACCCTCTCTCCCGTTCCAATAATCTGAGTCCGGATCTGCTCTCGAAAATATTCCGACAACTACTACATCTGTTGTACTCCCTAATTGTTGAGTTTGCGATGATGGGAATATCGTGAATGTGTCTCCAATTCCAATTTCCAAAATTTTGGATCCTGTCTGATCTACTACGACTTGCATGGGAGACCCAGTATCATCAGATGTGTCAGGCCAGGTGCCTGCTTCCAGAGAAAATTTGTCGGATGTATCCAGAGAGCTCAGATATTGTACTTTTCCTCTGGGTCTGACCTGGTCGTCTTCGGAAAGGGTTGGTAAACCTTCAAAGAAAAACGTTGCGGTTTCAAGAATCAAGTGGTGGTCACTGGTGAAAGACCTGAGTTTGTCTATTACCCGTTGCTTTATAAACCCGGTGTTTTGCGAGTAGATAGATGAAGAGTCTTTGGGTTGTGATGACTTCAAGTCGCTGAAAGACCTTAGCCATAACTGTTTGTCGTCTGGTTTGCTGTTCGATAGTGTGTGACTGAGTGACACTTCAGACAATAGTTGAGAGAATACTACGCTGCTAGAGAGTAATGTCACGGCTAGGAAGATACCAATAAATAGAATCGCTTCTATATGCCACGCCGAAATAATTCTTCTTATAGCTATGATATATCCGAGTTTTATTAAAGACATTTTATTAACTATATGCTCGTGATTTATTGATGCGGTAACTAATCAGCGGACCGCAGTATATCAGACGTTTTGTGATGCAATCCGATTAGAGATGCCAATACGACGGCTACTATTGCCGATAACAGTACTAAACATAAAGAAACTATTACGATATTTAGCTGAGTATCTATTATCATCGGGGGGACTATGGGCTGCCCAGATTGTGTAGTGTCCATATAGCCAAGTATCCACGAATAAAACATGGTTCCCATAGCCCAGCCCGCAGGTATTCCAATTAAGCAGATAAATAGTTTTTCAATTATTAAGGACAATATCATTTGTGGTTTTGTTAATCCAAGGACTCTCGTCACTACAACATCTGTACGGGTTCGATATGAAGTGAGTACTCCATGTGTAGTCAGCGATACAAGCGAGGTCAATACCAAGACAAACATGGCGACCAATGTTAGGCTTCGCCACGCTCCTCCTGATAGAGGGTTATTTAGAGCCATAGAAACGGATGCATCCCTATCTTTCACTTCTATAAAGTTGGATAACCTTTCGTTTAATGTAGAGGCAATAAGTTTTCTGTCAGCATTTTCTTCTAGGGATAGCCAAAACTCTTCAGGGCCTTTATACGGCCTTCCTATTCTCGTCGCGTAGTTTACGTACTCAGTTACGGGCACAATGAAGAAGGGTTTTAACCTTGGGCTAATGGTTGGAAAAAACTGTGTTGTTCCAACCACCTTTAGTGGGATTATTTCCCTTCCCGCTTGTATATGTACTATGTCCCCAATAGAGAACTCTGGGCTGCTTATTGCGGGCAACGGAAATGGTCCTGTCGGTACAAATAAGCCTCGCTCATCCCCATTCAAATCCGAGAACCAGGAAAATGTGAGCCCTGATAGTTCACTATCGGACGGTGTTTGGAATGTTTTCAAACTGTCAGGAGTTTGTGTTGTATTCGGTAATAATTTCCATTGTTGTATGCTATTAAACTCTGGAATAGAAGTGTGGAATTCGTTAATTGTATCGTCCCCAGAAATAAGACTACTAATATGAATTGAACCACTAGGTATGTTAGACGATGGTGATGCGGTCACAAATACTGATGTTACTAATAGCGGTGGTATGAGATTAAATTGTGATGGTAGTGAGGCTGATAATGTCTCATATGTTTCACGGGTGTGTGTTCCTGTTGCGATTTCACCTAACTCAATGTTCGTGTAGTGTCCGTATGAGTCTGAAATTCTGGCTGTAAACTTTATCCACTGATTCTTCCTCACAAAATCTGGTACATCGACATTAACTTTAATTCCTATATAACGGTCTTTATCAGGGATCGGGATTCCGTCGCGCGTGGCTGGAAAGTTTATTGATTCTGACATCATTGGTCGTATCAATTCATCCAGACTAGAAGAATGCTCTGAGAAATCTTCCCTGAACCAGGATGTACCTCCGAGATTGTAGGGTTCTATAGCTAATAGATAACTTGCTTTGTTCTTTTTCTGATCAATGAGTTTTACATTCTCCCTAAGTATTGGGTTTATATGTTGAACTCCTGGTATAGAAGTTAATTTCGCAAGTTCCTCATCTTGTTTTACTTTCGAGAATGATATATCAGTTATGACTAGATCACCCCCTATCTCGTATAGGGCTTGAGAACTTTCTAGGTTGGATAATGTTGGTTGGAACGCGGATGCGAACACCCCCAGTGCCATGGATAACATCAATATGGCAGACACAGCAGAATACCCGAAAGGATCTCTGCTCATCTTGGTCAGTGTATATACCGCCCATGATGGAGCCCAAAAATTGATTGCAAAGGCTATTATCTTCAGGATATATGGAGCTAATCGCATCAACAGTAGGCCGCCTAGCAAAAAGCCTAAGGCTGGTCCTATTAGAAGACTAGGTTCAACAAACAGGCTCTTATCGGAAATATCCTCCTCAACAAATCCAGACTTTGACTGGGTTTGCCATAGGAGTAAAAGAAACAAGATCCCTATTAGTCCATCTAGATAGAACTTGTGGATTATAGGAGTTACGGAAGGTCGTGACTTGTTGTCCAGAGATAGTCCTAATGTACGCTTAAGGGCTAATCCGCCACTGATTAGTAACACTAATAGTGTGATCGCAGCGGCACAACCCGTCCAAACCCATAGGTATGGATTGCTAAAGAGTAGGTTGCCTCCCAAGTCTGAAACGGAGGGTATGCTGTTTAGTAGCCAGATGTCTGCGATAATATCAGTCAAAAATGGGGAGATTAAGAATGCGGCGAGAATGATTAAAAAATATGTACCGCTTTGCAGAATAAATATTTGCTGAAAATTACCTCCTCGACTGTTGATTAAACTGGAGGTTGTATATTGGCCCTGCCCAAACAATGTAATGATAGTTATTAAAAAATAGAAATCAGCAACTAGTATCAATGATATAAACAGAAATATAGGTATCTGGGCGAGCAATTTATTTTTAGTGTACTTGCTTAAAAGACCTGATCGATGGCTGTTCTCAAGGTAAGTTAAAACTGTTGATCTAGGGAATTGTTTATTTATTTCGGTCTCTAGATTTTCCAGGGCTCCTTGAGTTGCTACTACTATGTCTGGTGTGATCACATTGGCGTTTATAAATATTAGCCATTCGTAATCCCCTACCATGTTGGGGTATTTATTTCCTATTTTGTTTATGAAGTCATCTTCATTTACGTAAAACGGGATAATTGGTTTGTCATTGACTTTTTGAATGGTGAAATAACTTGGCGTTCCCATCCAATATTCTTGTTGAGGATCGTTTGGTTCCGCTATGCCAACTATATTCATGATAATCAATTCAGATGTATCACCTTTGTATGGCAATATGTAGACGGTATCACCTAGGGAATAATGCATCAATTTGGCAATATCATTTCCAATGACTGTGTCGATCTGCAAATGGTTATCTAGGTGCTCTGTCTCCCCGGTGCTGGGCCAAGTTCCTTCAATTAAATTACTATGTTTCTCAAAGTCAGTTAGGAAAAATGGCCTTCCAATAGGTCCTCCAAATAAAGATAGAGTATCCATGGGATCGTTTGTAATAGACAAATTTGATTGTGTGCGTCCATTCCTTGCGAAATTCTGGACGAGAAATCCGATATTGTTGTCGACAACTCGTTCTATTGATTCTTGGAGTGCTGAATAAGCTTCAGGAGCAATTGGTCTGTTTTGAGTAGTAACCCGAATGTTTAACGACCCGGGTGAACTTGACGCAACTGCGTGCTGGAGCCCTGCTTCTGATATGGCTTGAGAGTAAATGTACCCTAACCCAACAGATACTAAGCCAATGCACGCCCCTATAAAAATAATAGACAGGTTTACCCAGGAGTAGCGTAGGTGCTTCGGCAGTAACCAAGTTGTCATTCTTAATTGGTTCATCGAGGATTAGCCTAATATAGAGCGAGGATTCTAACAGTCAGGGTTTTGTCTGCTAGTTAGAATCCCGATCGATTTTATTTTCGATTGCACCGCGCAGCATTGGCAGTAATTCTTCTGAGACCCTGTGGCATTCCTCAACGTGAGGAAAACCCGATAATATGAATTCATCGATGCCCAAACCCCAGTAACTTAGTAACTCTTGGCATATCTGTTCTGGCGTTCCTACTAAGGCACTTCCGCAGTTTACTCTTACCTCTGAAAGCCCGTTCCATAGATATTTTCCAAGACGATGGTCTGGCGCTTTAACTGCCTGAGCTTGTTGTCCGACCATCACAGTGCCTTCGATTGACGATCGTCTTTGCGCTTTCACTATAGGATCAGCACTTGATATTAGGTCTTCGGCAGCTTTCCATGCGGCTTCTTCTGTATTGCGCATTATGATGTGTGTTCTTAACCCAAACGAAGGAGATCGTTCGGAGGTCTCAAATGCGTTTTTAAGTTGGATCAACCTCTTTTCGGTGTTCTCGAGAGGTTCTATCCATCCCAGATGTACATCGGCTTGTCTCGAGGATAGACCTATGGCATTGTCTGACACTCCTCCCAAGTAAAAACGTGGCGGATTAGAACCTGGAGATGGTGAGCAATATGCACCGTTCAACTTGTAGAATGAACCTTCATATGAGACGGGGCCTTCCGTGTTCCAGAGAGTTCGGCACGCATCTATAAATTCTTCGGCCCGCTGGTATCTAGTGGAATGGTCACTGGTTTCGCCAATTCTTTCTAGATCGTTTTGTATCCCGCCGGGAACGATATTGATGTCGATACGACCATTTGAGATTTCGTGTAAAGCTCCTGCCATTTGAGCGAAAAGACCTAGAGAGATAAATCCAGGTCTCACCGCTATCAGAAATCTAATTTTTTTTGTGACGGCTGCTAGAGCAGTTGCCATGGTCCAAGTTTCAGCGAGAGGTGCGTCTTCTGAAAATAGCCCGTTGGCAAATCTGGTAGGAATTAATAGAGAATAAAAACCAAGATTCTCGGCTGTTTGAACTACTTCGCTTAGATATTTGAAAGTAGGTTCTCTTTCTGCCTGCAGGGTACCGGCTTTATATCCGTCACCATCTATTGGTATAAACCAATCAAATTTTGGGTGGGGCCGGTTCAAATAGGTTGTCACTGGGATCTCCTCTAGAGTTGTAACAGTTAGCTGGGCTATATCCTAAAGTTGAACAGTACTTGGGTCAAGAAGACAATCTGATTTTTTTATGGAACTTGATCTAGAGACTTCTCATTGTTGTACCAGAAAATCATAGTGATACCGGCTACTAATATGCACATCATATCGCCGACTACCCATAGACTTAGACCCCCAATTTGTTGGTCTAGCATGGGAGCCAAGGCAAAAGGTTGAGGAAATTCGTAGTAAGATTCATATAGTAGACTGCGAGAGAATGTGATGATTGCTCCTAGAAGAGTGTTTGGTAGTACTAACAGTCCTAGGAATAAGACTCTGAGCCCATAATGAAGTCTAGACCTGTGAGGTTTAGGGTCTATCACTATCCACCAGAATAATAATCCTGAGAACAGCATGGAAAAATGCATGAATTCGTGGAAAACGTCGTTTCGTACCGCTAAGTTGTGCAGAAACGGAACCTGCCACATATACAATGAGCCCATAAAAATTACTGACGTAAGTACAGGGTTTGTAATTTTAAAATAAAGAATTCTTATGAGTCCGTTTCCTACGGTAGGCCTGACTATATTCATTAGAGCCCACCTGGGCATTCCTCTCAGTATAGGAGTTAGTGGTGCTCCTAATAGTATTAGTAGGGGGCCGATCATTCTGAGGAGTAGATGTTGAACTTGATGAATAGAGAATTGATGCTCAGCTAGAGGGTCTATTGGAGATTGTAGAGCTATAAATACACATGCCAGACCTGAAAAAAAACATGTTTTCTGCCAAATATTGATTGGATGGCTAGGATTGTTCCATCTCCTTAACCCATTCACGTATATATAAGCAACTACTAATAAAATAAGGCTTGGGAATGGATTGTTGCTCCAAGCAAGAAGTAGGTTGTCTCCTGGTTCGATCCCACCATGAGCGTATGCCTTAGAACTATTGAGGAACATACATGTGGATAATGATAGGAGACCTGCTACAAGGTAGTATGGTTTAACTCGCATTAATGTTTTCTCGGGCTTTCATACTTCTCCGAATACTGAAAGTCGCGTACACTGTAGCTCCAATCAATACCACGAATACTCCTATAAATACTAGGCTACCTGACTGGGAGAGTCGGGGGCGCGGGATGGTTTGGGACGGTACCTGAATGGCCACTCGGCCAAGTGGACTCATCACATCTATGCTCATTTCCCAGACACCAGGCCCTTCTAA
>JAPNTN010000190.1:0-7361 GCA_027249445.1 Dehalococcoidia bacterium | reverse complement strand
TCTTTGAGTGAAGCCCTGTTATTTAATAATAGTGTGATCACCAGGCAAGGCACCGTAGAAGATGGAAACACGGTTTCAGATTATGAGCCTGAAGAGATAAAACGTGGTAGCAGTATACAAACGACGCTTATTGCCTGTACTGCTGATAATAAGAAGGTTAATTTTCTAGACACACCTGGCTACGAAGACTTTATTGGAGAAATGGTTGCTGCTGTCAAAGTAGTTGAGAGCGCCGCCATATTGGTGACAGCACAGTCAGGTGTGGATGTGGGTACTGAACGGGCATGGGATTTATGTGAAACGCATGAGCTGCCCATTGTAATTGTAATAAATAAAATGGATCGAGAAAATGCTGATTTCACGCAAACTGTGAATAGTATTCAAAGCTCTTTTGGCACCAAATGCGTCCCGTTTCAGATTCCTGTAGGAATGGAACAGGCATTTACTGATGTGATCAGTGTAATAACTCCTTCAAGTGATATTCCTTCAGATTTGCAATTAGAATTCGACTTATGGCGAGACAGGCTAATAGAAGCAATAGCAGAAGCAGATGATGATCTCGCGGATAAATATCTTGAAGGTGGAGATCTCAGCGAAGAAGAGATTCTATCAGGAGCTCGGAGCGCTATACAGCAGGGCAATTTGGTGCCGATTTTAATAACATCTGCAGCCAAAAATTTGGGTACTCAAGAGTTATTTGAGTTTATCCATGAATATATGCCGTCGCCCATCGACGGAATAAAACCAGATTTGTCTGATGACTCAGGAAAGCAAATTGATCTTAGTGTTGATTCAAGTTCTCCAATGTCAGCATTTGTATTTAAAACAACAGCTGATCCATTTGTTGGCAAATTATCAGTGTTTAGGGTTTACGATGGGACTATCAGCAGTAATTCGGAAGTCTGGAATAGTGAAAAGAAACAAGCGGAAAGAATTGGGCAGCTATATTTGCCTAGGGGGAAATCGCAAGAGAATGTGTCGGAAGTGTGCGCAGGTGATATGGGTGCAGTAGGGAAGTTGTCGTCTACTGTTACTGGAGACACTTTATGTACCAAGGATACACCAGTTGCGTTTGGTAAGTTGAGATTTCCTGTGGGTTTTTATAGCGTAGCAGTGTCTCCGGCAACTAAGGCGGACTTGGATAAAATGTCCACTTCTTTATCACGCATTGTTGAGGAAGATCCAACCTTGCATTTAAGCAGGCAGCCTGATACTGGTGAGATGGTTTTGACTGGTTTGGGAGAAGCGCAGATAGATGTTACTGTTGATAAGATTAAACGTAAGTTTGGTGCTGAGCTATTAACTAGGTTGCCTAGAGTGCCATACCGAGAAACAATTACACGGACTGCACAATCGGAGTACAGACACAAGAAACAAAGCGGTGGGCATGGCCAATATGGTCATGTAATGTTACGAGTTGAACCAATGCAAAGAGACGAAGGATTTGCATTCGGATCGGAAATAGTTGGGGGAAAAGTGCCGCGAGAATACATACCATCTGTAGAGAAAGGTGTTGTCAAAACCATGGAAGAGGGTGTAGTTGCCGGGTACCCTGTAGTGGATGTGAAAGCGGTCATATACGATGGTAGCTACCACGACGTGGACTCATCAGGCATGGCCTTTGAAATCGCGGGCTCTCAAGCTTTAAAGAGTGGAATGTTGGATGCTAGTCCGATTCTTTTGGAACCAATAGTCAAGCTGACGATTAATGCTCCAGAAGCGTACACCGGCGAAGTTATGAGCGACTTGAATGTCAAAAGAGGACGTATACTTGGTATGACACCAGAGGATAAATATACGGTGATCGAAGCTGAGGTGCCTCATTCAGAGGTTCAAAGGTACGCTCAGGACTTGAGATCGTTAACGCAAGGGAGAGGGACGTACAGTCTTGAAATTGATCATTATGAGCCAGTTCCTCAGAATATTGAACAAAAAGTCATAGAAGATGCAAAAAGGGCCAAAGAGGAATCTGCGTCTTAGGTTGTTTAACCGGAATTAAATAATGGAAGTTGGGGGGTATTAGAAATTCCAGGATGGCTGATATTCCCCGAATACTTCTCTAAGCACTCCCATCATCTCCCCCAGCGTAGCATATGCTTTGGATGCTTCGATGAGTGAAGGCATCAAGTTGGATGAGCCCTTTGCGTTGTTTCGTAACTCATTTAATTTGGATTGTACTAGGGTGTTGTCTCTAGTAGATCGTACGTGGTTGAGATTGGTTATTTGCTGAGCTTCTCCTGCAGTATCTACTCTAAGTATCGGTATATTGACAGGTTCTTCGGACTGGTATTGATTTACCCCGATTAGGATTTGTTCTTTCTTATCTTCTTCAGTCTGATATAGAAACGCTGACTCCGCGATTTCTTGCTGGAAGAAGCCCTGCTTAAGAGCTGGTATAACTCCGCCGAGACTATCGATTTGTGTGAAATATTGGTATACCTCACTTTCAATTTGATCAGTTAAAGATTCAAGATAGTAACTGCCTCCTAATGGATCAACTGTGTCAGTTATACCACTCTCACTGGCGATAATCTGTTGAGTGCGTAATGCTTGAAGGGCTGCGTCTGCGGATGGTAATGCCAATGCTTCATCTTTAGCATTGGTGTGTAGTGATTGACAGCCACCTAGCACCGCAGCAAGCGCTTGTATGGTGACTCGAATTACGTTGTTTTCAGGCTGCTGAGCTGTTAATGCTACCCCAGATGTTTGGGCGTGAAATCTCAACCATTGTGACCTTTCGTTTAGTGCTCCATAGGTGTTTTTTAGTTCTTTCGCCCATATTCTCCGTGCTGCGCGGAACTTCGCAACCTCTTCGAACAGATTGTTATGTACGTTAAAGAAGTGGCTGAACCTAGGTGCGAATGAGTCAATATCTAGTCCGCGATCGATACAGTGCTGTATATACTCAAATCCGTCTGCTAGTGTGAATGCTAACTCTTGTACGGCATTTGCTCCTGCTTCCCTAATATGGTATCCGCTCACGCTGATGGGATTCCATAATGGCATATGTTTTGTCGCAAATTCTATAGTGTCGGTTACTAGGCGCATGGAGGGCTCAGGCGGGAATATGTATTCGTTTTGGGCAATGTATTCCTTGAGTATGTCATTTTGTAGGGTTCCACCTAACTTAGCTATAGGAATACCACGTGTTTCCGCAAGTGCTATATACATGGCCCAAATTATCGCAGCTGGGCTATTTATAGTCATAGACGTCGTAATTTTATCTAGCTCTATCCCTTCGAATAATGTCTCCATATCTGATAGAGAGGAGACTGCTACTCCACATTTTCCGAATTCTCCTGATGCTCGCTGGTCATCCGTGTCGTAGCCGTATAACGTAGGCATATCAAAAGCTACGCTCAGTCCGGTCTGGCCATTATTTAAAAGGAATTTAAATCTCTCGTTTGTTTCCTCTGGTAGTCCGTACCCTGCGAACATGCGCATAGTCCAGAGTCGACTTCTGTAGCCGTTGGGATGAATGCCACGTGTGAAAGGATATTCTCCGGGGAAGCCATTATCGTTCCAAGCTATACTGTCGGCCAAATCCGTTGGTGTGTATAGCGGGTTTACATCTATTTGCGATAGAGTTTTGTATTTAGATTTTCGTTGGGACAAAGAGTCTGATTTAAGCTGCCAATCGTGAACTAAATTTTCTAGTTGCTGCTCGTTGTTTGTACTCAAAACATCACTCTGAAAACAAGAATTTATGCTTGCAAATTATTAAACGAGTTTAACAAATCTTCGTTTGCCCACCTTGATTATGTCACCGGTGTGCCAGGAAGTAATCTGGTTGTTATCAAGAACAGCTGCTTCTTCAGATTCTCTAATCAACTCTACTGCTTGCTGATTAATTAATCTTTTGGCTTCGCTGCTGCTAGCTGCTAGCCCTGTTTCTACTAGTAGTTTGTTCAGGGGGGTAGCTTGAGAGCTTAACAGGTTTGATACATCGTATGTGGGTATGTCGATAGGTATATTTCGGCCTTGTACTACGGCCTCGAATCTGGTCTGTGCGTCAGTGGCCGATTCACGTCCATGAAAAGAATTGGTGATATCCCAAGATAACTGCTTTTTGAATTCCATTGGATTTGCGCGGTCTTCTGATATTTCAGAGGAAATGGCTTCTAGATCTGATGTTTTTATATCAGTCAGATACTCAAAATATGGAACTATCAGGTTATCCGGTAGGGACATAACTTTCCCGTACATATCATCGGCGGATTCTTCTAATGCAATATAATTACCAAGGCTTTTGCTCATTTTTTGTACACCGTCTGTGCCAACTAGTATCGGCATTAAGAAGCATTGTTGAGGTTTTTGCCCCATCATGCCTTGGAGTTCTCTTCCTACCAGAAGATTGAACATTTGGTCGGTGCCACCGAATTCAACGTCTGATTCGATGGCTACTGAGTCGTAAGCTTGCAGTAGTGGGTACAACAATTCTGTAATTGCAATCGGTTTGTGTTCGCTAAAGCGTTTCGCAAAATCGTCTCGTTCCAAGAACTGCGCTACTGTAAATTTACTTGTTAAGCCCAATATGTCAGATAGCGTAAACTTTCCAAACCATTCGCTTTGCCATTCAACTTGAGTGCGGTCCTTGTCTACTACCTGAAAAAATTGTCTCATGTATGATTCAGCGTTTGCGACTACTTGTTCGTGGGTTAGCATGGGACGTGTAGCAGATTGTCCGCTCGGGTCGCCGATCTGTGCAGTCCAATCTCCGACAATAAGTATTACCTGATGTCCTAAATCTTGCAGTTGACGAAGTTTTCTTAGTCCTACGACATGACCTAGGTGTATATCTGGGCGACTAGGATCGAATCCCATTTTTAATCTGAGGGGTTTGCCACCCTTAAGCATCTCGATAAATTCCGTTTCGGAAATTATTTCTTTTACACCTTTTCTAGTGATGATATCGAGTTCGGATTCGCTAATCACTATCAGCTCCTTCTAACGCGGTCAAGATAGCTCTTGTATTAGTCACATCTGCGTTTACCTGATGTATTAATGATTCTATATTCGGAAAAGCTTCTTGTCCTCTGATGCGTTCAACGAATTTTAGATCGATATTTTGGCCATATAAATCTCCTGAAAAGTCTAATATATAAGCTTCAACAAGCCTTTCACTTAGCCCAAATGTAGGCCGTATGCCTATACTAGTAGCGGACATGTATCTCTTTCCATTTATGTGAGCCCAAGCCGCAAAAATGCCATCACCAGGGAGTAATAAATCGTTGTTTATACTTAAATTAGCGGTTGGGAATCCTAATTCGCGGCCTCGCTTATCTCCATGTATTACAGTTCCTGAGAGCTGGAAATGTCTACCGAGTAAAGTATTGGCTTGAACGATGTCACCGTTGGATATTGATTCTCTGATGACTCGACTTCTGATTGTTCTACCGTCGTCTGTAAACGGTGTTACGGTCTTGACCCAGAAACCCATTTCGAGGCCTAGTTTTTCTAAGAGGTCTGCATCTCCTTCGCGGTTTCTTCCGATTGCACAGTCGGGCCCGAGGACTAAGCCTTTCATATTCAACGAATCGACTAGCATCTGAGCAAAGTCTCGTGCAGTTACTTCAGATAAGCTTTTGCTGAAATCCAGAGGGATTACAATTTTCACTCCCTGATCTTTCAAAAGTTCCACTTTTTGCGATGTAGATGTCAGGAAGCTTACTTTGAAGTCAGGATTTATTATTGATGCTGGATGATTTATGAAAGTTACGACAGCTGTATCATGATCTTGTGGCGACGCTTTGAGCAGTTCGCTTAATAAATAGCAATGCCCTCTATGCACGCCGTCAAAAACACCTATGGTTACTATCGTATTTCTTTCAGGAGCAGCATCCGCCAATTGTTGGCGATACTTCATGATGATCGTGTCTCTCTGTGTAGTATCGAATCCGAGTTTATTGTAATGCTTAGCAACGTAATAAGAAAGGTTGCGCGATTGGAATAGCATAGCGGCCAAATCGGTTGTCATCTAAAAGCTTTTACAAAGCTTCTAAAATCCGCAATCAATGTCACTGTTGCAAATATAAGTCACACGGTATATTTAAGCTACTTTCAGTGTAGCCAATGGATTGATAGAAGTTACGACAGAATTGCCCAAAATTCGTTTCTGGAACGCTGGAAAATATGTAGATGTTTTGGATATCATGCCTTCTAAAGCCTCAATGAGAGTAATTGGTGGGACTGCGAAAGGGCGGCGGATTAGAGGTACTCTCTCTCCAAAGGCTCGTCCTACAACTGAACGTGTAAGGTCTGCTATTTTCAATATATTAGATCCTTATGAGTTTATAGATCAGAAAGTTTTGGATTTATTCGCGGGTTCCGGCAGTCTCGGCATTGAAGCATTGAGTCAGGGAGCTGCTTGGGTGGATTTTGTAGAAATAGACAGTAACCAATGCCAAGTTATTCAATCTAACCTTGAAGACACGGGCTTCAAGGATAAGGCGTATGTTCGATGTGGAGATGTGAAGAGAGTATTGCCTCATCTCAATGGGCCGTATAGCTTGGTTATGTTAGATCCGCCATATCGATTGGAAACTACCGCGAATGTCATTCAGAGTATTTCTGATTCAGAGGGATTGGTCGAGGTCGGAGGCACTGTTATTGTTGGGCATTCGAGACATAGTGAACTTGCAGAAACTTACGGATCTTTAAGTCTTGAGTCTCACCGAAGGTATGGAGATAACTTAGTAGAGTTTTACTCGAAAAGGTAGTCATTAGGTATGGTAACAGCTATTTATCCAGGGACGTTTGATCCAGTAACCCTAGGTCATGTAGATATCTCTGCAAGAGCTTCTTTGCTATTTGACAGGGTTATTGTTGCTGTTTACTCCACTCCGTCGAAGAACTTACTTTTTACTACAGACGAAAGAGTGGGCTTGTTCAAAGAATCTGTCGCTCATCTGAGTAATGTTGAAGTAGTAGAGTTTGAGGGCTTGGTGGTTAGGTTTGCTCAAGAGGTTGGAGCTGCCGTTATTGTGCGCGGATTGCGCAGTGGATCAGACTTTGAGTATGAATTCGAGATGGCGTTTATGAACCGAAGGCTTGCGCCGAATGTAGATATGGTTTCGTTTATGACATCTCAGGAATATATGTTTATTAGTTCTAGTTTGCTAAAAGAAGTGGCTCTGTTGAATGGGGATGTAACTGATATGGTTACTCCCCGAGTTGCGGAAGCAGTATATGCCAAATATGGGAAGCCGGTACCGAAAATATAAATAACCGGGCAAGGAGGGCGTCATAGACATTATAAATGTGGTCGACAGGTTAGAGACATTGATAAACACGAGTAAAGTGGTTCCAGTGAGCGGTAGTTTATTGGTGGACAAAAAGAAAGTTCTGGAACTGGTAGACCA
>JAPNTN010000189.1:0-9677 GCA_027249445.1 Dehalococcoidia bacterium | reverse complement strand
AAGGGATCAGGATCACTAAATCATCCAACAGGAGTTTGTATTGACAATGAGGGTGATGTTTATGTAGTCGACTGGATGAATGAGAGAGTAGTCATATATGACAAAGATGCTAAGCCGATTACATACTTGTATGGTGACGCCGTTGATGTATCTCCCTGGGGTGAAATGTCTTTAGAATCCAATCCTGATATGGTGAAAAGGCGTAATCAAGTTCAGGATATGGTTGAACAGCAGAGGAAATTCCGAATGCCGCAAGGTTGTTTATTCGACCGTGAGAATAATCGTTTGATAATTTGTGATACAAATCGTGGTCGCTTGCAGGTATACCTGAAGGACCACAGCTATCAAGACCCTCAGTTCAACCTATAAACTTCCGTTGGCTGATGTAAAAAGGCGCTTCTGATGGAGGCGCCTTTTTATTTTTTGGGAGTTATCACCACTCGTTTGTGTGTTCCTTCACCAATCTTTGTGTCACCGGTAAATGCGCTCACTTGAAAGCTGATCCTGTTACGATCTATCTCTGTGACCTCTGCGTATGCCGTAATAGTATCCCCTATATCCGCGGGAGCTATGTGTCTTATATTGACTTCAAAACCGACTGTTACTTGATCATCTTCAAGGTATTTTTGTACTGAGTCGCTAGACGCCTGCTCCATCAATCGAATCATTGAGGGAGTACTGAATTTATCAACATGAGGAGCAACGTTATGCTCACATACAAATGTTTTTCTTTCTCCTTTGGTGCCGATCGCAATGTTAGGACTAACCATCAAATCCTCCGAGTTGTATAGATTGGATTCGTAGATATTAACAGAATTGTGATGTATCGTGTTTTTTGTAACCAAAGGCATGTTATTCGCAATTACCTTGAATGGGGTATCAATTTCAGATATGATTTTTCTGCAGGAGGAGATAGATGCCCGGTAAAAGAGATTTCATATCCATTGTAGATCTCACCTCACAAGAAATAATCTCAATTGTTGATAGAGCGCAGGAACTAAAAAATATGCCTAGCCTAAAGCCACTTGATGGGATGAGAGTTGCCTTGCTTTTTGAGAAGCCATCCCTTAGAACCAAAGTGAGTTTTCAGATTGGTATACAAGAATTAGGTGGATTCTCATTGTATTTAGGCCCGGATGAAGTAGGGTTAGGCGGGCGTGAACCTGTTTCTGATGTAGCCAGAGTATTGTCAGGGTATGTAGATTGCATTGTAGCTCGAGTGTTTTCACATGCGATGCTTCAGGAATTGGCCTGTTATTCGAGTGTTCCTGTCATTAATGCTTTGTCAGATTGGGAGCATCCGTGCCAAATCATGTCGGACCTTTTAACAATATCGGAAAGCAAAGGTGGGTTGAACTCACTAAAATTAGCGTACGTTGGAGATGGTAATAATGTTGCCCGAACCCTATGCCTAGGTCTCCCAATGGTAGGTATGGATTTTGCTATAGCTTCTCCAATTGGTTACGGATTGGATGATGAATCTCTTGATCTAGCTAAAGGCAGGTCTGCAAACACCAACAGTCTGCTCTCTGCTGGTGTTGAACCACTGTCTGCAGTGAAGTCTGCTGATATAGTTTATACGGATGTCTGGACTAGCATGGGTGATGAATCTGAGTCTGATATTCGCCGCGAGGTTTTTTCAGGCTACACTGTAGATGAAGAATTACTACGCGAAGCTAAACCGGATGCGATATTCATGCATGATATGCCAGCTCATTATGGTGAGGAAGTTGTGGCAGGAATGCTCGAACATCCACAATCAGTAGCTTATATTCAAGCCAATAATAGGCTTCATTGCCAGAAAGCGATATTGGAATTTATTCTGCAAAGATAGTCAAGGGCTGTATAATTAGCATATGGTACAAGATGTAAATTCAGAGATTGATGATAGTTTTGAATATGGGGATTCTAATTCCCAGAGTGCCGGTTATCTTCCATTAATTGCTATTGTAGGCAGACCTAATGTCGGGAAGTCGTCACTTTTTAACCGGATATTAGCAAGGCGACATGCAATAGTGTCTGACGTCTCTGGAACTACAAGGGATAGATTGCTATCGCGCGTTACCTGGCACGATAAGAATTACTTGTTAGCAGATACAGGTGGCTTGGAGACCAATCCCGACGGACATATTCGGGAGATGGTCCAAGAACAAGCTGATATGGCAATGAGTGATGCTGATCTGATCATATTCGTCACTGATGCGATTGATGGATTGTCCCCTTCTGATCAATTGATAAATGATCGGTTAAGGCAGTCTAGTAAACCGGTCATCCTTGCTGTTAACAAAGTTGATAACGATAATCGTGAGACTATAGCTTCAGAATTTTACCAATTGGGTATACCTGAGACTGTGTTCATAAGTGCATTTCATAATCACGGTATATACGACTTGATGGATAGAGTCTCTCATTATCTGGATTCGCTAAATTATCCACAGGGTTTTGATCGGACTGAGGAAGCAGAGTCTGATGAGACTCTTAAGCTTTCTATAGTGGGTCGTACTAATGTAGGTAAGTCTATGTTGATGAACGCGATTCTTGGTGAGGACCGATCTATTGTTAGCAATATAGCTGGAACTACTCGAGATGCGTTAGATACGTCATTCACTTACTGTGGGACTGACATGACAGTCATTGATACCGCTGGGATACGCAGGCCTGGTAGAGTGGAAAAGGGCATTGAAAAGTATAGTGTTTTACGATCGGTCAATGCGGTGAATCGGAGTGATATCACTTTGTTGATTACAGATGCCTCGGAGCTGGCAACCTCTCAGGATTCTCACATCACTGGGCTAGCTTGGGATATGTGTAGAGGCATAATAGTCGTCGTTAATAAATGGGATCTTATATCTGATACTGATAGATATGCGAAACGCAGGGCTGTTCGAAAAATCAGGGAATGCCTTCATTTCATGCCATATGCTCCCATATCCTTTATATCAGCAAAAACTGGTGAAGGTGTAAATAGGCTTCTGGATGGTGCAGTAGATCTATATGAAGAGAGAAAAAGATGGGTGCCCACGCGAGACCTCCAGTATTTATTAGCGGAAGCGTTGGTTGATCATAATCCTCCGCCCGTAAAAGGTTATAGAGGCCAGAGGCTGCAAGTAACAAGATTAAGGCAAGTTGACATAAATCCTCCGACATTTTTATTCACTGTGAATGAACCTGGGCTAGTGCATTTTTCTTATAAACGGTATTTGGAAAATAAAATTCGAGATACGTTCGGGTTTGACAGAACCCATTTGAGGTTAGTATTCAAAAGAAGTTGACGTGGCCCGTCAGTCCAACACTATTCTGTATCACAGTACTGCCAATTTTAATACTATTGGTAGCAGCTGGGCTAATACTGTTACCATCGACATCTAGGTTAGTCCAGTATATATGTGTTCTAGGGCTCTCATATTTCTTGGGATCTATACCGTGGGGATATTTTGTACTTCAATGGTATAAAGGTGTTGATATTCGAGATTATGGAAGCGGCCGTATAGGCATGTCTAATGTCTTAAGGACTTCTGGTAGGAAAGGTGCAGTTCCTGTATTGTTACTGGATTTGTCTAAAGGAGTGACGGTAGTTATCGTTGCTAGGTATATCTTAGGTGCAGGGTATGGCGAAGTTTTTGCTGGATTAATGGCATTAGCGGGTCACAATTGGCCAATATTTCTTAGTTTTAGAGGTGGCAGAGGAATTGCTACTGGTTTAGGAGCTCTTTCTGTTATGGCCCCTGTATCAGCCCTTATCGGTGCTGTGGTTTTCATACCTGTTACGCTACTTACTAGGTATCTCTCTTTAGGTTCAATATTAGGAGTCATATGTGCCAGTGGGTCGCTGATTGCTATGATATTTATCGGGCTGTATTCATTAGAATATGGTATATACGGGATCGCAGCAGGGACAATAATTATTTGGCAACATAGAGATAATATAAAACGCCTAATTGAGGGAACCGAACGCAGGTTAGGTACACCTGGTACTAGAATATAATGATAGGAAACCAGTGGTCCTGACAATATTTGTTTAGTAGTGCAATTATTAAATTGCGATTTAGTTGATGAGAAGAAAAGTAACTATTGTAGGCACTACAACCTGGGGAACCACCATTGCAATAATGCTTGCGCGGAATGGTGTCGCGACGACTATCCTTGCTCGTAGTGAAGATGAAGCGGCTAAGCTAATTTCAGATGGTGAGAACAATCGGTTTTTACCGGGTATAAAATTCCCAGACGGATTGATGGTCTCTCATCATATTCAAGATGTGGTCGGTGGCGGTGAAATCATAGTAATTGCTGTCCCATCGTATTCACTCCGAAATAATGCGGTACTCATTAGTCCGTTTCTGAATACTGATTCTGTTGTCCTTAGCGCTACCAAGGGTTTAGAAATTGGTTCCAACAAACGTATGTCTGAAGTGTTGTCCGAAGAGTTAGTCCATAGTGATCCTAGTCAAATATGTATTTTGTCAGGTCCTAATCTAGCTAAAGAGATTGTTATGGGAAGTCCGGCTTCTGCTGTCGTAGCTGGGTATGACTTAGATAGTGTAAATAGGATTCAAGAAACATTTAATTCTTCACTATTCCGAGTATACGATAGTAGTGATGTCGTTGGAGTAGAACTGGCAGGTGCCCTTAAAAATGTGATTGCATTAGGTGCTGGATTTTGCGACGGTCTGGGTATTGGTGATAATGCTAAAGGAGCTTTGATAACTAGAGGACTGGCTGAGATATCGAGGCTTGGCGTAGCTATGGGCGCCCAACAAATTACTTTTGCGGGCCTTGCTGGCATTGGTGATATCATTGCTACCTGTTCAAGCTCTCTGAGTAGAAATCACTATGTTGGTCAACAATTAGCCCTCGGAGCAAGTCTTCATGACATAACGGAATCAATGGATAATGTTGCGGAGGGTATTAACTCTACCATGGCTGCAAAGGAGATCTCTCTGAATTTGGGGGTAGAGATGCCGATTGTAGATGTGACTTATCGTGTCCTTTTTGAGGGATTACACCCCAATCTAGCAGTCTCCGACCTTATGGAACGCCCTATTAGATCTGAATGGTAAATTGTTTTAATCTTCTTGTTGGACTATCGAAGTTCTTCAGGTAGGCGAAATGATATATTCTCTTCGACTCCTGGTATAACGGTTATTTTTAATGGGGTTAAACTTTTGACCACTTCATCTACTAGTATCTCAGGGGTAGATGCTCCAGAGGTGACTCCTACTCTATAGCCGGGTTTGATCCACTCGGTATGTATTTCTGATGGTCCGTTGATCAGATATGCATCTACACCTAGAGATTCTGCTACTTCTCTTAGACGGTTACAGTTGGAGCTATTTTGCGCCCCTATGACTAACACCATATCTACTTTACCGGACATAGCAAGAACAGCATCTTGTCTATTGGTAGTTGCATAGCATATGTCATTACGCACCGTTGCGTTACTAAACGAATTCTGAATTTCTGCTATAGCTTCTGATGTGTCTTGGACTGACAGTGTTGTTTGGGTGATTATCGCTACATCTGTGGAACTATCCCATTGTGGAATAAGACGGTCCTGACCGTCGCTAATTAATGTCATAGGAGCCTGCCCCATAGTACCTTTGACTTCTTGATGTCCTTTATGACCTACCAGCAAAACGCGCTTACCTTCGTTGTGGTATTTCTTGGCTTCGTTATGAACACGGGTAACGAGAGGGCATACAGCATCTATAATTTTCAATCCTCGTTTTTTTGCGTTTTCAAAGTCTTCGGGAGGAGATCCATGTGCAGAGAATACAACGATAGAGCCGTCCGGTATGTCATCAACCGTGTCCACGGTTATGGCACCCTTTTTTTCAAGCTCTTCTACTACATAGGGATTGTGGACTATCTGGTGTTTTACGTATACAGGAGGGCCAAATTTATCTAGGCATAGGTTTACGATATCTATGGCTCTAACGACACCTGCGCAAAACCCCCTCGGGGCGCCAAGAACGACCTCGTTAATCCGGTCCATTGCTCTCCTTTATTGGTTGAACCATGCAGAACGCTATTTGGATTCTTTAATCAGGTCTAAGTATTTATATCCAGACCCAGTATTAAGTAAGACGACAGTTTCGTCCCTGCTAATAAAACCGGTTTCCAGTAATTCTTTGAGTCCTACCAGAGTAGCAGCGCCTTCGGGACACGCTATTATCCCTTCTTCGGTAGCTAGCTCATACATTGCGTCTACCATGTCTGCATCTTCGACAGCGAGGGCAGTTCCTCCTGTTTCTCTGATAGCCTGTAATATGAGATAGTCTGCAAATGGGCCAGGAACTCGCAATCCGTCCGCGATGGTTGTAGCGTTAGGCCAAGGTTCGGCACTGTCTTTGCCTTCATTAAAGGCTTTTACTATCGGCTGGCAACCGCTGGCTTGGACTGCTATGAATTTGGGAGGAGTTCCAGACACCCAGCCAAGCTCTAGTAGTTCTTGGAAACCTTTATACATCCCAATTATCCCTGTTCCGCCGCCGGTTGGGTAAATTATGGTGTCAGGCATTTTCCAGCCAAGCTGCATGGCTATCTCTAAACCCATGGTTTTTTTACCCTCTGCTCTATAGGGTTCTTTCAATGTAGATAGGTCAAAAAGATTCTGTTCTTCAGCAACTGTGACTGCTATTCTACCGGCGTCGCTAATTAAACCGTCCACCAGATTAAGTTCAGATCCAGCCATGAATGATTCTTTCTTATTAGCCGGAGGTGCATCCTGCGGCATAAAAACTTTCACGGGCAGCCCAGCTCGGGCACCGTAGGCAGCAGCAGCTCCCGCGGCATTTCCCGCTGAGGGCATTGTGAATCCGGTTACTCCCAATTCGTACGCTTTTGAAACAGCTGCAGATATACCGCGAGCCTTAAATGTACCAGTCGGATTCAGGCCTTCTTCTTTTATCAGAAGCTTACTCATGCCGAGTTTAGAGCCCAGCTGATTGGCTTCTAGGAGCGGCGTACCGCCTTCTCCTAAGGTCAGTATATTGTCAGGATTGACTACTGGCATTAATTCTGCGAAACGCCACATGTTTGAAGGTCGATCAATCCAATCTTCCCGAGTCTTGTCCGCTTTTAATTGCGCTAGGTTGTATCTGGCAAACAATACCTTATTACAGCATGGGCTGATTTTGCTTAGTTCGTCGTGCGGGTATGTTTTACCGCACTGTGTACATTCGAGATGGTCTATATAACTAAACATAATAGAGGGACCTCCGATACGGGTTTAATAATGATACAGCATCTTGATTGATTAGGTAAGGAAGCGGTAGCTCCGTGCTTTTAGAACGTTACTTTTGTGGCTATATAGCCTGTGCTATAATCGCCTGTGCTTGGAGGGACGATGCCAGAATATCAATATATAACCTTGGATAAAAATAGTGATGAAGGTATAGCTACGCTGACCTTGAATAGGCCTGATAGGCGGAATGCTCTTAACGATGTTATGCAAGATGAGATCGGAGACGCTATTGACGATGTTGAATCTGATGAGTCTATAAGAGTTATGATAGTGACCGGTGCAGGGAGGGTTTTTTGCGCTGGTGGAGATTTAGAACAGTTGCGCGGCGGTAGTGAACCTGGGACATGGGTCACAGACAATGTCGATGACATACGGCGAGCATTTAAGCGTACGCAAAGGTTTATGCTTGGTTTACAACGTATGGAAAAGCCAGTGATAGCCATGATAAATGGCGCGTCAGTAGGTGCCGGATTTGATCTCGCAGCAGGTTGTGATATCAGAATCGGAACTCCTAGGGCTCGATTTATGGTTGCTTATGTTCGAATAGGGTTGTTCCCGGGTTTCGGAGGGACATGGCTATATCCTCGAATGCTAGGAAGCATTGGTAAAGCGGCAGAAATGCTATTTACTGGGGATTTTCTAGAAGCAGAAGAGGCTCATCGTTTAGGTTTCTTAAATCATGTGATTGAGGAAGATAACCTGTATGAATTTACAATGGAGATGGCTCGGAAAATTGCTAATGGGCCTCCAATAGCTATTAGATTGTCAAAACTTATGCTATACAAAGGGCTAGAATTTGACCTCGACACTGCTATGAAGATGGCCGCAGCAGCTGAGACCATTACATTGACTTCAAAAGACCATCTTGAAGGGACTACGGCATTCAGGGAATCCCGAGAACCTAAGTATGAGGGTAGCTGATGGACTTGGTGATAGATGAATTAAAAGTGTTCGCTGGGAATGCACACCCTGGGTTGGCTAAGTCAGTCTGTGAATATTTAGGCATACCTGTGGGGCAGTCTGAGGCCTTTAAGTTTGCCAATGACAATACGTTCGTAAGGATACTAGAAAACATACGACAGCGTGACGTTTTTATAATTCAGCCTACCTGCGCGCCAGCGAATGATAATCTTATGGAATTGTTGATAATGATCGACGCATGTAAAAGAGCGTCAGCTGGCAGAATTACAGCTGTTATTCCATATTATGGATATGGGAGAACCGATAAGAAAGATCAGCCACGAGTTCCTATAACAGGGAGACTCGTAGCTGATTTACTTACTGCTGCTGGAGCTGACAGGATGCTAACGTTAGATTTGCATGCCGGTCAGATTCAGGGGTTTTTCAACATACCAGTAGATGAATTGACGGCCACACCTATACTGACAGATTATTTTAAATCTAAGGAACTATCCGATTTGGTGGTTGTCGCTCCGGATGTAGGAATTAGCAAAAGGGCGCGCGATGTGGCCGAGAGTCTAAACGCTCCATTAGCTATCATAGAGAAGCGTCGGATCGGTAATAATGATAGTGCCGAAACGTTAAATGTTATTGGTGAGGTAGATGGGAAAGTTGCTCTCACATTTGATGACGAAATTTTGACAGGGGGCACTATTGTAAACGCCGCCCAAGCTTTAGTTGACGCGGGAGTAAAAGAAGTCTACTGCTGTGCCACGCATCCTGTATTTTCAAAAGAAGCGCCAAAACTTATAGAAAACAGCCAGTTTCAAGAAGTTGTGGTCACCGATACTGCTCCAGTTTCTGATGACAAGAGAAACGGCAAGATAAAGGTTTTATCAGTGGCATCGCTTCTGGGAGAGGCAATTTTTCGTATCCACAAAGGTCAATCCGTAGGAGCCTTATTCAACGACTAGGCTTACTCTATAATGCCAAACTATACTGATCTCTGATTTCTAGTACCGGCGACTTAATTCTTCTTATGTAAAGAGAGGGAGCTAATGGCCGAATGGTTTGAGAAACGCACTTTAGGCGGCCTGCTGGATTTATCCGTAACACTGTTTGGTAACAAAGAGGCGCTGTCCTTTGAAGGTCAGAGATGGTCTTTTATCGAACTTCGAGATAGTGTAGATATTGTGGCTCGCGGTCTGATCAGATTAGGAGTTAAACCCGGAGATAAAATTTGTCTTTGGATGACCAATTGTCCAGAATGGATTTTCGTATTTTTTGCAGTAGCGAAAATTGGAGCTATTCTGGTTCCTATTAATACACGATTCCGTGTCACAGATATGGAATACGTACTACGACAATCCGATTCTAGTACTCTGATAATGATGGATGGGTCTGGACCTGTAAACTATCTCGAAATGTTAAGAGAAGTGTGTCCCGAAATAGATTCGAGGTATGAATCAGAACTTGGAGCACATAAATTCCCGCAACTTAAACGTGTTGTGGTACTTGGCGATGATCATCCAGA
>JAPNTN010000188.1:0-6243 GCA_027249445.1 Dehalococcoidia bacterium | reverse complement strand
GTAGTTAGTTCCATCGGAAAGGGTATTACTGTCGCCTCTGTAGGGAGAATTCTAAAAAACAGAGGAATGTCAGTTACAGTCATAAAATTGGATCCATATTTAAATGTTGATCCAGGGACAATGTCGCCCTATCAGCACGGTGAAGTATTCGTAACTCAAGATGGGTTTGAGACCGATATGGATCTAGGGCACTACGAGCGATTTATCGACATAGAACTTACTGGAGAATCTAACTTGACGGCAGGTCAAGTCTATCTGACGTTAATTAACAAGGAACGTAGGGGGGATTTCTTGGGAGGAACCATTCAGACAGTTCCTCATGTGACCAATGAAATAAAATCTCAAATAGTTTCATTGGCTGACAGCTCTGAGGCAGAAATTGTAGTAGTGGAGGTAGGTGGCACCGTAGGAGATATCGAGGGCCTTCCGTTTTTGGAGGCTATTCGACAGATGAGGAACGATGTCGGTAGAGAAAATGTGTTCTACATGCATTTAACCTTGCTCCCTTATATCTCGGGAAGCGATGAACTGAAGACTAAGCCTACACAACACAGTGTTAACGAATTGCGCAGTATTGGGATACAACCTGATGCTTTGATCTGTAGAAGCGATTATGAGATGACGGATTCTATAATAGACAAGCTCTCGTTATTCTGTGACGTTAGCAAAGAAGCAGTAATACCCCTTCACACAGTTGGGAATGTCTACGAGATTCCTATTATCTTGGAAGAAACTGGCTTGGGTGACATAGTGTGTAACACACTGAGTCTGAACATGCCGGCAAAGCAGTTGGCAGACTGGGGTGTTTTGATGGAACGCATGAACAGGTGTTCAGACGTAATTGATATAGCAGTAGTTGGTAAGTATGTGGAATATCCTGACTCATATATATCAGTAAAAGAGGCCTTGCGGCACGCTGGGGTGGCTAATAATCGAGAAATCAATATTCAGTGGGTACATTCCGAAGAAGTTGAGACCATTGGAGCCGAATCTCTACTGGCTACTGTATCTGGAATAGTTATTCCGGGAGGGTTCGGCCCGCGCGGAGTTGAGGGCATGATAGATACAGCCAAATATGCGAGAGTTCATAAAGTGCCGTATCTGGGATTATGTCTAGGAATGCAGGTTATGGTAATAGAGTGGGCTCGGAATATACTTAACTTAGATGCGAATTCTTCAGAGTTGGATCCTGATACTAAACATCCTGTTATACACATCATGGCCGATCAGGAAGATGTGACTGACAAGGGCGGGACTATGCGTCTTGGGTCCTACTTCTGCGAACCCGTAGAAGGAACTATAACTTCTAGAGCGTATAGGGACTCCGTTGTAGAAGAACGCCATAGGCATAGGTACGAATTAAATAACAGTTATAGAGAGTCTTTGGAAGAGTCAGGCTTAATCATAAGTGGCCTTTCACCTGACGGTACCTTGGTGGAAATTACGGAAGTGAGAGATCATCCGTTTATGCTAGGTACTCAATTTCACCCTGAATTTAAATCTCGACCGCACTTGCCTCATCCACTATTTAATGAGTTTGTATCTTACGCAAAAGATACTATTAGAGAAGGTTACCAACGTCCGCTCCAATTAACGTGAATGTTTACTCGAGAGGTGGTTATTCAGGGGATAACAGTTCCTTCAAAATTCAAATCCACTATACGGTGTTCTTAATACATCGTAATTATCGACTTATAGTAATGATTTATAGAGATAGTTTTCTCAATCCGAGGTGTATATGACTACTACAGTAGAAAAGATGAATGCAGCAGATATCAGGGCCAAGAGCAAAGAAGAATTGGTAGAATTGGCTACCGCCTTTGGTATCGAAGATGAAACCATACAGAATCTAAGCCGCCGTGAAGATTTGTTGAGCAAAGTGTTGCAGACTGTTTCAGCTCAACAGTTTCTGATAGCTTCAGGCATACTTGAGGTTATGGATGAAGGATACGGCTTTCTACGGCAAGTTAATTCTATCGGTGGTTCGGGTGATGTCTATATCTCACAGTCGCAAATTAGAAGATTCGGTCTTAAAACTGGAGATACTGTAACTGGCCAAGTGAGACCTCCCAAAGAGGGAGAAAGATATTTTGGGTTAGTTAGAGTAGAGACTGTAAACAATCTAGACCCGGATCAGCTAAATACAAGATCGCAAGTGCAATTTGAATATCTTACCCCGATATTTCCTGAAGATATGGTGGTTCTTGAAACAGATAGCACAAACTTATCGACCCGTATGGTAGACCTCTTTGCTCCCATTGGTTTGGGTCAAAGAGGTCTAATTGTGTCGCCTCCGAAAGCAGGAAAGACCACTATATTGAAGCAGATAGCACATAGTGTGTCTGAAAACTGCCCAGAAGCTGTTTTAATGGTGGTTCTTATTGGTGAGCGCCCTGAAGAAGTTACCGAAATGCGTAGAGCAGTGTATGGTGATGTTTTCGCGTCGACATTTGATGAGTCAGTAGAAGAACAATGTAGAGTAGCTGAACTTGCAATTGAGAGAGCGAAGAGACTGGTAGAAAGCCAACAGGACGTTATTATATTGTTGGATAGTATCACTCGTTTGGCGAGGGCCTACAATATTGCCGTTCCAAGTAGTGGACGGACTCTGTCGGGAGGCATGGACCCAGTGGCATTGTACCCTCCGAAAAAGTTTTTCGGTGCAGCGCGGAACATTGAAGAGGGGGGCAGTCTAACAATAATTTCAACTTGCCTGGTTGATACTGGTAGCCGTATGGATGAAGTTATATACGAAGAATTCAAAGGTACCGGTAATATGGAATTGCATTTAGATCGCAAATTAGCTGATAGAAGATTTTTCCCTGCGGTAGATATAGTTCGCAGCGGTACGCGTAGAGAAGAACTGCTTTACAATGAAGACACTATGCAGCGCGTTTTTCTATTGAGGAGAATGGTAACGTTGATCTCTGGTGACGGTTCTACCAGTGCAACGGAGCGTATACTGGAGCATCTCACTAATTGGACTACTAATCAGGAATTTCTGGCGAATTTGAATAATCTCGATCAGAAAAAATGATGATAAGACTTGTGTTCTTTAGTCATCATGATAATCCAGGTTCCTTGTAGATGAACTTACGGGAATGGTGCGTTATATGATTAGGCTTAATTAATCAAGATTAATTAATCAATTAGTACATCAACAATCGCTTTCGATGTGTTTTAGAAAATGTTTTGCCAAATTTGTAAAATATCTGGTAATAGAAATTAAATGCACCCCTTAAAAAATGGATAATACTAAAGAACATATACTAGTAGTGGATGAGGAATGGGAATCCCCGATTGTCGGTGCCGTAATAAGAACTTTGGAGCAAGAAGGATGGAAAACCTCGGTAATCAAACCGAGGTTTTCAGCTGAGTCTGGCAATGATTTTGAAACCGAAACCTTATATGCTATAGAAACTATTCATCCAACTGGAATTTTGCTAGATGTACGGCTTGGAGAATACAGGGAAGATCAATTCAAAGGGCTAGAAATATTGCACAAGATTGTCGGGCGATATCCTGATACACCAGTCTTGATGTTCACTCAATATACACAAGGCCCAGAACGGGACACTGCTGTCAGGAGCAGCCTTCAGTTAGATTCTCCTGTGGATTTTATTGATAAGTTGGCCAGCCCACAAGAGGTTGTATTAAGGCTCAGGAGATTAATTGGGCGACCTCCTAGTCATATAATTATGGGCGAAAAGCTTATTATAGATGTAAATTTGGGATTAGTTCAGGTTAAAGAAGGGGATGATCTCGCGACGGTGACTGATATCCAGGGAATGAAATTCGAAATATTACGCGAATTAGCCTCTACGTGGTATAAGAGTCCAGGCCAACTAGTTCCTTTCAGCAAATTAGAGAGATATTCGGATGGAGAGGAAGCAAGAGCTTCTCTCAGGGTCCGGATAAGGGAAATAAAAATTTCTCTCGGAAATGCACTGGGAGTTAAATTCGGAGCAGGCGATTTTATTATTAATGTTAGGGATCAGGGTTACAGGTTGGTTCCTCCCAAAATGTTTTAGAATTTGTGATTTAATTGATTCATATTGTCGCCATAATTGTCGGAGCTGTAGTTTGTCTAGTAGGTGTAATACTAGTCTTGAGTGCACCTATCCTTGGAGGTCGTTTATCCGACAATCTGTGGGCGGTAGAGCCAGTTAGTTATGTGGCAGTTGTTATTATTATCTCAGGTCTGGTTGTTATCACTACGTCTTATAGTGTTTCGGGAATATTGCGGCGCAAAATAAGTTCATATTCGTCTGGTAACGAATTAATGTCTAATTGGGCTAGTGTCACACAGCAGTATTTTGAATTGTTCCAGCATGATCTTGGCCGACCTCTTAGGCGGATTTTAGGGAAAGAACGTGAAGTACGATCTACTATTGATTTATCTGACCGTGAGTTGTACGGGGATGTGGTAGAACTCCTAGATGAAATCGAAGGTCAAGCTCCAAATTTTCGTCTTATGATGTCGAATGTCCAAGTGTTAATCCAAATGGAGACACCTGTAGAAGATTTAATATTGGAGCCAGTAGAGCCGCTAGAAATAGTTAGAAGAATAGTGGACCGTTATACGTTCGCTGCTACTGATGGAAACAAGGAGATTACCTGGTGGTCTGACCCTGACGATTTTGGGATTGTTTACTGCGATGCTTCTGCAATTGAGCACATTATTACAAATGTAGTCGATAACGCGGTTCGGTTCGCCGATAAGCGGATAGAGATAAAATTAATCCGCCACGAGTCAGAGTTTAGTATAAAAGTGTGGGATGATGGCTCTGGAATTCCTGAAGAGTATCGAAGCCATATATTTGATAGAGGGTGGACTCCTGAATTGGCTAAGCGAGAGGAAAGGACTACCTCAGGGCTTGGAATGTTTATCGCTAAGACTTTGTCCCAGCGATACGGAGGGGATCTCAACGTACAGAGCTTGGTAGGAGATAAAGACTCACATTATACTGAATTCACTCTCATGCTCCCGATAAAAGAGTTCTCTGCGTGATGTTACTATTGAACAGTAGGAAGATTACGCTTTATATCTTTGTTATATGTATGCTTTTTCTGTGTTTAAGTTGCGTAAGACCGGTACCCAGAGTTGAGTTTGCGGCGGCGTCCTTTGAGAAACCAACTGTCACGATAGTCACCCCAACTATTGCACCGTCCCCTACCCCGGTTGCAATACCTGTACAACCAACTAAAATACCCGAGCCTGAAATAATTGCTATTCCTACTCCAAGTCCTATTCCTGTTATGATTCCTACCGTTACTCCCGCTCCCTTGCCGGAGTTATTTCTGGAAATAACCGACCCGAAAAACAATATTGCAGTATCTAGCAATTCCATACTAGTCTCAGGTGCTACTCTCCCAACTGCTATATTGGAAATAAACTCTGTTAGAACTACAGTAGATGTTCGAGGTGAATTCGTTAAGAATATACCTCTGAATCCCGGTCAGAATGTTGTTGAATTAATAGTGGAAGGAGAAAATGGGAATAAGATAAGGGATTTCCTGATTATAAGGTATGATCCTCCACTTCCGTTCGAATTCTTCCTTTTAGTGAATACGCCCAGCAATGATATACGCGTGGCTGAGCAAATCGTTCAAGTTTCCGGAACGACATCCCCTGTTGCTGCAGTGAGGGTGAATGGGGAGAAAGTGACAGTAGATCCATCAGGAGATTTCTTCACATTCGTCCAATTACAGCCCGGAAATAACAACATAAAGGTATCGGCATCTAATCAGGATGGCAAGCTATTGACTGATATAAGAAAAGTTTTCTTTGTGCCTTGACGAGATGTTAATGAATCTAAACGCAGGTTGTATGGAAACTCTTTTAATTTGTTTTGAATTACTCTTGACATGAATTGAAAGCTTCACTATAGTGCGTTGGGACTGCCGTAATGCACGGTAATTTTTGGTTTGTTTTAATATAAAATTACGAGAAACTTTGGACACCAAGGAGGGCTTTATTAATAAAACGACTAGCACTTAGGTTCGCAAACTGGAGTTGTAAAATGGTCTAGGTCCTGAGAGTGTCCATATCGATAGGTTATGGTAACACTTTGGTAATACTTAGAGGATATAATTCCTCTGTATATATTCTAAAATAGTATAGGAAGTGCTAAATCTATGTCGAATTGGGAGAGTAGTGCATGAAGTGAAGTTTAAAATGAATTTTCTTCAAGGAAACTTAATTCCGGTGACTACCGAAAGGAGAAACCTAATAAATGGATA
>JAPNTN010000187.1:0-11276 GCA_027249445.1 Dehalococcoidia bacterium | reverse complement strand
GTGGTTATAGATTTCTCCGCAATAGAATTTATTATTGAATCACGTGTAAGTTCTACTAAAGTCATCCCAGATAAATCTTCTGAAAAGTCTATAGCTAAGTGATCTCTAGCTGCCTTATTTACTAGCAATAATTCTTTCTGAGAGTTCAATACTATAACCCCATCTGACAATGTGTTAAGTAACTCTGCAATCATCAGCTGGGTCTTGGCGATTGTGGTAAATGTTTTTCTAATGTTCGTAGGGATATCGTCGTATAGTGAGAGTGATTGGGAGACAGAAGAGGCAGTGATTTGTCTATTTCGGAGCTGGTATATTAGATCGCCTGTTAGCGTGCGTAGGCCATCTGCTAGCAACTTATTAACTCTGGCATAACGCCTATAAACATACACACATACCAGAGTAGGTACTATGCATACTATAGTTGTGACTAAAATTAATGCTACTTGCAATGAAGTCATTATCTTTACATATTACAGATTTATCAGTTGGGACCTATCTGATAGTTTGGAAGATCTCTTAAGTGTTAGTCGAGCCGGTATCCGATACCTCTTATGGTTATTATTCTTGGAGGTAGCCCGCTGTCAGATTGGATTTTCTCTCTGAGCCATCTAACGTGAACATCGACTGTTCGGCTTTCGCCCATATAATCGTAACCCCACACACTCTCAAGCAATTGGTCTCTAGAGAATGCTATTCCCTGGTGAGCGACCAAGAACGCCAGCAAATCGAATTCTTTGGGCTTGAGATATAAAGGCTTCCCATTGAGGACCGCAGAGTGACTATCTAAATCAATTTCTATTCGACCTAGTGAGAACTGTCGGGGGGTATTTGGACTTTGGGTCTGGGTGGTTAGGCTCCTTCTTAGGATTCCTCGTACGCGTGCTACTAGTTCGCGCATGCTGAATGGTTTTGTAACGTAGTCATCAGCTCCTAATTCTAGGCCTACAACTCGGTCAATTTCTTCTCCTTTGGCTGTTAAGAACAATATAGGTATGTTGGATTCTCTCCTTATCATTCGGCATACCTCGAAACCATCTAAAGATGGGAGCATTACATCTAATATCAATAAATCCGGCTGTAATGAACGAGCTTTTTCTAGACCAGAGACTCCGTCGTGAGAAACATATACTCGGTATCCTTCTCTTTCAAGGCTGACTTTAAGTGCAGCAACCAGATTTTGTTCGTCTTCTACGATTAGGATGCTCTGATCAGGCAAAGCATTCTCCTTTTTTACTGTAAAAAGTGGTAATCCCTTAAATTTTCCTACTCACTGCCGAAATTATATTACATAATACGGTAATTATAGCTATTGACTACGGTTGATATCCTGCATACACTCCTGAAAATACCCTAGGAGGTAACAAGTATGCCTAGTGAGCAAAACAATGTATTTTTGCATCCAGGGGTGGAAGATGAAGCCGAAACTTTTGGGCTCGCTAATAGATTGCCAAGCCTTTCTGGTATGAAGATAGGATTGATAGATAATCGTAAACGCAATGCCGATCTGTATTTAGAGGAAATAGCTCGCATCTTTGAAGAACAATATGGCGTAACTGAATTTCAGACTTATCGGAAGGCCAGTCAGAGTATTCCAACTCCGGCAGACGTGTTGGATGATATGGCCCAAAACTGCGATGCAATAATTCATGCGGTGGCGGATTGAGGGTCTTGTACAACGTGGGGTCTCCACGATGGAATAGAATCCGAGAAAAGGGGAAAGCCTGCGGTTACAGTAATAACCGAGGCATTCATAAAAGCGGCTGGTATCAGAGCCAAGACATTGGGTATGGCCGACCACCCTGTGGTGGTAATTGAACATCCTATAGCCAGTAAGACTAAACAAGAGATCCATGAAACAGCTCGCCGTAGCGTGGAGAAGATTGTCCTCGGGCTTCGTGGTTCATAATTCAATAATATTCAGGGTAGGAGCGCGTAATTGGTAGCCTCGAAAAGAGCAAGTCGGCTAGATGTGACCGGGTCACTTGTTGATGTCAATAACTACTTCTATGACCAGGGATGGACCGATGGCTTGCCCATAATACCTCCCACTGAAGATCTTGTGTTTGAAATGTTGGAGGCATGCCCTCTAGCAGCAGATCAGGTTTTAGGAAGAATGCCTCCGATGAACGGAAGCGTCACCCCTGAGAAGATAGCTATAAATGCGGTTATGGCAGGATGCAAACCAGATTATATGCCTGTTGTTGTAGCGGCTGTTAAAGCTGTTATGCAGCCACAATTTAATGTCGCCGCAATAACTACCACGACCGGAGGAGCAGCTCCAGCGATCATAGTAAGCGGCCCTATAGCTGATAAATTAGGAATTAATAGTGGGACTGCTGTGTTTGGATCTGGGCATCAGGCTAATGCTGCAATCGGAAGAGCCTTAAGACTAACAATGCGAAACATGGGCGGGGCGACCGTCCATACCATGGAAAAGTCGACCCATGGTTGGCCAGGTAAATACACGATGTGCTTTGCTGAAAATCAAGCGGCTAGTCCTTGGGAACCAGTCCATACAGGACTAGGGTACGAACCGAATAGTAACGTGGTAATAGTTGTAGCTGTTAGAGGCATACATACTTTTGTTGAAGGGGCTCAAGAGACCGGAGATGGTGTGCTGGAGACTATATGTATGGCTGTAAAAGGTGCTGGGATATCTGCTTACTACTATCAGTTACGGGGAGCTTCACCGATATTGGTGATAGGTCCGGAGCACGCGGCGGAAATATCGAAATCCGGGTATGATCGTGAGAGTGTAAAGCAATACCTGTTTGATAATGTGAGGATTCCTCTGTATGAATTGAAGGATAGAGGGCATTGGGGAGCTAGGGGATGGCCTGAGGAATGGGAGCAGCAAGGAGAGGAATTTGGTATTCCAATGGCGCTTGACCCTGATAGATATATTGTAGTAGTGGCGGGAGGAGACGGAAGACATTCGTCATGGTTGTTGCCATGGTCTGCTACGCAAAGGGCAGTTGAGATAATAGAAACATAGAATTAGAAGCTATGCGTTGATATACACCATAGATAGCACTGGTCCGCTATCTCGAGAATATAGGTACTTGATGTTGCAAGAGAAGAAATGGAGGGAAATATGACTACAGTTGAAGGATCTAATAAATATCGTGTCATAGGAACGCGGCCTATGCGTCACGACGCAGTAGATAAAGTGACTGGAGCCGCTAAATATGGGGCTGATTTTAGTGCGCCAGGAATGTTGCACGGGAAGATACTTCGCAGCCCCCATGCTCATGCCAAAATACTCTCAATAGATACAAGCAAGGCAGAGGCAGTACCAGGGGTTTTAGCGGTAGCTACTGCTGCTGATTTTCCTATTATTTCGGCAAGGGCCTTAGATTATGAAAACTTTCAGGGCAACCCTCGGCTCATAGCAGAGAACATTTTTGCCAATGAAAAAGTTCTCTATAAGGGTCATGCTATAGCTGCTGTCGCTGCTACTAGTCAGCATGTTGCCGAAGAGGCTGCAGCATTGATAGATGTGAAATATGAAGTTCTACCTACAGTATTGGGCTGGAGAGATGCACTGAAAGATGATGCTCCTCTATTACATGACCAGATGACCACTAGATTTAGAGTGGAACGATTTGGCCCTGGAGATGATACGGGAGAGATAAGCAATATAGCTGGGCATCTGCAACATAAATTAGGGGATATAGATAAGGGATTCAAAGAAGCAGATGTGATCTTCGAAAAAGAATATGAAACCCAGACTGTACATCAAGGCTATATAGAACCTCACGTGGCCTCTGCAGTTTGGGGGAGTGATGGTCGTGTCACAGTTTGGACTAGCACCCAAGGACCATTTTCTGTTAGAACGGCTACTGCCGCTATTCTGGGTATACCTGATTCTTCCGTTAAGGTCGTTCCTATGGAAATTGGTGGTGGATTCGGAGCTAAGGGTGTGACCTATTTAGCTCCTGTCGCTGCTGTATTGGCAAAGAAGTCTGGAAAACCTGTCAAAGTTGTAATGACCAGGAAAGAAGTCTTTGAAGGGAGTGGTCCAGCTTCTGCGACATTCATGAGGGTAAAGTTAGGAGCAAAGAAAGATGGAAAGCTTACTGCCGGTCAGGTGTACATGGTTTACGAAGCGGGAGCATTTCCTGGTGCGCCTGTTGGTGGAGGAGCAGTTACAACTTTCGGGTCATACAATTGTGAAAATATACTTGTAGATGGATATGATGTTGTATGCAATAAACAAAAGGCACAGGCTTATCGTGCCCCCGGTCAACCACAAGCTGGGTTTGCAGTTGAGTGCGCAATCGATGAGTTGGCTGATGAGTTGAAGGTAGACCCAATGGAACTTCGCCTCAAGAACGCTGTAAGTGAAGGGGACAGGATGCCCAATGGTGTAGCGCATGCTAGGTTTGGATGTGTTGAGTTGGAAGAGGCTATGAAAAATCACCCGCATTATCTTGCTCCTCTAGGTGGACCGAACCGAGGTAGAGGAGTGGCAGTAGCGTTTAGAGCTCAGGGAGGTCAGGTTTCCTCAGCAACTATCAATGTTAACAGCGATGGAACCTTAAATTTGATAACTGGTTCTGTGGATATTGGTGGTACGCGGACTGCTACTGCGATGCAGGTTGCAGAAGTATTGGGCATAGATTCAGAAGATATTAACCCCGCAGTTGCTGATACAGATAGCGTAGGTTATACGGGTAACACAGGGGGTAGCCGCACCGCATTTGATACTGGGCTTGCGGGGATAGCTGCTGCTGAAGAAGTCATAAAACAGATGAAAGGTAGAGCTGCTCTACTCTGGGAAGTTCAAGACGAGGATGTGGAATTCGCAGATGGTACGTTTGTTTGCTCTAAGAACGCCGAAGATAAATATACTTTCAAAGAATTGGCCACTCGATTAATGCGTACTGGTGGACCGGTGACTTGCTCGGCTTCAGCTCCTTCTACAGGTGTTGGTCCGATTTTTAGTGGCAATATTGTCGATGTGGAAGTTGATCCGGATACGGGCAAGGTGGAAATATTGCGGTGTACCGCATTTATTGATGCTGGGCAAGCAGTCCATCCCAGTTTTGTAGAGGGTCAAATTCAGGGAGCAACAGTACAAGGAGTAGGCTGGGCTCTAAATGAAGAATATGTCTACAATGATGATGGATCAGTGGCTAATGCCAGCTTTTTGGATTATAGAATGCCGACCAGCTTAGATCTTCCAATGATTGACTCGGTAATTATAGAAGTTCCTAATCCAAGACATCCGTTCGGTCTGAGAGGTGTAGGAGAAGGTCCAATAATACCTCCTTTACCTGCTTTAGCTAATGCTATTTCTCATGCTACAGGTGTACGAATGCGTAAATTACCGATGTCACCCGGAAATATTTTAGAGGCTATTGAATCTAATTAAATCGATTAGAGTATCTTGTACTGATTTGATTCAATAGAAAGACAAATGGCTGATTTAAAAATAGTTGACCTTATGGAGACTGTTTGGATTTCCATAGTGGATTTATGTACTGGTTTTTCTGATTCCGATTGGAATGCTAAGACGGATTGTCCGGGATGGTCCGTGCAAGACCAAATTTCCCATATGTCTGGCAGCGAATCTAGGTTGCTAGGCAATGATGCACCTGATCATGTAGCCGCAGACGTGTCTCATGTTAAGAACGATGGCGGTCAAAGAAATGAAATTTTGGTTGATTGGCGGAGATCGTGGTCTGGGTCCGATGTTCTTGAGGAATTCAAGGAATTAACTAAACAGAGGCTCTCGTATTTACGTGCTTTGTCTCAGGAAGAGTTGGAAGGTACAGTGGAGACTCCGAATGGTTCTACCACAATGCTGGAACAGCTCAATAGGCGTATTTACGATGCATGGGCACATGAACAGGACATCAGGAGAGCTCTAGATAAACCTGGGCATCTGGACGGACCAGTGGCAACTCACGTATTAAACAGAACCCTTATGGCAATGCCTTATGTAGTGGGCAGAAAAGCCAAATCGGAGGACGGTACTGTAGTTGTTTTTAATATCACTGGAAACACAGAGGGAAATATCTCTGTAGAAGTTGTTGATGGGCGTGCTAGAAAGATGGATGCAACGCCAAATACCGCCACAGTATCTCTTAAAATGGATTTTCAGACTTTTTTGTGTTTGGCGTGTGGTAGATGGGCTGGAGAGGATACGGTCTTATCAGGAAAAGTAACGATTGAAGGCTCAAGCGAAGTCGGAATAAATATTGTGCAGCAGATGGCTATAGTTACTTAAGGTGAAACAATCGGTTATTGTTGTTTGTGCGTGCTGTCTGCATTGACAGGTTTTGTGCCTGCTACTAAACTCAATTCATTCCCTAATACGGAATGTGTCGAAACCTTTACCAATTGGGTATAAAGTTACGAAACTATACTAGTGGAGTTTGAAGTTATGACTGGTTATTCTGAAATTTCTAGGATAGCTCACTTGTTACGTAGGGCGGGGTTTGGAGCTAGTAGGGAAGATCTTGAACATTATTCCGATATGGGTTATGAAGCGACCGTAGAAGAATTGCTTAACCCTGAGCTTCAGCCTGATTACGAAGATGATTTAGCCTATCGGTACGTTCCCTACTACCGCATGGGTACTGGAATACCTAGCTACCAGTGTTACTGGATGTACAGGATGATAAGTACTCGTAGACCCTTAGAAGAGAAAATGACCCTTTTCTGGCATCATGTCTTCGCGACTAGTCATTCCAAGCTAAATCGTAACCCTCAGATGAATAAACAACTGAAATTATTACGTAGTTTTGCTATGGGTAATTTTAGGACGATACTCATAGAAATTTCCAAAGATCCCGCGATGATATATTGGCTGGATAACTGTGAGAATCATAATGGGGCACCCAATGAAAACTACGGAAGGGAATTATTAGAGTTGTTTTCTATGGGTGTAGGGATGGACCAAGGATTCAATTACTCGGAAGATGATGTTAAGGAATGTGCGAGAGCCTTTACGGGATGGACTATGGCACCTCAGCTGCCAAGATACCCTTACGGTGATTACTGTTGGGATTTTGAATATCGTACAGATGACCATGATCATGGGGAAAAATCCTTCCTTGGTGAGACTGGCAGATTCAATGGCGACGATATAGTTGACATAATCGTCCGACAGCCAGCCACGGCTCGTTTCCTCTCCCGTCATTTGTATAACTTTTTCGTGTCTGATGAACCCCAGGTACCTTCTTGGCAAACTAGTGATCCTCAAGACCCTAAGGCAATAAAAATACTGGAAGATGAATATTTCAGATCTAATGGCGACGTTAGGTCTATGTTACGTGTTTTATTTAATTCAGATTTCTTTAAGAATTCTTCGTATAAGAAAGTGAAAAGTCCCGCAGAGCTAATTGCGGGCGTTATGCGTCTAGTAGATGATTACACGACTCCAAAACCGAATAGTCACGAAATAGCGTTCGCTGCAGCTTATATGGGACAAGATTTATTGAATCCTCCTACCGTTGAAGGATGGCATACAGGTAAAGAGTGGATAGATAGCGGAGCGTTGGTTGAAAGGGTTAATTTTGCGGCGGATCGAGTCGGTGATATCAACATGCCAGGCGTACAGAGAATTGTTGATAGATTGTCTGCATTGGGACCTGTAATACAGTCTGGCGACCTACTGGATCACACTTTAGAATTAGCTGGACCCGTGGAGGTTTCTAGCGATCGTAGGGCAGAATTAATGTCTTATCTAGAGAAGTATACAGAGATTAAATGTGGCACTCCGGAAGATATGAATAATTTTGCATTAATTGTAACTGGTTTGTTGCGGCTTATAGTAGCTTCGCGCGAGTTCCAGTTTGCATAAACGGAGTTGAATAAAAATGACATTGCTTACTAAAGTTTCACCTTCATTTAAATATTCTTACACTATTGGAAATCAGGCAGTCCCGCCTGCTCATGGCTTTTCAGGGCCGGTTAGTGTGGCTGTTGCCAACAACGGGCTCTTGTACGTGCTCTGTAGTTATTATGAATATGTGCCCGCTTGGAAATTCGTAGTCAAGTGCAACATGGACGAAGATTATATAAAGCATTTTGGGTCGTATGGAGAAGGATCAGGGCAATTTACATGGCCGAATTCGATAGCGGTTGATTCTGCAGGAAGTGTATATGTAACGGACGAATGGTTGAATAGGATATCAGTTTTCGATGGTGATGGTAATCTCGAGAAAACGCTTGGGACTGTCGGTAGTAAAGACGGAGAATGGGATAGGCCTGCGGGAATAGTATTCGATTCAGAAGACAATATGTTGGTAGTAGATAGCCTAAATCATAGAATTCAGAAGCTCTCAAAACACGGAGATTTCATAAGCAAGTTTGGAGAATTTGGTTCGGGACCCGGCCAATTTGATACACCGTGGGGTATAAACTTAGATAAAGATGGGAATGTCTATGTAGCTGATTGGAGAAACGATAGGATTCAGAAGTTTAGTCCGGATGGCAAACCCACTTTACAGATAGGGAGTTCGGGGTCAGGCGATGGCCAGTTGGCACGCCCGAGTGGGGTGGCTGTTGACTCAGAAGGTTATATATATGTGGCAGACTGGGGCAATGACCGCGTCCAAGTGTACGATAGTATCGGTTCGTATGTAGGACAGTTTAATGGTGACTGCCATGGTTACTCAAAATGGGCCGAGGCAAGAATGGCATCTGACCCAGAAGGGATGTCTGCCGAGCGAGCTGTGGTCTCCGATTTTACAGTTGAAAGAGTGTTTTTCCAGCCTACCACAGTTAGAATAGACGATGAAGATAGAATACTTGTAGTTGACACAGGTAGACACCGGATCCAGATATACGAAAAACAGTATAATTAATAATCGGGGTATCAATACCTTTAAGGAGATTAAAAAACGATGACTAGTACTAAGAAAGATCCGATATTGGTAGTGATTCAGTTAACCGGTGGTAACGATTATCTCAATACGCTTATACCGTATGGCGATCCTCTATATTATGACAATCGTACTAACGTCGGAATACCTCAAGCCGAGGTTTTGCCAATCAATGATTACGTTGGCCTGCATCCTGCAGCATCGGCAATTAAAGACCTTTATGACGACGGGAAAGTAGCGATTATAAATGGTGTTGGCTACCCGACTCCTAACAGGTCGCATTTCAGGTCTATGGATATATGGCACACTTGTGAGCCTGATAAGGTTGGCAACGAGGGATGGCTCGGACGAGTAATTCGTGACATAGACCCTAAGAGTGAAAACGTACTCACGGGAGTTAACTTTGGTAGAGGATTGCCAAGAGCATTAGCACTTTCAGGAGTGCCTGTGGCTTCAGTAGCAGTTCTGGAAACTTACGGAGTCTTAACAGGCATTACGGGTGAACCTGAAAGAAGTGAAGCTTTGGATGTATTCTCACGCATGTATGCTCCAACAATCGGTGGTGGTCCGGTAATGGATTATTTGGGTCAGACAGGTCTAGACGCACTTAAGGGTGCGGATATATTGAAGACTGCTCCTGACAAATATGAATCTACTGTAGAATACGCGGAAACTAGTATAGGTAAGAACTTGCAAGGGATCGCTAAGGTTCTTACAGCTGATCTAGGTACTAGAATCTTCTACACTCAGCATGGCGGATACGATACTCATGCTAATCAAGGTCCAGCTCACCCCAAGCTATGGACTGAGTTGTCTCAGGGTATCTCTGATTTCTATGCTGATTTACGTGAGCATGATACAGCTGATAATGTTCTGATGTTTGTGTTTACGGAGTTTGGTAGGCGTGTGAAGGATAATGGTTCTGGTACAGATCACGGCTCAGGTGGAATGGCATTGGCGATAGGCGATCCCGTTAAGGGAGGTCTATACAGTGAATATCCTTCTTTGAAAGCCGAAGATCTTTTGGAAGGTGATTTGCATTTTAATTTCGATTATCGAGGTGTCTACGGCACCATGGTCGAAAAATGGTTAGGGCTGGATGCCCAGTCTGTTGTAGGTGGGAATTTCGAGCAACTCGGGTTTGTATAAAGTAAATCTGTAAGATTGCAAAATGATAGATAAGAGCGGGACTGTTTTAACAGTCCCGCTCTTATCTATTCCCCAATTGTGCAAATATGTGCCTAAACTGGGAGCGGTATTTCTGGGCTATCTCCAGGTATTTCCATTTCGAAAGCATTAACATTAAATGCTAGAGCTGCGTAATATCCCATTAAGTTGGTGAGTTCGACTAATCCTCTAACCCCGAAGCATGCAAGAGCCGCGTCAAAGCTTTTCTGGGTAACTTTATGTGTACGGAAGAATTCACGTCCGTAATTGATAACCGCGTCTTCGTCTGTGGACAATGTTGGCAAATCTTTTTTGTCTCTGAGGTTGTTTACCAATTCATCTGAAAGGCCCGATTCTCTAGCAAACCCAGCGTGGGCGTGCCAAATATATTGGCAGTCCATCTCGCGTGCTGTTAGTATCATGGCTAGTTCCCGGGTTTGCGCCGGAAGTGAAGTCAAATCACCTCTAAGATATTCTCTGAGCACTTCTCCTCGCTGCGTAAGTTCTGGAACATGAATCATAGCGCCTATTGGACCCAGTTCAGGTATGCTGCCCCTCTCTTGGACTATCTGGTCGAAGGCGCCGGTTTGATCTGATGGGATTGACGTTCTGGTTGCTGCTTTTAATCGTGCCATATTTTACTTCCTTTTAAGTAAGATCTTTGATTAGTGGAGCTACCTCTTCCATTAGTAGCCTCGTAGAGTTTTGCATCAGGGAATGGTTATCAGGGTCTTGAGTAATAAATAGTAGGCATCCAAATCCGCCTACTTCTTTGTAAAGATGTCTTATCTTGTCGGCACATTCCTGGGGATCCCCAACAATCCATACGTTGTCTAGCATGTAGTCGACGTCTACTGATTCATCTGGCATAGATGGATCAGATTTGTATCGTGCTAGTGTGCCCTGTGCCTTTTGATTTACCCACCTGTGCTGTGTAAATGGTTCTCCGAGGACTATACGGGCCTCGTCTCTGGCGGATTCTGACGATTCTCCTACGTATATCTCTTTCGATATTCTCCAATCGCTCCTACTGGGAACTAATCCGCTGAGGGAAGCGCCGTCTTCGACCATTGTCCAATGGTCTGCAAGGTCTGTTCCTAATAAACCTGTGCTCATTGGTATCCATCCGCGTTCTCCAGCCATACGAGCTGTTTCGGATCTCATGCTACTGGCGGCTACTCCAATTGGGGGGTGCGGTAATTGGTAGGGCTTATAATATAAGCGACGCTCCAATATAGGATCGATATCGGGTGCATGAACTTGGTAGTATTC
>JAPNTN010000186.1:0-8800 GCA_027249445.1 Dehalococcoidia bacterium | reverse complement strand
CGTAGATCATCATCCATACGCGGAGCAACCATGGGAGAATACACCAACCCAGGTGCTATACAATTGACTCGAACTCCGTCAGGACCATGATCTGCAGCCATAGTCATAGTTAAACCAATTACAGCTGCTTTTGAAGTAGTGTAAGGCGTGCTACTGTGCGCCCTCAAACCTGCTATAGAAGAAATATTAATAATCGATCCCCCTCCGGTTTCAACCATACGCGGTATCGCATATTTACTACAGAGAACAATACTTTTGACATTTACCGCCATAACATGATCCCAGTCAGCTTCACTTATATCTAAGACAGTTCCCCGCCGAGATATACCCACATTATTATCCAGAATATCCAAACGTCCATATCTATCTATACAAGCATCAACCATCTGTTGGCAGTCTGAATCATTTATAACATTCGCCTCAAATACAGAAGCTTCCCCTCCCTCTTCTTGTATAACCTCGAGCGTTTCCTGTGCTCTGTCAATGACTGAATCGACGAGCAATACCTTTGCGCCCTCTCTAGCAAATAACAAGGCAGCCGCCTTGCCATTTCCAACACCAGGCCCACTTGACCCTGCTCCAGTAATTATAGCGACCTTGCCGTCTAATCTAGGTTTATGTTCATACATGTCAAACTCCTATTACTCTCACAATATTGTAACATTGGATCTCATTAAGCCTCATAATGGCCATCCACTTTTGACTACGCATACCTTTCACTTTAGAATCCGAAACAAACGCCTGCCAGATATCAAATAGGACATTCATTTTTATGAGTGAGGACAAGTTAAAAGTATTATTTATCACACCATATTTCCGACCGTATATAGGTGGGATAGAAAGAGCCATAGAGCAATTATCATATGCTCTCTTAAATACCAAAACGGTTGCTAAAATCGGTGTACTAACGACCAAGTACTCGTTTCCCAGAATCCCTCATCCAGAATGGTCTGACCAAGAGACAACATCTGGGCACATCTCGATATTTAGACTCAATGGGCATCCCAAACACGCACTACCAATATATTCCTGCCCACTCGTTTGGTTTTCACCGTTCAAGATAAAACAATATCTTGAGGCTTTTGAACCTGACGTAATACATCTCGTCGGCGACGGATGGTTCTGGGGGAACTTGTGGACCTGGTTTTACTTTAGAAAGAAAGCTACTTTTATATTCACACCTTCCTACCACCCTCTGCCATTACGAAAATCCTGGCTTAAAATCATCAATTCCATCCTTAGTAGGTTAGTAGACAAAGTAGTCCCTTTAACTGAGACTGAGGCAACATACTTACAAAAAGATTATCATGTACCCATTAGCAAACAACAAGTTATTGCCTGGGGAGCTACCTCTCTATCTTATTTCACTGAACCACCTTCTGATGATAATAGTTTGTTGAAGATCGTCTCAGTCGGCCGCTTAGGGAAACACAAGGGGCAAAGATGGCTATTGGACGTATATCGAAAGGCTATTCCTTCGTTCAACCGACCCACTAATTTGATATTAGTGGGAGGAGACGAAGGCCAAAAAGATTTCCTTCAGAAAATTGTTGTTCAGCATAATATTGTTGACCGAGTCATGTTTACAGGAGAATTAGAAGACAGCAAATTATCTGAGATATATTGGTCAAGCGACATATTTGCCCTATTCTCACAATACGAAGCTTTCGGATTAGTCTTCTTGGAAGCAATGCTGAGCAAACTACCAGTCTTAACGCACGACGTTGGAAGCATTAAGGAAATCTTGAAATGTGGAGCAGTCATATCTGATGCTTTCGACGAGACTGCCGCTATAAGCTCATTGATAAAGCTGGTTAATGATAACGAGTATAGAATCGCACTTGGCCAACAAGCATACAACTATGCTAAATCTAATTTCTCATGGGAATCGATTGCCGCTGAATACCTATACATATACAAATCATAATCTATCCCAATCAACTCCAAAGGTGATCAAGTGAATATCAACCAAGGGGATAACCGCCTTTACAATGACCTAAGCTATATCTGGCCGATAATTAGCCCTCCGCACGAATATTCAGTAGAAGCCTGGAATATTACAGAAATTATTCACCAAAATATCCGTCGCGGCCGCCCTTCGCTCCTCGAGCTTGGCTGTGGAGGGGGGCATATCCTTTCCCATCTGACTAACAACTTCGCATGCACAGCAGTCGATATATCTGAGCCTATGCTAAATCTATCCCAAAATCTGAACCCCAGTGTACCGCATTACCTAGGCGATATGAGATCAGTGGCCCTAGAGCAAAGTTTCGATGTGATTCTGATCCACGACGCTATAAACTACATGCTGTCTGAACAAGATTTGAAATCAACATTCTCTACCGCAATAAAACATTTAAACCCAGCAGGCATTCTCATATTAGCTCCTGACTGGTTCTCAGACACATTCAACCCTCCAATAACAATGCATTGGACAAAAACTACTGCTAGTGGTCACATTACCTTTATTGAATATCTTGACGATGCAGATAAAACAGATACAACAATAGAATCCTTGTTCCTATATATTATTAACAATCATGGAGATATCCAAATAGAGCAGGACAAGCACATTACAGGAATATTCCCACAGCAAACATGGATAGCCTTACTGAAAGAGATTGGATTTAGTACTGAAATACGTAATTTTCCTAGTTATGAGGGCGGTTTCGGTGGCAACTTAATCGTCGCAAAGGCCCCTTAAACGAACTGGCCTAATATAAAAAAGGCCTCTCTATGAGAGAGGCCTTTTTTATATTAGGCTGGCTCTATGGTCGTAGGGATATCTACTATATACCAATATTTCCCGACAAAACGCTAACCGCAGTTAACACAGCATCTGTCTACTCTGTGACCTTCTTCAACTTCAATTAATCCCATTTCCATCGACCCTTCAGCACACTCTTTAGTAGGATTCGGGCATCTTGGATGGAAACTACAGCCCTGCGGAGGATTCAGAGGTGATGGCACTTCACCCTCTAGCATGAAACCTTCCCGCTGAGAATCTGGATGAGCAGGTAAAGAAGCTTCTATCAAAGCTCTAGTGTACGGATGCCTAGGGTTGTCGAATACCTTTTTAGTAAGTCCTTCTTCCACCATTTTCCCTAGATACATAACACCGACATGGTGACTCATATAGCGTACCGTGGCTAACTGGTGAGCTATAAGCAAATAACTAACCCCGTATTGGTCCTGCAATTGCTTCAATAGATTCATTATTTGGGCTCGGATCGATACGTCCAGAGCTGAAACCGGTTCGTCCAGGACTATCACTTTTGGCTGTAGTGACAAAGCCCTCGCAATGGCGATTCTTTGCCTTTGCCCACCGCTGAATTCATGAGGGTAATAATCAGCCTGGAAAGTGTGCAACCCGACATCGTTCAATAGCTTCTCTGTACGCTCTCTGATCTCTCCTTTAGGGATTTCCTGATTAGCAAGGAGAGGTTCCATTATGATATTCCCGACTTTCATTCTGGGGTTTAAGGAACTCCATGGATCTTGGAACACAGCTTGTATCGACGCCCTGTACTCTTTTCGCTGATCCCTGGTGAATGTGTCCATGTCATTCCCATTAAATCGGATCATACCACCCGTTGGTTTTTCTACCTGCAGGACCATCTTTGCAGTTGTAGTTTTACCGCAACCCGACTCTCCTACCAAGCTATAGGTTTCCCCCTCGTTTATCTTGAAGGAAACCCCATCAACGGCTTTAACTTGGCCTGTCACTTTTTTCAGGATAGCCCCGGATGTTACGGGAAAATATTTCTGGGTCTCTTGAAGTTCTATTATTGTATTTACAGCAGCCATACTAATTCTCCGATAATTTCCAGCAAGTAGCAGTATGTCTCTTAGAAGCATCCCCAATCTGTACTATATCAGGGAATTCTACCTGGCATTTATCAAATGCGTATTGGCAACGCGGCGCAAAAGTACATCCTGCTGGAAGATTGTCTAATGCGGGCGGCTGACCTTCGATTGCATAAAGCATTTCTACATCTTCTTCGACATTCGGAACTGATTTCATAAGTGCTTCTGTATATGGATGCTGCGGATTGTTGAACATGTCACGTACGTCCGCTATTTCGGCGACCTTCCCTGCATACATAACAGCTACCCTGTCACACATCTTTGCAACCACACCCATGTCGTGAGTAATGAATATGATCGCCATTCCGGTATCGCGCTGAAGTTCTTTCAGTAATTCCAAATACTGATACTGGATAGTCGCATCCAGAGACGTTGTTGCTTCATCAGCTATCAATACCTGTGGTGATCCAGCTATAGCAATGGCACCAACAACACGTTGTCTCATGCCTCCGCTCATCTGGTGGGGAAAGTTGTCTATTCGGCTCTCGGGAGCTGCGATCCTAACTTTATGCAAGAGATCAATCGCTCGTTCTTTTAGAGTCTCGCCAGTTTGAGCCAGACTCTGCTTCACAGTCTCTATAACCTGATTTCCCACGCTGAATACTGGATTTAGGGAAGTCATAGGATCCTGAAGGATCATGCATATATCACGTCCCCTAATACGTTGTAATTCTGATTGGGTTTTTTGAACTAAGTCATCCCCATTAAATAGTATTTCGCCTTCTACGATCTTACCGGCGGGTTGAGGAACTAACCCCATTATAGATAAGGCTGTCATGCTCTTACCTGACCCAGACTCGCCTACTATTCCCAGAGTCTCTCCAGCATTCAAGCTGAAGGTGACGCCATCCACTGCTTTCACAATACCAGACCTAGTGAAGAAATGAGTCTTGAGATTATTTACTTGTAAAACTGGAGCTTGTGCCACTATACCGGCCCTCCATACTCTAAATTACGCATTTACTAACTAGCCTACGTCCTACGTAGTTTCGGATCCAATGTGTCTCTCAACCAGTCGCCAAACAGGTTCATACAAATAACAACAATGGTAATACATAGACCTGGTAGCAGCGACAGCCACCATAGGTCTACTAAGTTATCCCTACCTTCGGATACCATAATGCCCCAAGCCGAAGTCCCTGGAGGGACACCAACACCTAAGAAACTCAATGACGCTTCTAGTAATATAGTCTGTCCTACTAGCAAGCTAACGATAATAAGCACCGTGTTAATAACATTTGGGAATATATGCCTGTACATTATCACGTGTGGTCGGACTCCGGCCACGACAGCCATAACCACGAAATCACGCTCTTTCAAGGTTAAAACCTCTCCACGAATCTGTCTGGCAAATCGAGCCCAGACAGTCGCCATGATCGCGATTATAACGTTTTGTATACCAGCTCCTCCCTGAATAGCAACGATAATCAGTGCCAACAATATAGTTGGGAATCCCATAACAGCATCACAACATCTCATAATGAATGCGTCCGTCTTCCCACCCCAGTAGCCTGAAGCTATACCAATCGCAGTTCCAACAATGGCGCCAAATGCTAGTGAAACCAAGCTAATAAAAGCTGATATACGAGCTCCGTATATCAGACGACTCAGCATATCGCGACCTAACCGGTCCACACCTAGGATGTTTTCAGATGACTCGAAAGGCCCTATCTTAGACACACCCTTGAGAACGTCCAGATCTTCAGGACTATGTGGAGCGACCCAAGGAGCGAATACTGCACATATCACTAGAACGATAAGCACAGTGATCGGGAACCAAGGCATTTTTAATTCCTTGGATTTTTTTCGCAAATCTGAGAGCTTAGTCCCAAATGACTTTTTATCGTTTAATACCGCTTCTGCGTCGACCGTGGCCATTGGCTATCCTCCGAATCTTTTTGATCAAATGTTATCTGTGTTTCCTTTAACCGTACCGAATTCTCGGATCCACATACGCATACAGCAAATCAACAATAGTTGATAGGACTATGTACAGGAGCCCGGACGTTAGAACAGTGGCCAAGATGACGTTTACGTCTCTCTCCCTGATACCTCCAAGCATGAGTAATCCAATACCAGGCCAAGCAAACACAACCTCAACTACTATTGACCCATTTAGCAGACCTGCAAAGCTGACACCGCCAAATGTTAGCACTGGTATGATTGCGTTCTTTAAAGCATGTTTGTAGATAACTACTCTCTCACTTAGGCCTTTAATTCGTGCAAATTTCACGAACTCACTATCCAGAACTTCTAACATGCTAGACCTAGTCAGACGCATGAACCCTGCCATAATGAACAAGGAAATAGAGAAGGCAGGAAGGATATAATGGTCTATTCCACCTTTACCAAAAGCAGGCAACAACTTCCACTGGGCTGCAAATAGCATGATTAGCATAATCGCTACCCAGAATTGAGGTGCCGACATACCAACAATAGCAAACACTTTACAAAGACGATCTATATAAGAGTTGCGATATAACGCCGCAATTATACCCAGCGGTATACCCATTGCCATGGCTACCAGCAAACCAGCCCCTGCTAGCTGAAGGGTTGCGGGAACTCGCTCTAACAACATATCCCACACCGGGCGTCTTTTAGTCCCTGAATCCCCGAGATCTCCCATGACAGCTTTACCTGCCCAGGCCAAATACCTCTGGTAGGCGGGTTTATTCAGGCCCAGTTTCTCCCTGAGCTCTTCTAATTCTTCCTGAGTAGTATCAGCGGTAGAGAGCACTAATGCTAAGTCACCGGTCTGTTCAGCGCCGAAAAATACAACTACGCTCAACACCAACAGGGTGAAGAATGATTGTACTACCCTAATGAATAAAAACCGCTGCATGTGCCCCCCCTAAAACGTGAACGACGATATACTCTATTGATAATGTCTGATAACTGCTTTATTAACTTAAAAACTAATAGGTATCAGATACGAATTCATACTCTTTATTATGCCCACATATACCACGCGACGATACCTATTCCACCCCCGCGCGGAATTCGGGAAATGTAGCATGAACGTACGTTGATGTCAACAGATATTACCGCATTGATTCACCTAGCAGCGACTACACAAATAGTGTTCTGGTATTATCATCTTAATAATAGATACAACAGATGAATTAAAGCATCCAAAAAGGAATGTGTTGCTACGTTTTAGCTTTAACAACTTGCAGGACAAAGCTGCTTATCTCCCGGTAATTTCGTGGGCATTCTACGATTTCGCAAACACAATATTCGCAATGAATATACTAAGCCTCTACTTTGTCCTATGGGCCACAGAGGATCACTCTAGTACTCAGCTTACCTTCAGTTTATTCCTCTCCGGTTCCATGCTAGCTTCTGCCGTTACGGCACCGTTCTACGGAAGCATCAGCGATATAGTTGGGAAACGAATATTGCTATTGGCAACAGGAGTTGCAGTATGCGCCTTAGCTACTTCCTTAATTGGCGTACTAGGGGGTGTAACTGTCGGACTAATATTGTTTGCTATAGCAAACTACTCTTACCAGTCGTCAAACATATTCTATGACGCATTACTGCCCACGGTAAGTAACTCGAATAACAGGGGTAAAACTTCCGGGTTTGGGGTGGCACTGGGTTACATAGGTACTATTACAGGAATTTTGATGGTATCTCCGTTTGTAGAAGAATGGGGCAGACAAGCGGCTTTCATACCGACAGCATTTCTTTTCTTACTATTTTCTTTACCCTGCCTAGTCTTTGTTAAAGAGCAACAGATCACTTCTTCGATCAGCATAGATATTTTCCGGAAGGCTTATATAAATGTATATCAAGTTGTTCGACAGGCGAAGATGCATAAACCAGCTTTTCAATTCATTATAGCCAGGTTTTTTTACCTTGATGCCATTAATACTTTAATAGTATTTATGGCTGTATTTGTGAGCCAAGTACTCAAATACTCTAACCAACAAATAGAAATGCTACTGATTGTTTCAACAACTTGTGCTATATTCGGAGCCCTGATATATGGCAGAATTTCGGATAGAATAGGTCCCAAGAAAACTCTGTTAATAATTTTATCGCAATGGTTCCTCGTATTTTCCTCAGCCACATTTACGACTAATCCATTTCATTTCTGGTTTATAGGATCTATAGCTGGAATATCTCTCGGGGCTCTGTGGGCAGCTGACAGAGCACTATTATTGAGAATATCTCCGCCAGATCAGATTGGAACGTATTTTGGTTTTTATCAATTTGCAGGCCGATTCTCCGCCGTCATTGGGCCTATTTTGTGGGGGATAACAACAGATGCGTTCTTAGGCCTAGGATCTGTCCGTTTCCGAATAGCTACCGCTGTTCTGTTAGTACCATTAATCATTGGCCTTGCCTTATTGGTACGCACTTCTGACCAACCTACGTCCATCCACTTGGCGACTGAATAAGCTAACTGACTTCTCTCATATTATTATCGTTGACGTCCATACTGACCGGAATTACACTGCCCTGATGATTTGACAAGCTGAGGTGAACCAATGGCAGATAATGATACGCAAAGACAATTGCCGCTTCATGGACTTAGAGTTCTTGACGCCACTCATATTGTAGCGGGTCCGTTTTGCTCACTAATACTAGCTGACATGGGAGCTGAAGTTATAAAGATAGAACGCCCTTTGTCAGGCGATCTAGTACGAGGGCGTGGCCCATTTATAAAAAATGAGAAGGGAGACGAGGTAAGCTCCAGATATCTTGGTATAAATCGCAACAAAAAGAGTGTGACATTAGACTTACGGAATCCCAAATGCAAGGAAGCATTTGAAAATTTGGTGAGAAACTCAGATATCTTAATCGACAATTGGGGCCCTGGGGCCTTTGAACGACTCGGATTAGGATACAAACATCTTAATGAGATAAATCCTCGGCTAATTTACGCGAGCATAACCGGATACGGAGATGAAGAAACTAGACGTGG
>JAPNTN010000185.1:0-27084 GCA_027249445.1 Dehalococcoidia bacterium | reverse complement strand
CCAAAATAGACCAGACAAAAGGCTTCACCGTAACAACTAAGTCATACCAAGTATTAACATTACATCATTATGAATAATAAAACTCTGGTAGATTCCCTGATAACTATCTTAGGTAAAGACAGGGTATTATCTCAGGATGCAGATCTCGACAGATATTCCATAGATGCCTTAACACCATTTCGTAGCTTTGGCATAACTCACCATTTTGATCAACTAGCCGATGTTGTTGTCATCCCACAGACCGTTGATCATATCTTACAGATTGTAAAGATCGCTAACGAAACCAACACTCCTATCATTCCCTACGGCAGTGGCACAGGTGTCATGGGGGCTGTCATGCCATTAGAATCCGGGATTATCTTAGATACCAGAAATCTAAACTCCATTATCAATATTAATACACAAGATCGCACCGCCACAGTTGAGTCGGGATTAATCATTGAAAGCCTAGACATAGAGTTAGAAAAGTACAGTTTTAGTACGGGGCACGACCCCTATAGCCATCCGATCGCGACAATAGGTGGTGCAATATCTACAAACGGTGTCGGTTATAAAGCAGGATCGTATGGATCTATGGGTGAACAGGTGATATCCATTGAGGCAGTCCTGCCGTCAGGAAAATTAATCACTACAAAATCGGTACCAAAATATTCTTCAGGTCCGAATTTCAATCATTTGTTCATAGGTACAGAAGGTGTATTTGGAATAATCACTAAAGCTACAATCAAAATATTTCCGATACCCGAGTCAAGAATATTTTCTACTTGGGCATTCAATTCTTTCGAAGACGGATTTATGGCATGCTCGAAACTACATGCATTAGGAATCCGGCCCACCTTGATGGACTTAACTCAAGAAAACGACACAACACTCTTATATCTCCTCCATGAGGGATACGTAGAAGGAGTTTATGCACAAAAAACTCGAACTGACTCTATATTGCCAGATTTTGGCGGGCGTGATATCGGAACTATAAAAACAGAAGAGTACTGGAATAAACGGCATGATTCTGCACTAAATTACAAGGAGCAAGCTTTAGCACAAACGCGAACCGTGAAATGGAACCGATCTTCAAATAGGTTGTTCGACTATCTTCACATATGCCTGCCAACATCTAAGGTACTCGAATATAAACAGGAATGTGAAACGATATTATCTTCCAGTAATTTCAAGGTTGTTGAATACGCTATTTGGAGCAGACCTGAGATGTTCTCTCTCATGATAGAGCCAAAACAATCTCAATCTTCGGCCTCTAAAGAAGAACTATCAGTTATAGTGGAGAAAATACTTCGGCTAGCGCAGAATATGGGGGGCATCATGGAATATTGTCATGGGCCAGGAACAAAATTGAACCACTTGGTGCAAGAGGACATGGGAAGCGCTCACGACACTTTGAAAATTCTCAAGTCGAGTATTGATCCAAACAACATAATGAATCCAAGCAAACTCGGCCTTTAGACTTACTATTTAGCAACACGATCCTCTACAAATAACCATCTCCACATCTGTAGGCAAATGAAACCGCGTATTGGAATGTTAACATTCTGTAAATTAATAACAATCCTGCATTAATATGCCTTGACATAATACAGTTGGTTCTAGTATATTATATATAGCAATTATATACGGGCTTGAGTATTACATTATCAAATGAACCCGGGTGCGATACTAATTGCGACAAATATTAAGGAGGTTCAAAGAAACCTACTGTGAGTACTTCAGGAGAAGAAACCGATTTAGGAATCCTACCAAAACTCGGGCATCAGATTGCCCTAATATACGACCTGTTATCCGGTCCACCGATGACCGAGCAGCAGCGAATAAACAGAGCACTCGCTGAGAGTGATGCAATACGAAAATGGGAACGGTTTAGCATATAGAAATAAATAAAGAAGCCCCTGAAAATTCAGGGGCTTCTTTATTTAGCAGACAGCATCTTTTGATTAAAATGGCAATTCTACCCCAACGCCCTGCTCAATAGCTTTTTTGTATACCAATTGCGCTGCCGCTATATCTTCCAACCCTATTCCCATGGACTCAAATAACGTAATCGAATCATTGGACGCACGTGCTTTGATTCTCCCGCCAACAACATCCTGCAGTTCAGTAACCATATTCCATCTAAAACTACCTCTTGCTTCCAACCATAGTAAATCACCACATTCCAGCTTAGCTTGTTCTAGGCTGTCAACTACAATTAGGTCAGAGCGTTTCATAGTATCTTCATCTATTTCGCGCCTAAGCCAGTGATTACCGCCAGCAGCATTAACGTGGCACCCAGGGGCTAGGTCTTTTCCTTCAAAAACAGGATCTCGAGCAGACGTTATAGTAACTACTATGTCAGCATCGGAAACACATTCCTGCGGATTATCAACTGCTTCTACAGTCAATTCTAATCTCTCGCTCATCTGTGTAGCGAAGTTATTGCGTCGTTCTTCACGCCTGCTATAAACTTTTGCCTTCTGAATGTTACAGGCACAACAAATCGCCTCGAGTTGTGTACGTGCTTGAAAACCTGACCCAAATATCGCAACCGTACTCGCCTCTTTCTTAGCCATGTACTTGCTTGCCAATCCTGACGCGGCGCCAGTCCTGATCTGACCCAAACGACCTGATTCCATGCACGCCAAGAGTTTTCCAGACTCGTAGTCATATAACATTACAATGAATTTACTACCATCAGGTCCGGCAAAAGACGGATATGCTTTATATCCAAACACCTGATGGGCTTCGTCTGCCGCAGCCATAAAATGGAAAAATCCATTTGGCATGCGCATTCTGGACCGTGGTTTGATTTCCACAGAACCAGAGCCGGCATGTTTAAAAGATTCTTCTAGCGCAGTAATGCATTCATCCATAGGCAGCAACTGCGCCACTTCGCGTTCATTCAAAAACAGGGCCATTCAATCCTCCATATATCGAGCAAAATTCCGGTCAAGTATAGCATTCGACAGACAACTGGAAAATCGCCAGCATTACTGGTTACAATGGATTCAAATTCATATTGCTGGAGGCGAAACATTATGGATAAGCCAAAAGTATTAATAACGAGACAATTATTGCCAGAAGTGCTAGACCTTATATCGGAATCCACTGATATGGAAGTTTGGCCGGACACATACCCTCCCTCAGCAGAGAAACTCAGAGAACTCCTTTCAGATAAAGAAGGAGTCCTGACAACTATCATGGATCGTATAGATGCCGAAGCCCTAGACGCTGCTCCTAAGCTTAAAGTCGTTAGTCAATTAGGAGTGGGGGTGGACCATATTGACATCGCAGAAGCAACCAAAAGGAATATTTTAGTTGGAAATACTCCAGGAGTATTGGCAAAAGCAACTGCAGACATAGCATTCGCATTGTTAATGTCTGCCGCACGCCGCGTTTCTGAAGGGGATCAATGGGTACGAGAGAAGCAATGGGAACTCGCTTTCCACCCGCTCCACTGGCTCGGAGTTGATGTACATAGTACAACGTTAGGGATCGTCGGACTCGGAGAAACAGGCCTTGAGATGGTAAAGAGGGCTCAAGGGTTTGACATGGAAGTCATATATTTTTCCAGGACCCGTAAAGAAGATTTAGAAAGCCAATATGGTATCAAGTATGTTAGCTTTGAAGAGCTTCTCCGGAACGCTGATTTCGTATCTCTTCACGTGGCCTATACTCCTGATACTCATTTCCTTGTAGGCAAATCTCAATTAGAAATGATGAAAGAAACTGCGATTTTAATAAATGCAGCACGAGGTCCTGTAGTAGACCCTGAAGCGCTTTATGAAGCATTAAATAATAGAACCATTTATGCAGCAGGGCTCGATGTCACATACCCAGAACCAATATTGCCCACAGACCCGCTACTAACATTAAATAACATAGTCATAACGCCACACATGGGAAGTTCTGCTATTTCAACCCGAAGAAACACGATGTACATGGCAACCCAAAACATGCTGGCAGGATTAAACGGGCAACAGCTTAAAGCTTGTGTGAACCCATCAATTTACCCTGAATTAGGGATATCGTAATGGCGGAGAGGGCGGGATTCGAACCCGCGAGAGGCTTGCACCCCTACGCGATTTCCAGTCGCGCCCGTTCGTCCACTCCGGCACCTCTCCAGATATCCCAAAGGCCACTATAACGAACGTGGGGACACCATTATATTATCAGTATATTCGAGTGTCTATCACACCTTCACATCACACATCACATATTGACTTTATTTATGCCTGTCATTAGCATAATTTATACCTAATGTTAAGGGAGAGACTGAAGTGGGGAAAAAATACCTTGGAATTATCCTAGTTATACCGTTTTTAATCATTCTTGCGATTTCTTCGATATCATGCGCTAGTGACGACACACCTGTATTAAAAATAGGCGGCATTCCTGATCAAGACGCCGCCAGACTAGCAAGAAGATATGAAGATTTCTCCAAGTATTTATCAGATCAGCTCCAAGTCCAAGTGGAATATGTACCTAGCATTAATTATGCAGCAGTAGTAACAGCGTTTACACAAAACGAATTACAGGTGGCATTCTTTGGGGGTCTTACGGGAGTCCAAGCACGCCTGCAAAACCCTGGAGCCGTCGCTATAGTACAGAGGGTAAACGACGCTAAGTTCAATTCCATATTTGTGGCTAATCCAGATCTTGAACTAACATCTCTAGAAGATCTGAATACTGCATCAAAAGATCTTACTATTACTTTCGGTAGCGAAAGCTCAACATCGGGACATTTATGGCCTCGACATTTTCTTGAGGAGGCTGGAATAGATCCGGCAGTAGCCTTTAAATCAGATCCTAATTTTTCTGGGTCACACGATCTTACATGGAAATTAGTGGAAGGCGGGTCATTCGATATTGGAGCTCTCAGTGAATCTGTATGGAAAAGGGCTAAGGAAACCGGCAAAGCAGACCTTTCAAAAGTTGAAGAGTTCTATATAACTCCGGATTACTTTAACTATAACTGGACTGTTAGGCCTGGACTAGACAAGATATACGGGCAAGGCTTTACCAACAATATTAGAAAAGCCTTGTTAAATTTGAACATGGAAGAACACTCTGAGATTTTAGAGTTATTCAGTACGGACCAGTTTATCGAAACTAATAACGCCAATTACACAGCAATACAAGAAGTTGCTGAAAATCTAGGTATCATAAAGTAGTGATCGAATCGAAAGAGCGTCCAGCAGTATCTTTAAACTCCGTTCACAAACGCTACGGTACTACTGACGCTCTAATCGATATCAACTTATCGGTCAAACCAGGAGAGGTAGTTGCATTAGTTGGACCGAGCGGCAGCGGAAAGACTACTCTCCTCAACACAATCTGCGGACTGACAATCCCAGACTCCGGTGAAATTTCTATATCCGGACAATCTCTCACTAATATAAAACACCGGAAGACACTGGCCACATTGGTTGGAATAGTAAGCCAACAATACGGCCTTATCCCCACCCTGCCTGTCGTTCAGAATGTCCTAGCCGGCAAATTAGGATCATGGACCAATCTCAAATCTGTTCTGTCATTAATATGGCCTCAAGACCGGAAACAAGCAGCATCAATCTTATCTTCCTTAGGGCTAGATGAAAAAATAAACGAACGCACTTCCCATCTTTCTGGAGGTGAACAACAGCGAGTAGCAGTCGCAAGAGTTTTAATTCAATCTCCAGATGTAGTTTTGGCGGATGAACCAGTAGCATCCTTGGACCCGGCCTTAGCAGAATCGGTCATGGGCCTGTTGTCACGAATCACTGAAGTCGATCACAAAACACTGATTCTAAGCTCACATTCTCCATATTTAATACAAACCTACTGCTCAAGGATAATCGGCATCCGTCAAGGAAGAATACTATTTGACATGCCGGTATCCGAAATAAACGACGACATATTCCACGACCTGTACGAAACTAATCAGATTTTACAGAGCTGAATTCTGTTAAATATAATCTCTAAAACATATCGAAGCTCCAAGCTACTCACATGCATACTTGTTTTGATATTTGCATGGAGCTTCACGGCTATAGATTGGAGCAACCCGATCTTACACACTGGAGGATGGCAATCATTTATAAAATTCCTATCGGCATTATTCCCACCAGAATTATCGCCTGATTTTCTACTACTATGCGTTAAAGCGACCTGGCAAACAATAGTATTTGCAGTGACTGGTATGTCAATCGCTTTTCCTCTAGGCCTTATCCTAGGAATCATTGCTTCGGGAAAAATAATCGACGACGATTCTCATTTGAAGATATGGGTAATAGTGCCCACTAGGTTTTTACTAGCGCTCATGAGATCTATTCATGAGCTTGTCTGGGCAGTTCTGTTAGTAGCAGCATTAGGTCTCTCCCCACTTGCAGCTATAGTGGCATTGGCAATTCCGTATGCTGGCATTTTAGGACGAATATATGCTGAGTTATTACAAGACACCCCCCCCGAACCGATCTTAGCCCTAAAATCCACAGGGGCTTCGCCATTTAAGATCATCTGTTATGGACTATTACCATTATCATTACCCGACATGCTTGGGTATACATTTTATCGATTCGAATGCGCTATACGAGCTGCAGCAATATTGAGTTTTATAGGAATACAGGGCATCGGGTACCAAATACAGTTGTCATTGCATGATCTATTATTTAACCAAGTATGGACGCTGCTAATTTTCCTGCTGGTTTTGATAGTGCTAGTAGATTTCTGGAGCGGTAAACTCCGAAGAAGCCTGACAGAATGAATTATTTTACAAATAAATTAAGACTTATGGTCTATAAAAAGACTGCCATCTCATTCACCCAATTGTCTTTTATACTGATTTTCGCCATTGCAATTGCAGCTTGGACAACAATATTTATTCAAGGCGATACTGGATTCTTAGACCTATTTATTAGTCAAACATGGTCAAATGCGTCTCGCTTTGCATCAAACATGGCTGGAGTAAATTACACAGAAACCCCTGCTTTCTTGATTCTAGACAGGTGGATAGATACAGGGATATTAGCTTATGAAACTCTGTGCATGAGTATTATCGCGATATTTATTTCCGGATTACTTGCTATCACTACTATGCTGCCAGCAGCACGTAATATATCGATAGGACAAAGCTCTTCAATTTCCGGCACCATATCTTATTACGCAGTACGCCTGAGTTATGCGTTTTCTCGCGCGGTACCCGAATTGATATGGGCTCTCATAATAGTATTTTTCTTGTCCCCAGGAGTTCTAGCCGGGGCTTTAGCACTGGCACTGCATAACTTCGGCATCATAGGTCGCTTAACCGCCGAGACAATCGAAAACATAGATCCAAAGCCAATAGAAGCGTTGAAATCTAGTGGGGCTAGCAACAATCAAATTTTCTTTTACGGCATCCTTCCGCAAACTCTTCCACAGTTCCTGACATATTCCCTTTATAGGTGGGAAGTGATAATAAGAACCACAGTAGTAATTGGCTTCGTGGGAGCTGGTGGTTTAGGAAAAGAATTTATACTTAGACTAAACTGGTTCCACTATACTGATGTGAGCTTGATAATAGTGTGGTATGTGATACTGGTAACGTCAGTCGACATAATTAGCTCGTGGCTAAGAAAATTAGCCAGGTTTGAATGAATACTATAACTACTCCAGCGGCTAGTAAAACTGTACTGGATATATAACCTGGATCACACGACCTTCTTGGAGAGCATCAAAATAAGAATGGCTCTCATCTGGGGTCTGAAGCCATCTTCTCACGAAGTATGCACACAGATTAGCAAGTTGGGTACAAACAGAATACTCAGATTGGACGTAACAGAAGTTCTCCAAAACAGCAGGGGATGGGATCTCTTCTTCCTGATGCAAGAACTGGTTCATGAACTCAGGTGCGACAGATTTTCCTTGTCCTGCAACGATCAAGCTATAGTCTCGTACAGGAAGGTCTGACTCCATAATATTTTCATGCCCAATAGCACTCATATTAGCTTCGTCGACAAACAAATTTAACGCCATCAAGAACTTGCTGATTGCAACCTCAGAAGGACTACCCAAAAATGAATATGGACTATCTGGTCGAGCCTTAGCTGAGACGAATTCTTCTTTATTTATATAAGCTATAATGGCCGGTACTTCTCTGCGCAGTAAAATATCCAAGCAATCTTGAATCAAATCTGCCCTTTTTTGCGGATTCCAAGAGGTAAAGAAACCTGTGCCTTGATAAACATCCCGTGGATTTATATGACTCGGAGTACCGGCTTCACCCAGTGGACTACCAAAATGACGCCTGCACAGCGCATTGAATTCTCCATTCATAGATATGCACTGACCTTCATGCACAAGCAAGCCTAGATGAACGTGATGACGCTGATTCGGGTCGCTAAAGCTATTACCAGTATCCCCAGACTCGCCCATATAGACCAGGTACATGCTATACCTCCACTGAATGTTTTAATCCAACATCAATCGGACCCTAATCGGATAATATCGCATTAAATTAAAAAGGTAGAAACCGCGAAGTAGATTATTCTCCGTCAGCGGAACCACCTGCATCAGAACTGTCTGTCGCAGCTTCTTCAGCGGCTCCACCATCCGTAGCCATTGGCTGAGAATGACGCGTAACTTCGATTCGTACTACCATTTCTTCACTATCTGTAACTATTGTGACATTGCTTGGGACCTTAACATCTCCAGCTCTGACGACAGACGATGTTTCCGTCATCCCATTGATATCAACTTCTATTTCGGATGGAATGTCTAATGGCAAAGCTTCCACCAATATTTCTCGCATCTGAAGGGCCGCAGTCCCACCGGCTAGCCTTGCTCCTAAAGATTCTCCCGTCAGAACAAGAGGAACCTGGGATGTAACCTTTTGGTTGGCCGCAACAGCGAGAAAATCTACATGTAGTATATCCCCTCGAACAGGATGCCATTGGACTTCCCGAGCAAAAGTAAGCTGCTCATCGCTTTCCCCATCTACTGACACAGTTATAGGGGTAGTCCCCCCCGAACTTGCCAGCGCTCTCACAATTTCTTTTTGTGCGCACTGTAATGCCCTTGACTCAATCTCTGGACCATACAGATGCACTGGGATAATTCCTTCCTGACGTAATCGTTTCACTTTCTTCCCGATTACATCACGAACCTGCAGTTGTATTTTTACGGTTTCTGTAGTCATACTACCGATTCTCCTTTTACGCCAAGAGTCAATATCAACAACTGACTCTCGAGCTAACAAGACAAGTGTACCAAAATCAGGCATTCAATGATATCATCCGGGGTATAGCTTGAAAACCTTTATTGATCGTTCACAATCTACCAATACGCTTGTATCTTCCTGATAGTCATCTAAGACTGCTCGGTTAAGATTGACAGTTAAGCTATCATTGTTCTGGGAACAACCTTAAGGTTTTAACAAGTAGGTTCAAACGGAGGTTAGGATATGGCATCACACTCACTAGGTCTGACTTTACATCAAGCAGCTCGGGAAAAGGGTGTCCCATTTACTCTTGAAAATGAACCTACAGATCACGAAGTTACGTTACATGGAATGAAATTCCACTATCTGGAGTGGGGCGATGCTTCTAAACCTCTAATCGTTATGCTGCACGGCGGCTCTCAGCAAGCCCACAGCTGGGATTTCGTGAGTCTACCACTGTCTGAGAACTATCACATTCTTGCTCTAGACCAGCGCGGTCACGGGGACAGTGCTTGGGCTTCTGACGGCGACTACTCCACAGAGGGCCACCAGACGGATATCGATGCCTTTGTCTCCGACCTTGGGTTAAACGGCTTCCACCTAATTGGGCATTCTATGGGTGGCAGAAACAGCTACGTATGGGCTTCTCGTAATTCGGAAAAACTAAGTTCTCTGACAATAGTTGATACTGGACCAGAAGCACAACATAGAGGACGGAACAGAATCCAAAATTTCAGGGAGCTGCCCGACGAGCTTGATTCTTTTGAAGACTTCGCGAGCAGAGTTCAAGAATATACTGGTAGGACTCGCGAGCAAACATTAGGCGCGCTTAAATACAGCATACGAGAACGCGAAGACGGTAAATGGACCTGGAAATACGACAAACTGCTAAGAACTCCTGGTCACCAGACACCTCAACTGAGTACTGAACAACTATGGGAAGCTGTTGCTAAAATAAACTGCCCCACACTAGTAGTTAGGGGTGGCGATAGCGACATATTCGCAAACGAAACCATGGAAAAAATGAGCGAAGTTATTCCTAATTGTTCTACGGTTACAGTACCAAATGCTGGGCACCTAGTTGCAGGGGACAATCCTACGGATTTCTTGGCCGCAGTCAGCAATTTTTATAAAGAAATTAAATAATCCTCTCACTAATGGTAACGGACCAATCTTTCAGATATTTGGCGATGCGTGATGAACAACAAGTCTCCAGCCAGAATCTGATCTGTGGAATACATTTGTCGCTATAACGCCAAAATTATTGGCCCGACCTTGCAAAACACTAGTAATATTCTCGACACATGTAACCCAACCACAGTCTCCATTAGAATCTATAGCCAAGTACTGTATATTGAAATGCATTAAAGATGCATTTTCAAAAATGCCTTGCCAACTCACCCTGATTTGATCCCAGCCGGACAGTGGCTTCCAGCCGGGATGGACACAAATTGATCTTCCGGATATTTCACAAATTGCGTCCATTTTATTGATATCTAAGGCGCCAAATGCTTCATAAAATGTTTCGTTAGCCTCTCTTAGGCTTTCTATATCTGAAGGATCGGAAGACATGACGGACTCCTTGATTTTTGAAAAGCTAAGCAAGCACCTTGCTTGCTATCTCCTGAAGAGACTCCAACGCTGGTTCTTCGGAAGCAGTCGCCAACCTAACCATAACTCGATCAGCACCTGCGGACTCAAACGCCTTCAACAATTCTGCATCAGCCGGCTGCCCATAAACCGATATCGAAATACTATTGGGGTCACGCCCACATTCCTTACAGAGTTTGTCGATTTCAATACGACCTTGTCTTATGTCCTCGGGAGTTACTCTATTTGGCATCCAACCGTCCCCCCAATTGACTACCCTGCGGAATACATTTTTTGCCATACCTCCGATTAATACAGGGGGATGTGGCTTCTGAATGGGCTTAGGCATACAAATCACAGGTGGAAAATCAATTAGATCACCATGAAACTCCGCTTCCTCCTGTGTCCATAGTTCCTTCATAGACAGGATAGACTCTCGTGTATATTTAACCCTATCTTTAAAATTAACACCGAACAATTCCGTCTCTTCTCTTAACCATCCAGTCCCAATACCAAACAGAAAGCGACCATTGGAAAAGTAATCCAGTGAAGCAATTTCTTTAGCTAACGTGAGTGGATTTCGCTCTGGGATCAAGCATATTCCAGTTGCAAGCTTCAAAGTTGTTGTCACCATGGATGCACGTGCTAAGGCGACGAATGGGTCAACTATATTGTAGTACTCTTCCGGTAGTATTCCATCAGTACTACCAGGCCATTTAGTTTTATCGCCTGCTGGAATCACTGGATGCTCTGGAACCCACAGGGACTCAAACCCTAGCTTTTCGCAATTCTCCGCCAGGACCGACGAATCTATTGAGCTACCGGTGACGAACATTGCAATGCCTACATCCATATGCCCTCCGAAATCGTTCAAGCGATCTGACTATAACGAATAGATATACAAAAAAGATCGCAGGAGAATATGTCCCCTACGATCTTTCACCACAGTCTCAGCCTATTTAGTGCATTGGTGAGAAAGCAGACGGTATCAAAACCTTATTCTCTTGTTTAACAAGGAATTCTCGAGTCGGGGGAGGCCAATGCTCAGTCGCACCAGCTTCAGCTCTTATACGGTTTCTTTCTTCCAGATCCTTGTAGGGCCATATATGGACCCACTTGTTGAGACCGCCTAATTCCGTATACATTCCTGCAGCTAGTGGAGAAAATTCTTCTCTATGCGGCACGGAATTTCCCCAGCGCTTTAATACCTCTCCCATAGAACCAGGTTGATAGGTATAGCTGCGCATTTCATATACATTGCCTAAAGCCTGATCCCCGCCCAACGGACGCATGAAATCAGCAGGTATAAATATTTCAGATTCCATATTAATAATGAGACCGTCGCTCTTAGGAGGCCAGTTGGGATCTTTGCCCGCTTCTTCCCTAATCTTGGTTCTTTCATCTAAATCCGCGTAAGGCCACACATGGATTACTTGGTTAAGCGGACCGATCTCGGTATGCCAAAAAGCAGCCAATTTTGAATACTTCTCCCTGTGAGGTAAAGCGTCGGCAAAGTTCGCTTCAAACTGCGGAACTCCTCCAGGCTTAAGAGTATACGTACGTACTTCATATATCATTAGAATCCAACCTCTTTACAAATTTAAGGTCCTGCGACCGGGCCAAGTGTAGCAAAAAGGGACTATCCCAGCAAATGCTACCACAAAACGACATATTCTAATTCAGATAACCGATATGTTTACGAAGAGCTAGGCTCGCCGGCAAGATCACCAGAGTAGCCACCCCCATTACTATGACCGTAAAATCCAGATCGTATATATCTGCGATGAAACCATAAACCAACGGTGCCAATATTGTTCCGATTTCGTTGGTAGTATAAAAAAATCCATACAGGCGTGCTCTGCGATGCAGCGGAACCAATGAAGCTACTGTAGCGTACAATGCGGATGAAGTTCCATTAAGTCCAATACCCATAATGGCTAGAATAGGGATCAGAGCTATTGGAGGTGCGAACAGTGAAGCTATCAACAATACGGCAGTAAGGCCCTTAGTAGCCCAGATAAGACTAACAGCGGTAAACTTATCTCCTAGCCACCCTACAACATATTTTCCGATTGCTCCACCGCCAAACAATATCACTAGCATTATACTGATCTGCGCTGGTTCCATGCCTTTTGCATGCATTATGAAAGGAAGAAACACTAACGCTGACGACCGAGTGGCACTGTCCAAAACTCCAATACCACTAAGAGTTACAAACCCTGCCATATTGGTCCGGCCACCACCATCAGAGGAAACTGCATCTTTGACCACAGGATCGGGCCTGCCCATATCAACTGATTTTTTAAATGGAGCACAGAAGACCATAAATATCAGGGCAGATATGCCAGTAATTAATAAAGTTGCTCTCCAGCCAAAAGGAATAGCTAGCAAAGCAAAAGCCGGTGCTACCATCTTACCAAGGTCACCTGAGAAATTGACCGTACCAACAGCTTTTGATACACCCCGTTCGTCATACGCACGGGACACCATACTAGAACCGAGTGGGTGTTGAGTCCCGCCACCCAGCCCTCCTACAAAAGAGACAACTAACAACAACGGAAACACTGTGCACAATGCCATAGCCATAAGACCAATTGAAACCCACGCATTTCCAAGCAAAAGCAACCAGAATTCACCAGTAGTCTCGGCAAGTATGCCGACTGGAATTTGGAAGACTGCTGTGGCTCCGGTAAAAACTGATCGCAAAAGTCCTACTTCAGCGTAAGACAAGCCAAGATCGTCTTTTATTGCAGGCAGTAGAGGCACTAACAAGGCGAAAAACAGATCACTCCAAATGTGCATTACGGAAGAGAAAATAAGAACATAGCGTGGAACCGTAGGAGTTGGAGTAATGGTTGTCGAGGACAAGGGCATTCACACTTTCATAAAAAAGTTTTAAGAACGGTACACTTAGATTGCTGGATAGTCAAATATCATTTTGACATGGATAACCAAAGAGCCCTATCATATCGTCATAATAATCCCGATAGGAGAATCTAAATTGGCCACCATTGGTGAATTAAAAAATCAGTACCACCAACTCGACCAAGAACTTTCATGGAAATCAGAAGAGGCTATCGAAAGTTCCTGCCTATTAGCCTTTAATTACGAATACACCAATCAAGACACCGAAGTTAAGATTGACACCGATGAATTCACAGCGGTATGTCCTTGGACCGGGTTACCAGACTATGGGACCTTGTACATTGACTACATACCATCCTCTAGTTGCATAGAACTAAAATCCCTAAAATTCTACCTGCTTTCATACAGAGACGTAGGGATCGTTCAGGAACACGCAGTAAATCGCATACTGGAAGATCTGGTCAATCTCTGTAAACCCAAGAGCATCAAAATTACTCTTGATTATAAAACTAGAGGCGGACTGCACACATCCGTCTCGGTCGAGCACACTGCTTAGGGGGCATCAATGAAATTCTCGGGAACATTTATTATTATCGTGGCACTATTCATAACAGTGCTCATTACATCCAACATAGTCGCTGTGAAGCTTATACATATATTAACCCTTCCGGAGCCATTTTTAGGGGATGCCCTGATTTTCTTACCAGCTTCAATAATAATTTTTCCGATCAGCTACATCATAGGAGACGTATTAACCGAGGTTTACGGGTTCAGAACTGCTAGGGGTGTCATTTGGTTAGGGTTTGCCTGCAACGTGCTAGTCGCTATCGTGCTGTGGCTTACAGGGATAATACCAGCAGTGATTTTCTGGGAGAACCAAGAGGCCTACATGAGCATTCTAGGCCAATTTCCCCTAATTCTCATGGGCTCATTTATCGCATACTTGATAGGGGAGTTTTCTAACTCAGCCACCTTATCCATTTTGAAAGTAGCCACTAATGGAAAATACTTGTGGCTAAGAACAATTGGGTCCACAGTAGTTGGCCAAGGCTTTGATTCTTTTGTATTTATTTTTATAGCTTTTGGAATAAGCGGGGCCCTCGGACCTGAAACGCTATTTAGAACAGCTCTATTGCAATGGTGGGTAAAAATAGGTTACGAAGCCTTAGCAACCCCAATAACTTACGCTGTCGTAAACTACATCAAGAAAAAGGAACAAATGGACACATATGACACACCGAGATCGCTAAATCCCTTTGGTGTCTTCAGATAAGCATCTAGTGACAGATTGTGCAATCTAAACCCACGATAAAGCAAGCTATACAAAATCTGTTAGAGAACATGCCAGCGAGCCACAAGCTCAGGCTATTTGTAAGGAACAACATCTACAAATTAATAACTCTGAACAGATGCTGCGGAAACAACGGGCAACCAGGTTGTTGAAGGAAATAGTTGCCTAGTCTAGGCGACTATTTCCTTCAACAACAACTAGGCCATTACCAAAGAACCTTCAGACACTGCTAGCCCTACCCACCAATGCCTACCTCTTCCTCGACGTCTTCTCTCAAACCCGGCTGAGGTGAGTTTCATACCGAAACTGCGCTGACCAATAGGCTGATAACCATGCTCAGTACACCATTCCAAGTACGCTGAGTATAAATCCTTAGCCATTACCATTTCTTCAGCACCCACAGTACAAGTGTTCTCTACAAAATCTCCCAACGCATCCTTTGGTGCCATTTGGAATGTGGGTGTTTCTTGAGGTTTAGCAACAATGTCATATTTCAATTGTTCAGGTGTAATATTCCTACAATGCGTATTCCCATACGGTATTGCAGTGGCGCAATACTGCAGCAGACTTATGTATCGTTGAATCCCTCCGAAATCACTCCAACAAAGCTCCTTACCGTCCAGTTGACTGGTGTCTAGCACAAAGTTTGCTGAATCGACTGCAAACAGTTTCTGGTAATCTTTGGGGCACCTCCATGTAGGAGTCATCAATCCATCCCTAAAGGCTTCTGCAATAAGGGATATTATGCAGTGGGCCGTTTCCAACTCCGTTGAGCAATTACTATCTGGAATATCGCCGCATACACTACGCATGATGCGATCGGTCTCCATTATGGAACATGCAAACGCGGCTCTGACCTGATTGTTGCCTCTTCGTATGAGATCAGCATTGTCAGTAACCTCAAGTGGGACCAGTGGTTTAGCAACGGTAAGGTCTGATGCAATAAACTCACTTTGACTCGAAACCAATCGGGCAGTCATTATGCCTCGTTCGACGGCTTCTAATAAAGCGACACCTAGAGTAAGGTTCTCAACAAGTAAATATATATGTTCTGATGGCGACACACCCACACCTCCCCATTCACTTACCTATAGTGTAATCTGATTAACAGTCAAAACGACAAGAGAACAGCGTGAGAGTTTTCACCAATTCTTAACCACGAATCGTTAGATCACATTAGCAATGTTAGTCGTTAATATTCATTACTACTTTGATCACATTATCTTGCTGTTGGTCATACATGTCATAAGCGTTCTGGACTTCTGAAAAACCCATCTTATGTGTGATTAATTTACTTGGATCGGCCCACCCACGTTCTTTAAGTGACACCATATCTTTAATCTGAGTAATGGGATCACCGCTGCGGGCGCCGGTTGTTGGGATGATACGAGGTTGTTGCTCCATCCAGTAGTTATGTTCTATCGGCACGTATTTATCAGTCTGAATTCCAAATACGATAATGGTCCCAAATTGGCGTATCTGGCTGAATGCCATATTCAAGGTATCGGGGTATCCCGCGGCTTCCACGGTGATATCTGCCCCGACCCCTCCGGTTATTTCCGATATAGCTTCACTCAAACTCTCCTTGTCTGGATTAATCCTATGAGTGGAGCCAAATTCTTTTGATTTTTCCAATCTGTAATCCAGAAGATCTGCTACTATCACATTGCGGGCACCCATCCTGGACACCAGCATGGTAAAACTTAGTCCAATACTCCCCTGTCCCATTATTAATACATTTTGACCCAGGACACTACCCATCTGACGACATGAGTACAATACCGTGCCTGATGGCTGGCACATAACCCATTCATCTAAAGATCCAGTGTCTGGTAAAAGTGCCATACGGGTCGGATCAGATACAACATATTCACACAACCCACCTGTTCCACGGTACGGGATAGTTATCACTCTCTGACCTTCTTGAAAGTCATCTGTTTTACTGTCCACAACTATTCCTGCCAGTTCATGACAAGGTGAACCAGGTTTCATCGGGTAATCTTCTTCGACAGTAGAACTGTACCCGTGTCTTATATCGCTTCCGCACACTGAAACTCGTTCAAGCTTTATTAAGCATTGACCATCTGAAGGAACAGGAGTCTCCACATCCACAAATTCAAAATTCTTAGGACCAACTAACCTTGCTGATTTCATAGTAAATTTCTCCTTCAGATTTTATCCCGCTATAGTAATATCAATTCGAACAGCATATCAAGTATAGTATTTCTTATCTTCTGAATCGCAACGACCTATTACGGCCACATTATCCACCCTGTGCGATCGGTACGCGCCTTAAATAAATGCCCTCCACCTGTAGTGACATATAACGTTTTCATATCTTTATCACCAAAACAACAATTGGTGGCACGTTCAACTCTTATCGTATGCGTCTCTAAAACCCTGCCAGTTGGAGAAAACACGTAGATCATAGGACCAGGCCCTCCAGACTCCCAGCCAGCACAAGCAACTATATTTCCATCAATGTCTAATGTCATACCGTCCACACCTCTCTGTACCCCATTTATATCAACACCAAAAGTGTGGAGGGTTACATAATCGCCTAATGTACCGTTCTTGTTTATAGGGTAAGCACGAAGTTCCCTACGCCTGTCGACTCCATAATCACTTTGCGCAACATACAGAGTTTTTTGATCACGGGATATTAAGATACCATTGGGACGGGTAATGTCAGTTGTAATACGACTTAATTGCCATTGACTGACTCCTTCTGGATCTAACCGCAAGACTGACATATGATCCAGCACTTGGTCTCCGCTACCACCAATACCGCTATAAGGATCCGTAAACCAGATTCTTCCAGAACGATCTACAACCAAATCATTAGGATTGTTATGAGGGACTTGATCAAGCGTATGCGGCAGAGAATTTATCGTTTTTTGGTCAGATTCAAATCGAACAATACGCCGACCGGCCTGCTGGCAGCCATACAAATTACCGTCTGAATCAAAACACAACCCATTAGTGTAATTTGTGCCAGTAAAATATTCGTCTACTTCCCCACTATCAGGGGTATACCGCATAATTCGAGACCCTGGAATATCCGTAAATAACACCGATCCCCCAGTCCACACAGGTCCTTCTGTTGTTCCACCGTATGGGCCGGCTACCAATTCAAACTCCCAATTCATGAAACACCTCCTCCTGTAACGGTTACCCGGGGCAAGTATATTATCCCTTGTTAGGTATGTCATTACTGCTCTCAATTTGACACGCAAATTGGGCCACTGTACGCTACTCTGCACTAACAAAACTCTAGCACGGTTAGATTCAATGACTAATGAAATATTGCTCGAATATCAGGATCATATATCCACAGTCACATTGAACCGCCCAGCCCAAAGAAACGCTATCCGTTTTCATATGTGGGAAGAACTCTCGCATATATTCCTAAGACTAGATAACGACACTAATACTAAAGCGATCGTTATTAGAGGTGCAGGCACTGAATCATTCTGTGCAGGGGCAGACATACAAGACTTTGAGGAATACAGAAATGACTCTCATCAGGGTTACGCATATAACGCAGCAGTCGATAACCTACTGGAGACCCTGATAAATCTAAAAACCCCAACCATTTCCATGATTCAAGGAGTCGCAGCTGGCGGTGGTTGCGAAATAGCGACGGCCACGGACATTCGCATTGCGACACCAACTACCAGAATGGGAATCCCAGTCGCCCGTCTTGGAATCACAATAGGCCACAGAGAAATGACCAGTCTTATAAATCTCATAGGAAAAGGAAATGCTTTATACATACTCCTGTCAGGGCGTTTGGTGGATGGAGAAACTGCTCTCTCTATGGGATTAGTAACACAGGTAGTACCAGAATTAGATCTGGAACATATCACATATCAGCTTGCTGCCGAAATTTCCCAATTAGCCCCGCTCTCTCATGCCATCAATAAAGAGATTTTGAACAATGTAATAGAATCACCTTCACTAACCGGTTTATCCCAATTACAAAAGGAATTACCCTTAAAACAATTCGATACTAAAGATTACAAAGAGGGTTACAATGCTTTCCTAGAGAAACGCAAACCTGACTTCATCGGCGAATGACTATATTAAAACATGGCAGCTCATACAATCTTACCAACGTGTAGAGGTCTCAAGACTTGCCCCGAACAAGTAAAAAAAGAGCAGATATCCTGATATACGAGCTAGGCCTCTCAGAAAGCCGTGAGCAAGCCCAGACTATGATAATGGAGGGATTAGTATTTCAACCTTCCGGACGAGTCTTAAAGGCTAGCACGATACTGGATGAGAATACGCCTATCGAGATACGTGGAAGATTGCCTTATGTCAGCAGAGGAGGCATAAAACTTGCACACGCACTCGACAGTTTCAATATTAACGTTAATAACATGGTTGTCCTGGACGTCGGGGCATCTACCGGAGGATTTACTGACTGTGTCCTTCAAAAAGGATCATCACATGTATATGCTGTAGATGTTGGACATAGCCAAATACATCATAAAATTCGAACAGACTCAAGAGTAAGTGTCACAGAAAAATGTAACGCCCGCTATCCTTTCACACTCCCTGAGAAAGTTGATTTAATAACTATAGACGTATCATTCATATCTCTGAGATTGATATTACCGTCAGTAGAACAGCATTTGAAAACAGGATGTTCTATAGTAGCTCTGGTCAAACCTCAATTCGAGGCAGAAAAAGGAGAAGTCGGTAGAGGGGGAATTATTCGAGATAGTACAATCCACCAACGGGTCATGTCACGAATGTTAAATTGGTGCGCCGATAATAACTTCTCTGTAGAAAATCATTGCGAGTCTCCCATAAAAGGGGACTCTGGAAACAAAGAATTCTTTATTATGTTGGAAAAACCCATAGCTAATCAAAAATTTTGTAACGGAAAGGTGTGACGTATGGACGTACAAAAAGTCGCTGAGATCCTATTAGAGAGAAAAGAGACGGTATCAGTTGCAGAAGCATGCACTTGTGGATTGGTGGGTTATATACTTGGAAGCGTACCTGGCGCATCGCAGTTCTTTCCTGGTGGCGTAATAGCATATACAGGGGGACTCAAGCAGAACATTTTGGGTGTTTCTGACGAGCTGTACAATACCAAAGGCACCGTAAGCAGTGAAATGGCTATAGCCATGGCTAGGGGTGTACGCGAACTTACCAATACCAATTACGGAATCTCAACAACAGGAGTCACCGGCCCAGCAGCCGGTAGATCAGGGCTACCTGTCGGAACATTTTTCCTAGGCTTGTCTATTAAAGATGGCCAAGATATATCTGCAGAGATCAGAGTAGGCGGAGATAGAGATGAGAATAAGCAAGGAGCTGCTCAGGCCGTGATCAGCCTACTTGGAGACCATCTGGATACACTCTAGTATTAGAAACGTGGTATGCCCGAAAAAATTACAGGATTACGATTCAGGCATACCCGCCAGCTATCTTGCAGGATCAGTCTTTGAAATGCGGCATGACTTTGCTAGAAAACAATTCCATATTACGAATCCCGCTTTTTAGATCCATTCCAGGCCACATCATACGGAAACTGCCATGATCTATACCAAGGGAACGATATTTTTCTATCTCAGTAACGCAATCTTCAGGGTCCCCAATAATAAACCGATCTCTTGCCAATTCTTCAAAGGATGTACTAAAGCTTTCATCGCCTGGTAGTGCCTTGTCCTGGCCCCATTGAGCGTAAGCTTCGTATTTACCGCCGAGAAATGGTTCAACTTCTTGAAATGCCTTTTCCTTATCATCGTGAACAAATAACTCTCTACCCATTGGCAATAATTTCGGACTTTCTAGACCTGCGTTACCAGCGGTGTCATTGTATAGCTGTATTTGCCTTTTAATAGTTTGGTGAGTAGCGTGCGGATTGACATACCAGCTATAGCCATTAGTCGCAGCCCTTTGAATAGCTGCGTCGCTGTTCGCAGCTACCCAGACAGGTGGATGAGGTTTCTGCATAGGTTTGAGTACCATCTCAGCATCTTTTACCTGGAAGTGCTGCCCTGTGTAGGTGACCTTTTCTTCCGTCCACAGCTTCCTCATTAACTCTAAACATTCCATATAGCGAGAGACTCTGCGTTTTGGGTTAACCGCAAACGCATCATATTCATCATCCCTGTAACCCAAAGCAGCTGCCAGTATAAACCGCCCGTTAGTTATAACATCCATTGTCGCGATACGTTCTGCCAAATCCACTGGGTGATGCAATGGAACAAGCAAAGTGGCAACTATGCTCATATCTCCTGTTTCCGCCGCCAATCTGGCAAGTAGTGGCATTGTTTGCAATTGTTGGTAAGGCGATGTTAGATAGTGCTGGCCTTGGTATATAAAATCAAAACCGAGGTCTCTAGCAGACCTAACATACTCAACAATTTCTCCGAAACTTTGTCTCATGTCAGTACCTCTAGGTTGCTGACCCATCCCAGTTAGTGAGACTCCGAATTTCATAACCGAACTCCTGACCCATAGATTTGAATAGGATTCTAGAATACCTCAATTATCATTAGTAGCCTACCTTGACTACGGTATAACTCGGAGCTAACATCCGACAGCAGGCCTCGCTGCTATCTCATCAATCTATACTTTTGTAGGTAAGCAAATGCAAATAACCAAACACGTTTTCGCTACACACATTACTGAAGATCAAAATAGTTTTGGCGCTATGCACCCTGGTGGAACCCACATATATTTTGTTGGAGACCCAAACGAAGAGATGGTTGTAATTGATTCTGGAGAACCGTATCGTTCATGGACTAGACAAATTCTGGACTACTACAACGAATTGGGAAATCCCAAGATTTCATCGATACTGATAACGCATGGCCATGGGGATCACATTGGAGGTTTGGACCGACTGCAAGAACAGATGAACTGTACAGTACGATGCCATCCAAAATTGGAACCCCTGCTGACACAACGATTAGGACAAGGCTGCGTTATAAAACTCCGATCCAGAGAACTTGTCACGACTGGAGGACAAGCATCGCTTCGGGCTTTATTTACGCCTGGTCATGAAGAGGATCACGTCTGCTATTCGTTAAGAGCAGACAAAGTATTATTTAGCGGTGACACTATCTTAGGCAACTCATCATCAAGCGTAAGGAATTTACGCGAATACATGTCATCTTTGGGAACAATGGCCAAGCAAAAACCCGATATTATTTGCCCTGGTCACGGAAACATAATCCGTAATGGTACAAACAGGATCCAATGGTACATCGAACATCGCCTAGCTAGAGAATCACAAATCCTGGACGCATTAAGTAAAGGACCAGTAACTGTAGAAGAGTCAGTAAGTTTAGTATATCCAAGGAACTTGCGAAAAAACCTAAAAAACTCTGCCGCTCGAAATATACAGACCCATCTAAACAAATTAAAAGAAGAAGGTAAGGTCACTGAAACCGATTCTATATATTCACTAGCATAGGGTCCGAATGAATAGTAATTTTTAGTGCCGAATGTTTTACAGAACCGGAATAAATAGTTTCAGAGCATCAATGGGATGCGGATTCTTCATTGTTATTATTGGAGTAATGTTATTAAGCCCTCTGGTAGACCTAATAGTCGATCTATTGGGTTGGATACTAATACTAACAGGCGCACTTATATTAGCCATGAATACATTACAAGCATTGTTTAAAAAATAAACTATTGCATCCCAAATCATACTTAATTGCGCTGTAGTAGTTCAATCCTAACATTGTCCGGTGCCATCACAAAAGCTATTCGCACGCCAGGCCTGATATCGTACGGTTCGACAGCCATCTCGGCACCTCTACTCTTAAGATCAGCTACGGCCTCGTCGATATTGTCTACACGAAATCCAAAATGATCCAGCCCTAAATGCGGATCCACTGGACTGGTATCCATATCCACTTCCTCTGGCACAGCTGCAATAAAAACGGCTAATCCGTTGATGTCCAAGTCTATGCGTGGTTGTCCATCTGATTGAACAGATTCTAGAATTTTCGCATCAAACATGGTCTCGAAATATTTGGCTATACCCATTGGGTTCTTACTACGAAGATGAATATGGTCATAACTATATACAGGCATAATTATTCTCCGAAATATCCTAAATAAACTAATCCTCAGTCTTACGCGGGACAATTTTAACATACATCATGTCATTGGCTATGACCATATTAATAATTGTGATACCAGATACTATATTGACCTACAGGATAACAGAATATAGAATTGCAGCAGTAACAGACAGCGAGAAAACTTAACAACTGAATATAAGCACTTTGAGGTGGCCCAGTAATGGGCTGAAAAGGGAAGCCGGTGGAATTCCGGCACGGTCCCGCCACTGTAACTGATGAGAACATCCGAAACTATAAGCCACTGGCAATGATGCTGGGAAGGCAAGCGTTGTTCGATAACAATCAGGAGTCAGGAGACCTGCCTCTAAGTAGACTTGGTACCCCTCGTGGAAAAGGTGTACGAGATTCAATATTCTCAACCTGACCACTAACACTAGGTCAGGTTTTTTTTTAGCCTAATCGTTTGCGAGGGGGAGCTATAGGATCTTGCTCTGGAGAAACCTCCTCCTCTCCGGCATAATAGTCCCGGTCACACGGGGCATATTCTATAGTTCTCTCCTCGTTTTGAAATTATAGATCAAATCGCAGATATCATATTGGGAAATAAAACAAGGATATTAAGTTGAGATTAATAGTTTGACTCCATCAATTGTTATAGCAGGCGTTAGAAGCGGTGTCGGAAAGACGACAATAGCAACAGGAATAATGGGCGCTCTTACCAAAAGAGGGAAGCGAGTTCAACCTTTTAAAGCAGGCCCAGATTATATTGACCCGTCATATCATAAACTTGCCGCAGGAATACCTTCTCGTAATCTCGACTCCTGGCTGCTACCGCATAAAATTGTGTCTGAACTTTTTTATAAAGCGAGTCAGACCGCGGATATTTCCATAGTAGAAGGAGTTATGGGAATATTTGACGGACACTCTAACTTAGATGAATTTGGCTCTACCGCCCAATTAGCTAAGTTGCTACACGCTCCAGTAGTGCTTATAGCAGACGCCTCCAAAGTGGCGAGAAGTGTTGCTGCGGAAATACTTGGATACCAACTGTTTGATCCTGAGCTAAATATTGCAGGAGTAATATTAAACGGGATTGGCAGCCCACGACATTTAGAGTTCTGCAAACCCCAGATTGAAAAGAGTACGGGTATACCAGTAATAGGATACATGCCGAGAAGACAAGATTTAGTACAACCTGAAAGGCACCTAGGATTGATACCAACAACGGAAGGCACTGTGGTCCAGCAATGGTACGATTCCTTAATATCTCAAACCGAAGAGACGATAGACCTGGAAGCTATTTGTGACATAGCATCCACCGCACAACTCAATCCTGTCGAACCATACATATATCCAGCATCCCCACAACCTAAAACAGCAGTCATAGCAGTTGCGAAAGACGAGGCTTTCAGTTTTTACTACCAAGATTCATTAGACCTCTTAGAATCCTGGGGCGCTGAAATTGTAGAATTCAGCCCTTTGAAAGATAGTAAGGTACCTGAACGATGTGGAGGCATTTATATTGGGGGTGGATTCCCAGAACTATTCGCACAGGAACTATCAGAGAACAAATCAATGTTAAGATCTATGACTGAGCAAATCAATCTCGGTATACCAATATATGCTGAGTGCGGAGGACTTATGTACCTAGGACACAGCCTGTCCGATATGACGGGACAAATGCATCCCATGGTTCAAGCTCTTCCATTATCATCTTCTATGAAAGATCAAACCCTTCACTTGGGATATAGAGAGTTAGAGGCTCTTTGTGATAGCCCAATAATGAAGAAAGGGCAAGTTATAAAAGGTCACGAATTTCACTGGTCAGTATTAGAAAACAATCCTGAATTGCACAATGCGTTATATACGGTAGTAGACCAAGATAATAGATTTGAGGGATTCCGAAATGAAAATGTATGGGCCTCATATGTTCATGTTCATCTTGCCAGCGACCCATCGTTAGCTAAAAGATTCGTTGAAGTATGTTCTAGGCTTTCCAGGCTGTAAGTTTCTTGAATATTAACTCTTTAACTCTGCATTCCGGATGTAGTAGAAATCTAATTTGATTCTTAAAAACAAAAGGGGACAAAACTAATGAGTACTGAACCTGGGCCACAATCAGTTAAAGGACCTCGTATAAACAAAGGATTAGTTATCGTAAACACTGGAAATGGGAAAGGTAAAACCACCGCGGCGATGGGCGTTTTGTTTCGAGCTTGGGGACGGGATATGAAAGTCCAGATGCTCCAATTCATTAAACATACGACCGCAAATTTTGGAGAGCAAAGAGCCGCACAGAAAATTGGCGTCCCCGTAAGGGCTATGGGAGATGGTTTTACCTGGCGTTCTAAAGACCTAGATCAAAGCGCTGATCTTGCCCGAGCACTGTGGGAGGACGCCAAGGAAATTATAGCCAAAGGTGATAATGATCTGATTATTCTCGACGAATTTACATATCCACTTCACTATGGTTGGATAGAAGTTCAAGAGGTTATCGAAACACTCAGCAACCGACCAGAAATGTTGCACATAATTATCACCGGACGACACGCTCCTCAGGGACTCATAGATTTTGCTGACTTAGTCACAGAAATGAACGTTGTAAAACACCCGTATTCCGAAGGAATTAAAGCCCAACCAGGCATTGAGTTCTAGCCACCATCCTGCAGCACTGAGTAAAGTTACGAAAGGATAAATATGTCTATCTCAAAACTCATCGACAAGACTATACTCAATATTGACACATTAGATGAAACATCAATGTCAGCAGCCCGAGAACGTCAAAACACATTGACCAAGCCTCTCGGAAGCCTCGGTAGATTGGAAGAATTGTCGATTCAATTAGCCGGCATATACGCTGACCCTAAACCCATAATAACGAAGAAATCGGTGATTCTAGCTGCGGGAGATCATGGAGTTGTAGCTGAAGGCGTTAGTGCGTATCCACAGGAAGTTACCCCTCAGATGGTCCAGAATTTCTTATCTGGTGGAGCCGGTATAAATGTTCTGGCGCGGCACGTAGAAGCAGATATAACGATTCTAGACGTAGGAGTTGCATCGGATCTTCCTAACCACCCCTTACTGAAGAACGTCAAGGTAGCTAAAGGGACACAAAATATAGCGATTGGCCCTGCTATGACACTTGATCAGGCAATTAAATGCCTAGAGATTGGTATACAGGCAGCTGAAGACCAAATATCTGGAGGGACTGACCTAATAGCGTTTGGAGAAATGGGTATCGGTAACACAACCCCCTCAAGTGCTATTACAAGTGTAATTACGAAAACCGATGCTGCAATCACAACTGGCAGAGGTACTGGAGTAGATGACAAATCGCTTGAACATAAAATATCCATAATAAACAGAGCTATAGACACTAACAAACCTGATCCGAGCGATGGTTTAGATGTGCTTGTAAAAATCGGGGGGCTCGAAATCGGAGCGTTGGCAGGGGCTATGCTAGCCACAGCAGCCCACAACAAACCAGTAATCGTTGATGGATTTATATCAGGTGCAGCAGCGTTAATAGCATCGACTTTATGTCCAAATTCTCGTCTGTATTTTATAGCTTCTCATAACTCAGTAGAGCCAGGACACAACATCGGATTGAGCGCTATGGGACTGAAACCTCTATTTGATCTAGAGATGCGGCTAGGGGAGGGGACCGGCGCTACTCTGGCCATGCCCATAATAGAAGCCGCCGCGAAGTGTCTTGCGGAGATGGCCACATTTGCTGAAGCAGGTGTGTCGGGGAAGGAAGACGATTAGCAAGTTGAAACCAATCGCAGGTAAGTTGCAATTATCATGAATACGGACCATGCAACTAGGAGAGTGTATTGCTAACTCCTTTTCTGGTAGCTTTAAGTTTCCTTACTATTATCCCTTGTCGAATAGGGAAAGAGATTTCCTCGCAATCTATAAGTAATTCTCGAGCCTACTATCCATTAATCGGTTTAGCAATCGGAACTTTACTATTAATCATTGAACAAGCTTGTTCATATATATTCCCATCCACCATCACGGCAGCATTATTGACAGCTACGTTAGCTATAATAACGCGAGGCTTACACCTAGACGGTCTGATGGATGTAGCAGATGGATTGTTCGGTGCATATAAA
>JAPNTN010000184.1:0-2705 GCA_027249445.1 Dehalococcoidia bacterium | reverse complement strand
GTATCGGCTAATTCTAACGCTATTTTGAGTGTAGTATTTTCGGCAAATGAACGAGGTCGGGCATTTGCTGTTCCTGTCACTGCTTCAAGAGTCGGAACTTTACTAGGAGTCGCCTTATACGGTTTATTTTTATCATTTGTGAGCTGGCGCTTAGTCTTCGTTAGTACACTGCTTATGGGTTTGTTGGCAATATACTTTAGCTACCCAATATTAAAGTACCATTTTCAAGGACTACTGGGTGAACGGAAATCTATCAGGATAAATTATGTTTCTGCAGCCTTGTTAGTTGCGACGTTAAGTGTCTTTATATTATCGGGGTCACACCTGCATGACGGGTCCGAGTCGTTCACCTCTCCGGAGGCATTGGGTTATCACGTGCCTATGCATGCTTTGGCATTAGCATTAGGCTTGTTATTTTTTGTAATGCAGGTTAGAAGTCCCAATCCATTTCTGGATTTTCAGTACTTCAGAAGAAAATATTTTTCTATGGCGTTGTTTAGTAACACGACTTTCCATTTATCTATGTTGACTATTTTTACACTAGTTCCAATAGTGGTTGAGGACGGGCTTGGTTATACTCCATTAGTGGTGTCGTGTATCTTACTTGTTCACCAGAGTTTTGGATTATGGCTTCCAGCTATTGCTGGGATGATTTATGACAGGTACAACCCTAGATGGCTGGGGCCAGTTTCTCTAATGTTGGTAGCGATAGGGGTCGGGTTGCTTGGTATTTTTGCAGCTGTTGTACCAGTGTGGGGAATTCCTATATTGCTGGTACCTGCTTCTATAGGCACCGGATTGTTCATATCTCCGTATAACGCATTAGTGATGAATACTCTACCCGAGAATAGGGGTTTTGCTTCAGGGATGCTAGAAACAACTAGGCAAATGGGACATACGATAGGTACTACAATGGCAGCTATGATATTAGGCTTAAGTCTGCCCGCGACAATAGGGCTCATACCGGATATTGACGCTCAAATTTATTATCAAGAGGGTTTTAGATTAGCAGCGCTAACTGTTGTCTGGATCGTCTCTGCGGGTTGTATCGTAGCTTTATTCCAGAAAGTACCAGTAGTGGCTTCAGCCACAGCACCTCCAGAAGGCTCTGCGCCGTCCAGCGCGGACTAATATGAAATTCTTTGGTATCAACAACCTGTTGAGTGGGCAATCGCATAGTCATTTAGTGAGACGATTGTAACTGGGAGGTATATGTCAAAAAAGATAGCGGTAATCGGTACAGGTGCGACTGGGAGCGTTATTGGCGGTTTGCTGACGGCCGGCGGTCATGATGTAACTATGATTGATCAGTGGGGTGCGCATGTTAACGCAATGAAAGAATCGGGACTACATATATCTATTCAAGAAGAAGAATTCACTGTGCCAGTCCACGCAATTCATCTTTATGAAGTATGTCAGATAGATACCTTATTCGATATTATTTTTATAGCCTGCAAATCTTATGATACTTTGTGGCTAACTCATTTAATTGCTCCATATCTAGAACCAGACGGATTTATGGTTTCTGCCCAAAATAGCTTGAATGACGAATGGATAGCTCCTGTTGTAGGCTACACTAGAGATATTGGATGCGTATTAACTATGTCGTCAGAGGTGTTTGAACCTGGCAAATTGAAGCGTAACACTCCCATGGACAGGGTCACTTTTACCCTTGGAGAATTGAGTGGCCGTATAACTCCTAGATTGCAAGAACTTCAGCAGATTTTAGGTTCAGCTGGAAAAACAGAACTTACAACTAACCTGTGGGGCCTTAAGTGGTCGAAACTAGTGTTTAACTCAACTGTAGCACCTGTGTGTGCTTTATCTGGATTAGGGCCTGCTCATTTAGCCGACGCTCCTGAAAGAGTACGAGTATGCCTAGAACTAGGACGAGAAGCACTTTTGGTCGGTCAAGCTCAGGGATACTCTATGGAACCGGTTTTTGGGTTAAGCATGGAAGAAGCAATTGCATCGCCTGAATCATTGGTAGAAAACATAGTAAAAGTATCTCGATTTGAAGGTAGAGGTGCCAGATCGTTTTTCCATCAAGACGTTCTGAAAGGCAGGCCTACTGAAGTGGATTTTATAAATGGTTTAGTCTGTAGAAAAGGGATAGAATCTGGCGTGCCCACACCTGCTAATGACGCAGCAGTAGAATTTGTTAAACGGTTAGAGAAAGGAGAATTATCTCCTGATCCCGTGAATGTAGTTCGGTTAGAGAGTCATATGGCTACCTAAATCTGGATATATTGATTTTGTTGGGAGGCTAGTATGGTAGAGAAAAAAGGTCGGGCTGTCATGATGGTCATGGTAGATATTGATGCGGACATGGATGGAGATTTTAATGCATGGTATGACCAGGAACATGTTCCTGATTTGTTAGCTATGCCGGGATTTTTGAATGCTGGTAGATATCAAGCTGTCAAAGGTGGTCCGCGTTATCTAGCATGTTATGAACTAGAGTCAACAGATGCGCTGCAGACTCCTGAATACCTCAATATGCGCAATAATCCATCGGATTGGACTAAAAGAATATCATTGTCGACGAATGGACGAAGTTATGTTCGTAATGTATATACCCAAATTTATCCTGATACAAATGACGAAAATGTTTTGGGTAGAGGAATGGCACCAGCTTTGCAGGTAGGTCGAATGGACGTGCCAATGGATATTGAGGACAAATACAATGAATATTATGATACTGT
>JAPNTN010000183.1:0-3108 GCA_027249445.1 Dehalococcoidia bacterium | reverse complement strand
AAACATCTTAATGAGATAAATCCTCGGCTAATTTACGCGAGCATAACCGGATACGGAGATGAAGAAACTAGACGTGGACCGTATTCTTCATGGCCTGCGAATAATTTAAGCATACAAGGAATGTCCGGATGGATGGAAATGACCGGTGATCCGGACGGAGCACCTCAAAGTGTTGGAGATAATGTAGGAGACTCAGTACCTGGAGTATGGACAGCCTTAGGGATAATGATGGCATTAGAATCAAGAAATAAAACCGGACTAGGCCAACTTCTGGATATGTCTATGTACGACTGCATGGTGTCTCATATCGTCAGCAACATGAATTCATACCAAGCCACAAAGACCAATCCGGGAAGGTCACGTGCTAGGCTGGTTTCAGCAGGAATGCCATTCAAAGCAAAAGATGGATATGTTGTAATGGCTGGAGCGCGGTCCGAAGAGCGATTACGCGCAATGTGGGAGATGATAGGAAGAGAGGATTTAGCAAACGACCCTGATTATACAGGTCGTAATCCTGACGGAGATTTCTATTTCCATCATGTTATACCCGCCATTGAAGAATGGTCTGAGCTACTTCCAAAATGGGAAGTAGCTGCCAAACTCACAGAAATCGGATTTTCCATGGGAGTAGCCCAAACTGTTTCTGATCTAGCCGATTGTGAGCACTTAAGAGCAAGACACATGTTCGTAGAAACTGACGACAGTATAGGCGGTAAGTTTACCTCTCTGAGAACTCCTATCTGGCTAACTCAATGTGAGGACATAGATAACCGCACTCCTCCGATATTAGGCCAAAACAATAGAGAGATATTGACTAGTCTAGGAGGGCTAACAACGTCTGAGTTAGATTTTCTGGAAAGTGAAGGGGCAGTGTAGTAATACCCTTGTCAAGTATGCGGAAATTACATCCATTGATTAGGGGAAGACGCTAACCCGTCGAACCCCATATCATTACAGAGTTCCACATATTCCGACCTGTTTGCGCCCACCCATTTGAGATCGTCTATTGACTCTAATATCGGGACATCCACACAAAGCGTAGCAAGTTCTCGATATAAGAATGCATCAGTTTTATGGGTCACCAAATTTTCTGCAACCGTTTTAGCGCCTCTTACTTCTGCATCCCAGAGCAAATGAGATTCTGGGATTGCTTCTATGTGTGTATATCTCTTTAAAACAGTGGAAGCCGTTTTAGCACCCCACTTAGGGATGCCAGGTATTCCGTCAGCAGCATCTCCCACTAAAGCGAGGTAATCAGGAATGCTATCTGGCAAAACACCAAACTTGTCCCTAACACCTTCTTCATCGATTGTTATACGTCGTCGTCTATCGAGAAGAACCACTCTGGTTCCTATTACCATCTGAGCCAAGTCCTTATCAGGGGAACATATTATTATTTGCTCCACATCAGACACGTCCTGCCACTGATGAACTGCGCTCGCTATAGCATCATCAGCTTCAAACTCCTCCATAGGCCAAACCACCACTCCTAAAGCCTTAGCAGCTCGCTCAGCTAACGCAAATTGATTCTTAATATCTTCTGGCATACCATCAGAAGTTTTATACCCGGAAAACATCTTATTACGGAACGATTCAACAACACTGTCGAACGCACATCCAACATGAGTAACGTCGTCCTGTCTTAAGAGGCTTAATAGCGTCTGAACTAGCCCTCTAACAGCGCCGACTTCTGTCCCGTCTGGAGATAACGCACTTGGTACTCCATAGTAAGCGCGAAACAGTTCATACGTCCCATCAACCAAGTGAATTTTCATCTATGCTAGAGACCTTCCAAAACCCGGGCAATACGTTGTGCTCCTTCAAGAACTCTCTCAGCAGGAGACCTCATCAGCGCGATACGAAAATGATTCTCACCTGACAATCCAAATCCAACTCCTGGAGTCACCACCACCCCTTCTTCATCCACTAGGAGCTCGGACAATGCAGTCGACTGGATAGGCGCGTCATATCTGGGAAACATGAATGTCGCTCCCTGAGGCAGGGGGCACGTTACGCCAGAAACAGAATTCATCAATCTAGCTACTTCAGTACGTAGCATGTCACACTCATCTCTCCACACAGGAATATGATCTTGAGGGCCTTGCAAAGCCTGAGCTCCTGCAACTTGTATAAACGGAGATACGAAGCTCGCTGTATGTTCATGCATACTTATAAGAGGACTTATTAACTCGCTAGGCCCAACGATACACCCGAGCCGCCAGCCGGCCATAGCATATGCTTTGGTGAAGGTATAACTCGTAAGAGTTCTGTTCCACATACCTGGCAATGATGCCAATGTTATATGCACATTATTGTCATAAATGAAGTATTCGTAAGTCTCATCGCATAAAGCCAAAAGATCGTGTTCTTGGCACACTCTAGCAACGTCTTCTAATTCCTGCTTCGTATACACCCTACCAGTCGGATTATTAGGGTTATTTATTACAATCATTTTCGATTGATCTGTAACACTTTTCTTCAACTGATCGTAAGTGATCATATATTCTTCTTCTTCACTAAGTGCAACAGTAATCGCATTTCCCTCTGATAATTCCACTTGCTGCCTGAAACTAACCCAAGTGGGTTCTATGATAAGCACATCGTCTCCTTGCCCAACAAAGGCATTGATTGATTCATAGAGACCCATTTTGCTACCAGGCGTAACTATCACTTCAGTATCGGCATCAATATCAAGATTATTGTAAGTGTGAAGTTTGTCTGCCAATGCCTGTTTGAACTCGGGGATACCACTTGAAGAACTTATATTCGTGAGCCCCGCTTCCAAAGCCGCTACACCAGCCCTAATAATATGATCGGGAGTGACATGATGAGGGCTAGACTGACTAAGATCGATAATATCTTTTCCTAGTCTAGCTTGCTGACGAGCTTTTTCACCTGCTGCTAAGGTGGCAGGAGGTTGAACCCGAGTTACACGTGAAGCCGGTTCTATTGACATACAAGTACTCCCATATAGAAATTATCTGGAGTCTACCATAATTTACCCGGCATAATTGCGACTAATACTATTTAATGGCACAATCATCGATAATCTTCGGACTCTCAAAGAGTATCTAATCCAGATAACGAACTACAAAAATATATTGTACT
>JAPNTN010000182.1:0-5101 GCA_027249445.1 Dehalococcoidia bacterium | reverse complement strand
AACTACAGCTGTTCCCAATTCGATTTTATGCGTCTGAGAACCGACCAGACCGAGCATAGTCAAACCGTCAAATCCCCTGTTTGATAGATGCGGGACCCAAAAACTATCAAACCCATCAGCCTCTGCCGACACTCCCTGAACGACTGTGGATTCTAGATCTAAAAGTTGTCCTGGTACGCTACCGGGAAATAAACCTATTCTCATGTTTCACTCCGTCAGTCTTTATCAACAAGGCCGCTGCACTGGCCCACTATCACCTTCTCTCCCTTATCCGTCTCTACCCATACCTCACATTCGACTCGCAACTTAGTATCACCCTCTGGCACCTTACTGGTTACATAGCCCTTAGCGGTGATAAGATCGTCGATCCCAGCTGATCTCCTAGTTACCACAGAGCCTTTTCCACCAACGATCCATCCTTCTTCAAAACAAAGCATCATCATACGTGGAATTACGCCGAACAATCGGGATCCTACAGCGATTGGTCTTGTTAACCCTTCACGTGCTGCCGCAGTAGAATCCGTATGAATAGTGTCGACTTCTCCAGCATCCGTCAAAACACGATTTAGATTAACACTTAATTTCTGAGAAACTGTCGGGAGTTCGTATCCTATAGGGGTACTACTTGTAATAATAGCCATTGTTTATCAGATCCTCTCTGGCTTGGGTCCGCCATCTATCCCGGTTCCCTCGCGGGGCGCATCTCGTTCAACAATATCCATACACTGAACCCTAGACGCTATAAACACCAAATCTCCATCTGCGTTATGGGCCACGGTATCCCATCTAACATATTCACGGTTACGTTTTATATATTTTTCGGATATATGGCCAGATATAACCAGCGTTTCCCCACTCATAATCGGTTTCAAATATTCGAAATCTAGCTTATAACTTACACCACGAACATTGTACGTACGCCCAAGAAGCCATCGGGGGGGCCTAGACTGAATCTGAGGTGGAGCTATCGGCCCACCCCAAGGGGAATCACCAACGAACCATTCATGCCAGTGTTGATCCAGATCGCATGTTCGTTCGACGTCATCCTGAGTGACTGTCCATTCAAAACTACCCAGATCTTTCCCGACTTCTATTTCTGCGTAAGTAGTACGTTGTCCCGTCGCATCCTCAGACATACGTACTTTGCTGGGTTCAATCATTTACCATCCTTTATTGAGACACTTTTTTTACTATATCCATATCCAATTCAATACCGAGGCCAGGTCCCTCAGGAACTTCCAAGAAACCATTGGTTATGTTAAGTGGCTCGGATAATATGGGATATTTATCCCTTATGGAACAAGGTTCGATATTGTATTCCTGCTCATAGGGCACACCAGGCGTAGCAACAACAAAATGCGCATGCGCTACGGTGCTAATGGTGGGCTGGGTATTATGACACGTTATCGGTATACCTAGAGTATCAGCCATAGAAGCTATCTTGATAAACGTGGTGAAACCAGGTGTCTTAACTATGTCTGGCTGGATTATATCAACCTTACCCCGAGTGATAAGTTCATAATATTCATAATGACTGTATATCATTTCACCAGAGGCGATGGGTATATCCAGGGAATCAGCCACTCTGGCCAAACCTTCTAGATCATAATGAGGGCGCGGCTCTTCAAAATGAAACACTTGCAATTGTTCCAGTTGTTTCCCTACTTCGATACTACGGTGTACTGAATAAGCCCCGTTCACATCTACCAGGATATCGATATCGTCACCGACCGCTTTTCGAACTTCCGTGACGGTAGCTATAGTCTGGTCAGAAGGGTCATCCATTTTGCCTGGAACAGCGCTATGAAGTTTATAGGCCCGGTAACCCTGATCCACATAGTATTCCGCCCTTCTAGCCTCTTCCAATGGGGTCATATCTCGTTTAAGAGAACTCGCATACACTGGAACCTTATCCCTGACTTTACCACCGAGCAATTGGTATATGGGTACCCCCAGCGATTTCCCTTTTAGGTCCCACAGGGCTATATCTAGCCCAGCTATACCAATCCAAATTGCGCCACCGATCTCGAGGGCATTCCCCGCTCTGGCCATGTCCCTGAACCGGGCGTCCGTGTCTACCGGATCTTTACCAATAATAGACGGGGCCAAGACCTCATCAACAACAGTTCTGGTCACAGAGGGTTGTCTCCTGAAGCACTCTCCAATTCCTACCAATCCTTCATCGGTATGAACAAACACAAAGGGAAACTGGCCGTCCAGAATAACAGTTTCTACAGAAGTAATTTTCATAAATTATTACCTAAGGTCATTGTCCAAAATAAGTTCCCAATCCTACTGCATCGGAATGCCTAGAGTACACCTGTAGTCCTCTGTAATGATCTTGGCGATGTGCCCGTGCCCAGTCATATCTTCGGCTACCAGCACATCTCCTGCGACCAACCGTCTAGTAGTTCCATCGGCAACCTCATATTCGGAAACTCCTGCTAGATGTACTACATACTGGAGGCGCGGTGCATTGTGATATGTATGCTCCTGCTCCGCATATTGACGCTGGTTCAACGTAATATCTCCGGGGCCCACATTGTTTACTATCTCGGCTAATTGATCTGGGGTTAAATCTTCAAAGTGGGATTCACCATCAGTGCCTGAATAAACTCTAACAACCTGCATAACTAATACTCCTACATGAATATATTTATAAGCCCTAGGTAATCTCTTCGTAATATTTTTTTATTTTGTGCCGAGCGATCCGCAGAATTCTAATCTGTTCCTCATCATCTAAGTCCTTTTCATGAAACGCCTTGAAACAACTAAGATGTCCCATACTATAAGTTGCCTGACAAACCCACGAATCTCTAAGACCTAACCCATCCTCATAGAACTTAACGTCTATATCGGTAACTCCGCCACAATGAGGGCACCTGACCTTTATACGGTCTACTTCCAATTGATCTTTCAATACATTAAACCTTATCTCTAATTATTAATGAAAGTTCTGAGCGATTGAGTACGCACCCTGTCAGCATTCTACTATAATTAATCAGTCCGCGGCGCCAGGTTAAGGCAAGCCATAATCAAGGTTGCGACACCGAAGAGAAGGGCTACAAAGTACATCGCAGAATCCATACCCAGTGTCTGGTATAACCCGCCAGCAATAAGGGGAGAAATCGCCGACATTATGAAGCTAGCAAATGTTACAAGTCCTAAAGCAGTAGCGGAGACCTGTCTACCCACTATCTCCAGAGTCGCGGCAGTGAGGATAGGTTGATCCGGATACAAGAATAACCCTATTAAAACTATTACTATTGAGAGGCTCATCCCATCATTGAATGGCACCATCAAAAGAGCCATAGCACACGACCAGGCTAATCCAGGCACCATCACTTTCTTCCGGCTGAACCTGTCAGACAGATGCCCAGCCAGTGGCTTAGCAGCCAGTCCAATAGCAATCAATAAACCAATATGAAGCCCACGATTAAATGGGTTCATACCTAAATCATGTTCCAGATACAAAGGTATTGTTGTCAGTAAAGCGACTAGAGCCATGGCTCGAAGACCCCTAACAACAGTAATACCCCAAAGAGTAGGATGTGTTAGTAATCTCGCAGTCATTTTTGGTCTTGATTCTTTAGAATTACTGGATTGGTCTTCAGCACTAATCCGACCTATATTCTTGATAGCCCAAAGAGCGCAAATCGCCAATACTATGGGTATTACCGCGTAAACACTCAAAATCCCCTGCCATGTGACTACAACCAGTAGTAACCCTGTCATCAGGGGACCTGCAACATCTCCGACACTTCCACCTACACCGTGCAGAGCTAAAGCCAAACCGCGCTTATCCGGAAAATGGTAGGAAAGAGCTGTAGAGGATGGAAGATGCCATAACGAATGGGCCATAGCCACTAAAGCCACTCCCACCAGTAACACTCCGTAGAATGGCGATAATCCAATGGCAAGGGACCCGCATCCAGCGATTAATAAGCAAGCCGCTAACAACAAGCCCCAATGTTTCCGAAGCACGTCAGACAATACACCACCAGGCAACCGCACAGCCCCCGAGGCAAGTTCTCTCGCTGACAAGATCCCACCTGCACCCACCGCACTAAGTTGAAATGCAGATTGTATTTCAGGTAAAACCACTACAAAACTTTGAAGAATCCAATGAAAAACAGAATGCCCAACAGCTAAAGCTGTGATCATAAATTTACTTGTATTGCGGACATCATGTTTCATAGTAGTCAGATTATACACTGGGACTAAGTCGGTCCATTGATACACCGATTCCTAGTCAAATGTGTGCCCGCTCTCATTTACGTCAGTTGTTACTCAATAGCAAGGCGAATATACTCAAACAAGTAAACGTCCGCTCTCAGTTAACACGTTTCGATAAATAATTAATGAAGACATCTCAAAATACATACGACGCAATAATAATCGGTGGCGGAGCTGCTGGCCTGATGTGTGCAATTGAAGCTGGACGAAGGAATCGAACGGTCCTAGTACTGGAACATGCAGATCGGGTCGGTAAGAAAATACTTATATCCGGAGGTGGTCACTGTAATTTTACAAACTGGGGAGCAGTCCCCAGTGACTACCAATCTGACAATCCCCAATATTGCATCTCCGCCTTGACCAGGTACTCACCAGAACATTTTCTGGAAAAGGTAGAAACGCACAGAATTCCCTACCACGAAAAGACGCTGGGCCAACTGTTCTGTGACGGATCATCTAGTGCGATATTAGATATGCTTACAAGTGAAGCAACGGATGCTGGTGTAACAACTGTAGTAAATTGTAAGGTTACCCGAATATCCAGAAAAGACGGGTTCACAGTAACCACCAGCCACGGCATTTTCCGATCTGAATCCCTAACAATAGCTACAGGCGGCCCCTCAATACCACAGATGGGTGCTACCAGGTACGCATATGAAGTAGCCAAGACCTTTGGCATGCAAACAACTGATATAAATCCAGGCCTGGTTCCGCTAAGGTTCCGAGGGGAACATGAGGCATTCTGCAGGGAGCTTTCGGGCCTCTCCATACCCTGCACTGTATCCTGTAACAATGTCACATTCAAAGAAAATATACTTTTTACCCACCGAGGTATGAGTGGGCCGGCTATTTTGCAGATATCCTC
>JAPNTN010000181.1:0-4471 GCA_027249445.1 Dehalococcoidia bacterium | reverse complement strand
TTTCTGATCTCATCTTGGACTGTTCGCATGTGACGTACAGCCTCAACTATATCTCCAGTGCCTGCTTCTCCTTTTGTACGGATCATGGCAGCACCTTCTGACACTCTTCTCAATGCTTCCCCTAAATCTCTGCAGCCACATACAAAAGGTACTGTGAAGTCGTGTTTCCAGACATGATGCTTCTCATCTGCGGGGGTTAATACTTCGGACTCGTCGATATAATCTACGCCGAGTGCCTCTAACACCTGTGCTTCCACGAAATGACCGATGCGGCATTTTGCCATAACAGGGATGCTTACAGCGTTAATAATCTCCATGATTTTGGTCGGATCACTCATGCGAGCAACTCCACCATCAGCTCGGATGTCAGCAGGAACTCGCTCAAGTGCCATCACTGCAACTGCTCCGGCTTCAGCAGCTATCTTAGCCTGCTCAGCGTCTACAACATCCATGATCACGCCGCCCTTCAACATTTGGGCGTGTCCTGATTTCACAGTAAAAGTTCCAGTTAATGTTTCAACCATAATACTTTCCCTCCCAAGATAACGTAGGAAATAGATCGAATATTATGTGTATTATACTCTGCAGCGTGTTTGGTTATCAATTAAACATATATTTTTAGAGCTGTTATGCGTATAGTCTTCTGAGCAGGTAACAATTGGATTCCTTGACAGTGCCCAAGCAGTGGGCTTTAATATTAACTTGATTAGCCGAGGTAGCTCAGGTGGTAGAGCACGGCACTGAAAATGCCGGTGTCGACAGTTCGAGTCTGTCCCTCGGCACCTTTATCGGCAGGTGCCGTAAGAGCGGAAGTGGCTCAGTGGTAGAGCATCTCCTTGCCAAGGAGAGGGTCGCGAGTTCGAATCTCGTCTTCCGCTCCATTTATAAAAATACCCCCTATCCTGTGTTTGGATAGGGGGTTTTCATATTGAGGTATACTCTTGGCGATGGTAAATATTTAGAGGTGAGCTTATGCCCAGATTAACCCCTATCACTGAAAGAACCCAACTATCTGGCGAATCTTTGAATGCTTTTGACTCTATAGTTGAGTCCAGAGGGCGAATTAATGGGCCTCAATCTATGCACATGTATGTTCCGGATATAGCTCGCTGTTCAATAGAGCTTAGTGATGTATTGTTATACAAATCTGGGTTGTCGGCACATGATGTTGAATTGGCAATACTTGTATCGGCAAGGGAAATGGATTGTGAATACGTATGGGCTTCACATACAAACTCAGGGATTAAAGCCGGAGTAAGACTAGAAGCAATAGAGATTATTGGTGAGTTTAAGAATTTGGATAATCTTACTGAAGATGAGGCGGTAATAGTGCAGTATGGGCGTGAAGTGTTGGGATCTCACAAAGTAGACCAAGCTACATTTGATAGGGTCTTGGCTAGACATGGTGAATCGGGAACGATAGCTATAGGGGCGCTTATGGGGTACTATGCCATGTTAAGTTGCACTTTAATAGGAACAGCCATGGAACCTGCTAATCAGGATCACCCGCTTCCTAAGAGATAGATTATTATAATTAATGCTACGTATGTGACTAACGGTCACAATAATAACTTTATGGAGCTATAAAAATGACTTATTACGCTTATGTCTCACTACAGGGTGATGACAAGATTTCACGTTTCGTAATGGACGCTGCTTCAGGTTCGCTTGAAAAAATAGGAGACACTTCTGTTATAGGAGGTCCTGCTCCCTTAACTGTTAGCCCGGATCGTACATCTCTTTATGTAGGTCAGCGTAACTCGAAGCAATTATCGAGTTTTGCGATAGATGTTAACACTGGCGACCTTAGCCCGACAGGACATGTCGATGTGGGCGAAGAGACTTGTTTCATGTCTACAGACAAGACTGGTAAATATTTGTTGTCTGCTTATTATCAAGCAGGTTATTGTGCAGTGCATCCGATTAGCGAGACAGGATCGTTAGGTGGTGATGCCATAGAATGGGTTCCAACTAACTCTGGTGCCCATTGTTTTCAGACTGACCCGTCTAATCGCTATGCTTTTCTGCCTCATATTGCCGAAGGTTCAGGTGGGTTGCTACAACTTGCGCCAGAGAAACAGGCGGCTATCAATGCGATTTTTTTATATAAATTTGATGTTAATACAGGCCATATAGTAGCGAATAATCCGGCACGCATTAGTCCTAATGGCAAGGATGGACCTAGGCATTTTTGCTTCCATCCGACGAAAGACATCGTTTACTTTAGCAACGAGCAAGGCGGTAGTGTTACTGCATATGATCTAGACACTGATACTGGTCTATTAAATGCGAGACAAACTGTTACTACATTACCTGAGGGATACAGTGGTAGGAATTCATGTTCTCAGATTCAGATCCATCCGGATGGAAAATTTCTATATGTGCCAAATAGAGGGCACAACACTGTTGCGTCTTTCATCATTGATGAAGTAACAGGCGAGTTGACTGCTACTGGATGGACTTCTTCAGATCCCGTGCCTCGTGCATTTACTGTGGACCCTACAGGTAACTTTATGTTTGTTGGTGGACTGGATACTGGAAATCTACTCGGATTTAGAATAGATCAGGAGTTGGGAACCTTAACACAGGTGGCTAAATATGAAGTAGGAAACACTCCTATGTGGGTGATTGTAATAGAGGTTTAGTTTATTAAAGGATCCAACACTTCTTTTGTTGCATTTCGCGGTGAATTCACCAAATTGCTGACTTTGTAGGTGCGCATTAGCTCTGAGTCAAAGGGTATTAGCAGTTCCTGCAGTTGCTCTATGTTTTGATTATGAGGATTAAGCCAGTCTTGGTAATAGTTTTGTGAAAGAATCACAGGCATACGTTCGTGGATAGGTTTCATTAGTGAGTTGGCCGATGTGGTGATAATTGAGCAGGATGTTATAGGTCCAAGATCCGGGAAATTCTTCAAGGTTGTGTGGTCCCAAATACCGGCAAATGCAAACATTTCATCTGATTCCATTGTTATTCGGAACGGTTGTTTGGAGTTGCCACTGGTTTTCTGCCATTCGAAGAATCCTGTAGCAGGAATAAGACAACGCTGTCCCTGAAATATTTTTTTATATGCCGGTCGTTCAGTTATTGATTCTGAGCGTGCGTTAATCATCCTAGCTCGATCATTAATATTCTTAATCCAAAATGGTGCTAGCCCCCATCCCATGCATCTGGGGAAGTTTGTGTCTCCATCGGATACTATTGCGAGGACATCACTTGTAGGGAAAATATTGTATTTTGGGAAGGTTGCGTGTTCAGCGGTCACTTCTTCTATAGTAAGCTCATCCAAATTGAAGTGGAAAGCAAGCTGATTGGCATTAGTGTTTAAATCGTAACGACCGCACATATAATTGCTCAATTACCTGAAATCTAATAAAGTTATTATAACTTTTAGATCGTGATTATGACTATTCGGACGTCATCACCCAGGATATGGTAAGAATTGCAGCTTTCACCACTTGAAGTCTGAGGCTGTCACGCTAGAATAATAAATGCGCAACTATGCGTTAATAGTCACGGACAAGCCGTATATCATTAGAAATGGCAGGTGCCTAGGAATTGTTAGAACATCTTGGAGTTCGGTGGGGATATGTATTCCTCAGGGCAGCATCGTATATGTCAGGTGAAGATGTCAAAGATTTGATGACTCAGGCAGTGGAGATGTACCTAAAAGGAGAGGACGAGCGTCTAGTGAAAGGTTCTAGTTTCGATGGGAAACTTTATACAGACCAAAAATACGAGGTTTTGGGTGCATTCGGAGGCCAGCGGTTTGATGCTGACCTGGAAACTATCCGTGGAAAAGACAAAGCTACATTTTTAGTAAGTGAACAGACTAGTGGTTTTGGGAGCTCTATATCCCAGAACTAGACCGTAAATGATAGGAGGATACAATGTCTGAATCAGTCGATATTCCCCTTATGGCTCACTTATTGCGGAGAGCTGGTTTCGGAGCACGACGCCACGAACTTGAAAACTATTGCCAACAAGGATATTCGGAGACAGTTGAATGGTTACTTCATCCTAGTGTCGAGAATGGACTGGATGAGGATATTGTCACTAGATATTATATTGATATCGATGATTTGCGTAATGCGGATCCCACTAATGCTTGGTGGTTGTACCGTATGGTCAACACGAACAACCCCTTAGAAGAGAAGATGGCTTTATTTTGGCACGGCCTTTTCGCTACCGCATATGAAAAGGTTGAGAACGGTCGAGCGACTGCTGAGCAGATAGATATGTTTAGGCGACACTGCTTAGGTAACTTTAGAACTATATTGCTAGAGTTGTCACGAGACCCTGCAATGATTATCTGGCTAGACAACAATACTAACCATAAAGGTGCTCCAAATGAGAATTATGGAAGAGAACTTTTGGAGCTGTTTGCGATGGGTGTTGGAAACTACACAGAGGAAGATGTTAAGGATTGTGCTCGTGCCTTCACTGGATGGACTATAGCTAACTTTAATGC
>JAPNTN010000180.1:0-12928 GCA_027249445.1 Dehalococcoidia bacterium | reverse complement strand
CTTGCCCTCATCACACTTTTCAGACACAGAGGCCGTGAAATTGATGCAAGGGCAAACTATATCATCTCAACCCGAATCTAAGTCTTCAAGTGGGAGTGATTATCGAGCATATAACAATTCATTTGGTTTCTTTGGAATAACACGTTTGATCGATTCAGCATGGCACCCGGTAAAAATCCTGGCTAAATAATGCATGCCAGCCGAAGAGACAACTAGACGACCAATACTTATATATCCTACTCCGTATTCTCATTCGCTAGGGAGGACACCATGCAAATAACCATCCCAGAGCCTTCTCAGCCGAAGACAAATACCTCACACTGCTGTATCAGGTGCAATAAAATCTTAAGGGACACGATAGGCCACACTTTTCAACTGAAAACTGAGTCTCCGATTTCGACTTTTTCCATTACCAAGTGTACCACCTGCGCTTTGCTACATGTTCCTATGCTCAAACGATCCCTGATAACGAGTTTAATAGTCGGGTCGCTGCTCACTGCACTAAACCAGGGCGACCTAATAGTCTCAGGCCAGATGACCTCAACTTTCCTATGGAAGATTCCTTTAACGTATTTAGTGCCGTTCCTGGTATCAACAGTATCAGGCCTATTAAATACACGCAGATAAGATTCCTTAATATTTACGAATTACACCGACTACTTTGCCACGCACTTCGACATTTTTAGCAGGGCAATAAATAGGCACCATTGCACTGTTTGCCGGTTGAAGTCGTACCTTGTCACCCTCGACATAAAATTTCTTCAACGTAGCTTCTTCTCTATCCGCAATCCATGCTACTGCCATTTCGCCCTGTTCAACGTTAGGAGTGGGCTGCACTAGCACTACATCGCCATCATCTATCAAAGCATCTATCATGGAAGTACCCTTAACTTCCAGTGCGAAAACAGTTCCGTATTTTCTATTAACTTCTGGAGATATTTCTATAAAATCAAAATCCGCATTTTGAGAATCCATCTCGTTAGGAAAAACTGGGATAGGGCTCCCAGCAGCTATACTCCCCACAATAGGAACCTTCAGAGTATTAGCTCCGTGTGTACCACTAGCACCCAGCAACTCTATGCCTCGTGCCATTTCAGGTCTTCGGTTAAGAAAACCATCTCTATCCAGAAGTCTTAAATTGTAGTCCACTACCGATGTAGAACTGATCTCACAAGCCTTCTGTATATCTCGGACGGTAGGCGGTATACCATTATCCTGCATAAAGTCTTGAATAAAATCCAGAATTTTTTGCCTACGATTAGGCAATTTATCCTTTTGAGACATAACCATCTCCAAACATATGTTCTAATAGAAGGCTAACAAACAGCCATATTGAGTGTCAATCGTCCGATGTCATAAAAAAGGCCTCACTTTCGTGAGGCCTTATTTCATGAAACATACAGCCGAGAATCACATGTTATTTAGGTGGATCGCTAGCCTAGACTTGCGTCGGGATGCATTCTTTTTGTGCAATATACCCTTCTGAACTGCTCTATCCAACACTCTCATAGCCAACCTTACAGATTCTACTGCAGTGTCTCTGTCACCAGAAGCCAAATCTTTCCGTGCATTCGCGACAGTAGATCTCGTATTACTCAGTACGCTATGATTTCGCTCGTTTCTTTTTACAGACTGCTTATGAGTTTTCTTTGCCGGCACCTGTGCCTCCTCCTATAACCATCATTGATTCTGGGACATATTATAGACTAAGATCACAACAGGTGCCAATATTGAGCGTAAGAGCTTTATACGTCAAGATTGACCACGCTTCTAGCATGGGATTGAATAAAGCTTTTGCGGGGTGCTACAGCCTCACTCATAAGAGTCGAAAAAACGTTTTCTGATTCAATCATGTCATCGATATTTACACGAAGCATTTGCCGGCTTGCAGGATCCATCGTCGTTTCCCACAATTGATCAGGATTCATTTCCCCAAGCCCCTTATACCGCTGTATCTGCGCCGATCGCTTCGATGAGGAAGCATCTACCAGAGAATCTTTCTCTTCCTCTGAATATGCGTATTCTATCTTCCGACCAGACTGAACCCTATATAATGGCGGCTGCGCAATATATAGGTACCCTTGCTCAATAAGCGACTGCATACGCCTAAAAAAGAAGGTAAGAATAAGGGTGCGTATGTGCGACCCATCTACGTCCGCATCAGTCATAATTATGATCTTGTGATACCTCACCTTGGACGGATCAAACTCTTCTCCTTCACCGGCTCCGAGAGCCGCTATAACGGACCTGATTTCTTCGTGTCCTAGAATTTTATCCGGCTGCTGTAACACACGTTCCACATTGAGAATTTTACCTTTCAGTGGAAGAATAGCCTGGAAACTCCTATCTCTCCCCATTTTAGCCGAGCCACCTGCAGACTCTCCCTCAACTATATACAATTCGGATTTAGCAGGGTCTCTTTCAGAGCAGTCAGCCAATTTACCTGGGAGCGATGTACCGTCTAAAGCATTTTTCCTAATCACCAATTCTCGCGCACGCTTGGCTGCTTCCCTAGCACGTTGGGAAGTCAAACATTTCTCAACGATCTGCCTACCAGCTAACGGGTTTTCTTCAAGATATCTATTCAACCCCTCACTAACTACCGATTCTACTATGCCACGGATTTCCGCGTTCCCGAGTTTCGTCTTGGTTTGACCTTCAAACTGAGGATCGGTTAACTTGACACTCACTACTGCAGCCAGTCCTTCTCGAACATCTTCTCCGGTAAGATTGGGCTGGTCCTCTTTTATAAAACCTTGTTTACGTGTGTAGTCATTAATGACCCTCGTAAGAGCTGCTCTGAATCCAGTTAAATGACTACCGCCTTCTTGAGTATTGATACAGTTGGCAAAAGAGAACACCGTCTCAGTAAAACTATCATTGTACTGAACAGCAACTTCCACATCCGTATTGTCGATGGCCTTTTCATAATAGAACGGGTCTTTCTGTATGGCAGTTCTCTTACTATTAATATTCCGAACAAGGTTCGCAATTCCTCCATCAAAGAAATAAGTCCTTTCAATGTCACCTTTTCTCTGGGATTCATGCCAAGGACTTTGGAAACATATTTCCAAACCCTTATTTAGATAACCAATCTCTTTAAAATGAGCTGCTAATAGCTCGAAATCGTATTCTATGTTCGGGAATATTCCAGGGTCGGGATAGAAACTTATGGTTGTACCATGCTGCTTAGTTTTCTTACCTTTAACCATATCCCCAACAGGGAGACCCTTCGAATATTCCTGAGTATATATAAAGCCGTCACGTTTGACTTCTGCTGTTAAATTTACCGATAACGCATTTACAACAGAAGCTCCTACTCCATGCAAACCTCCTGTAACCTTATATGCTCCTCCACCGAACTTACCGCCGGCGTGCAAAGTAGTCATGACCGTTTCTAAACCTGACTTGCCAGTAGTTGGATGAACATCTATCGGTATACCCCTACCATCATCAGACACCTTAACCAGCCCATCCGAGTGAATCGTAATATCTACTCGTGAGCAGAATCCGGCCATTCCTTCATCGACAGCGTTATCTAGGATTTCGTATACGAGGTGATGTAACCCTCGCTGATCAGTACTACCGATATACATACCGGGCCTAACCCTGACCGCTTCAAGGCCTTCAAGAACTTGAATATCTTTAGAGCTATATTCGGCGAGCATGTCTTGTTGCATATTATTATTCACTCCATGAAGTTCTGGAACGCTTACTAACATTAATGGAGGTCGCAAATGCAGATGGTATTAAGAAACTGACAATGGGAACAAAATGACCACTCAACTGCCTCACTCACTCCTCACCAGTATGCGGTCCTGTGGGTATCAGGCATCGAAACTGCAACCCTGATTATAAAGCTGCTCTCGGTACCGTCTGTAGTATTTCCTACGGAATATTATACCAGATTATGAATAAACGTGCTTAGGTGCTAAAACCTTATCACTCACTTATATCATAACAAATCGAACCGTTTTTCAGGCTATCTATAGCATACCTAACGGGCGTAAATAAAACTTCCGGCAATTGATCCAAAGGAAACCAACCTGTTTCTGTAAAACTATCTTCTTCTATAGCCATTGGCATTTGATCTCCGATATCTCCTAGAAATTCAACGTCTACATAATGCACACCGTAGTCAATAATGTTAGCTATACAAAGAAATGTCATTTCACCTACATCTACTCCAAGTTCTTCCTTCGCTTCCCTACGCGCACAAGCTTCTAGTGACTCACCAAATTCTAAATGCCCTCCCGCACACCCCCAAGTAGCAGCTCCGTGCGAGCCAGATCGTTTGGCGAGAAATATCATTCCATCCCTAATAAATACTACCCCTACACCAACTAAAGGTCTTTGTTCTTTGTTGCCCTCGCTCAATTGAATCCTCCTTACACATTTCGCATAGTCTACTTCTTGATGCTTTTACGCTCCCCATGCTAGACTTCGTTCGGCCAACAACGTTGAGTGCATCAGGTAATACACTTGCCAATGATACTCATAAGTACCATAGTTGTAACAAAAAAGCACCTCAACTAGTTCTCGTAACAAGGATTTATCTGAATGCCTAATACACAAGCTGAGCCCTCGAGTGGGACAATACTATCCGGAATGCGACCGACAGGCCAATTACATTTAGGAAATTATTTCGGAGCGCTACAAAACTGGGTAGATCTACAAGATTCATACCAATGTATATATACCATTGTGGACATACATGCATTGACGACCATAGAAACACCTGAAGATATTTCCAACATTCGACCAAACATATATGAAATGGCTCTAGACTGGCTTGCTGCAGGCATTGACCCCAATCAAAGCACTATTTTTATCCAATCGCATATCCCTGAAGTAATGACTTTAAACACATTGTTAAGCATGGTGACTCCCCTAGGCTGGCTAATGCGTGTACCAACTTTTAAAGAAAAGGTCCGACAAATGGACCAGACGGAAGAAAGCGTTAATTATGGTTTAGTCGGCTATCCTATACTCCAGACCGCCGACATCATACTTTACAAAGCGGACACAGTTCCCGTTGGACAGGATCAATTACCACATTTAGAACTGGCACGAGAAATCGTTAGACGCTTCAATAGTAGATTTGGCGAAACATTCCCTGAACCTCAAGCCAAGCTAACCAAAGTTCCCTTGATTGTCGGGTTAGACGGCCAGCAGAAAATGAGTAAATCATTGGATAACCACATTGATCTAGCCTCTAATGACGAAGATACAACTAAGCGTGTACTTACTGCATTTACTGACCCACAAAGGACCACTCGAGACACACCCGGCCGTCCTAGTGTGTGTAATGTTTATTCCCTTCACAACATTTTTACCAAAGAGTCCGATGTGAGCACTATCAAGCAAGAGTGCACATCGGCTACTCGCGGCTGTGTCGACTGCAAACGACAACTAGCTCAAAACCTTAATACTTATCTTGGCCCCATGAGAGAACGACGAAATGAATTGAGCAAAAGACCAGACGATATAAAAGACATACTTTCTGCAGGGGCAAAAACCGCACGCACGATAGCACAATCTACAATTGAAGAAGTTTATGAAAAGATGGGACTATCGTAAAGTCCCATAGGACATACCAGAATCACGATTAAGGACAGCTACCAAAATGACAAATGGCAACTCACGATTACCCATAGGCACCTCAGGATTAGGAGTGCTGGATGTAAGCATAAATGCAGCCAGAACCGCAGGTAAAATAGTTAAAGAAAGATTTCTAACTGAAAAGGAGATCAATTACAAGGGTTGGGCAAACGTAGTAACCGATGTCGATCTCGAAAGCGAAAAAATAATTGTTGACATCTTAAACACAAACTTTCCGGGATTCAGTATATTAGCAGAAGAGTCAGAACCCATTACAAATGACTCAGATTATACTTGGGTGGTAGACCCTATAGATGGCACTCGCAATTTCGCCGGAGGGATACCGCATTTTTGCATAGTTGTTGCTTTAGCTAAAGGTTCAGAGATTGTCGCTGGAGTTACCTACGATCCTATCAGAGATGAACTGTTCACTGCTGAGCAGGGACAAGGAGCTTACCTCAATGAAACGAGATTGCAGATCACAGAACAAACTAACGTACTTGAATCTTTAATGGGATTCGACATGGGATACGTTGGAGAGAAAGCTACCCTTGCCCTGGACCTGATAAGACACATATGGCCCAACATGCAGGGCATACGACTTATGGGATCCTCAGCATTGGGGTTGGCTTATTCAGCTGCAAGCAGATTGGATATATATTTTCATCACAGCCTATCACCGTGGGACATTGCATCTGGTCTATTGATAGTAAAGGAAGCGGGAGGCATAGTTACAGACAAACAAGGCAACCCAGCAGACCTCTATACCCCCAGCATAATCGCGTCAAATCCTCTTGTGGTAGCCGATTTCCTTAAAATCACAGATGGCCTTGCATGGAGAAATGATTAAAGATTACACCTTACCCATAGACACACAATCAAAATGCTTTCCCATATATGAAATCACTCGAACGGCAAAGGTATCCTAGTACTCGTAATGTTAATATACGATTGGTTATTAATACAAAAATTAATAGCTTCCATAGTAGTAGGGTATTTGCTTGGCTCCATACCTTTCGCCCACATGGCAGCCCGCCTCAAGGGAATAGACATATTCACTACCGGCAACTTTCAAGCAGGAACCGCAAATGTTTTCTGGAATATTAGCCGACGAACCGGACTCTTAGTATTCACATGTGATGTCGCCAAAGGAGTAGTTTCAGTAGTAATCGCCGCCCTCCTTGGGATACCAGACTACTTACTTGTGATATCTGGTGCCGCGGCTGTATTAGGGCATTGGAAGTCTCTATTCACAGGATTCAAAGGCGGGGACGGTATGGCTACACTCCTAGGAGTCACTCTCACCCTGACGCCAGCTATAGCAATCCCCTGCATTCTAGTTGGTTTCGCAACTGTTATCATATCCTGGAGATCTACCTTTAGGTCAGCTGCGGGCATAGCTAGCTGTTTTTCCCTACTTATGTTTCTTGCTATTTATCTAAATACAGATCGAGAAATAGCTGTAGGATTAACACTTCTAGGCATATTAGTCTTATTTCATAATCTAATTATCAAGAAACGGATTGCAGGGCACTCTCCGAAAGATGATCTAGATGAGCTCGATGTTGCAGACGAATCTATAAAAAAGTAAATCCCATTTTAGGAAAATCTACTGAGATCCCATGCTATATTTTATCCCCTGAACATCAATCAACCACCCCAACTGTTCGTCTTCTATAGCCTCCGGCAGATGTTCCCTATTCAAAACAACAGATCTATGCAAATATTCCTCCGCCAAAACCAGTTGCCCTTTCGCAACGTATATTTTCGCCGCATTGAAATAAGCTGAACTATAGTCTGGATTGGCGTCAATAGCCGCTAGATATAGATTAAGTGCCAAATCCAAATCCCCTATATTTTCCAGAGCGGCCCCTTTATTGTTTAAGGCTTCACTGAATTCCGGAAAATTTAAAAGAGCTTGATCGTAATCCCTAATTGCTGCTTCCTCATTCCCCAACGCGTCAAAAACCAATCCCCGATTATTATATGCTTCAGGATCGTTAGGTACTAAGCGAAGAAAATCTGAATAATCTGATCTAGCAGCTTCCAGTCGTCCCAAGTGATAGTTAACACGAGCTCTATTAAACAGTGCATTCTCATTTAAGGGATCAATTGAGAGAGCCATTGTGTAATCTTCCATGGCAGTATTGAAACTGCCCAACTCTTCGCTAGATACACCTCTATTAAGATATGCGTTCGCTAAACCCGGCCTTAAAACTAACACTTGACTGAATTGGACCACAGCCTCTTCATGACGCTCTATTCTGGCAAGTAACAAACCCATGTTGAATTTAGCCCGCACGTGACCAGGATAAAGCTTTGCAGCGGTCACATAATTCTCCAGCGCCTGATCAGATTCGCCTATTGAATCATATACTTTCGCACGTTGATAATATATTTCACAAAAGGAAGGTAGCTTCAAGGCTAGTTCATTGAAAAGATTAACCGCCAATTCAGGTTCCTGCATCCTGACCATACAAAGTGCCAAGTTAAAGCAGCTTTCACTGTTATCCAGTGCAACATTAGAAATAGACTCAAATAAGGTAGCAGCAGCCTCGTACTTGCCAATCGCGAATAATGCATTCCCAATAACCAGTTTCCGCGGTAGAGAATCATCCCAGTAGTTAACCGGCAATTCATCTAAGCACTTAGCCATGGATCTCATACTTGCGCCCTTAAGGATACCTGACCCCGACAATGGATATATATAGCTATCCCCTATACCTGTCTTGATCAAGATATCATAGATACTTGAGAAAACCCGGGCCGGTTTCACAGTGTTGACTCTGCCCCCTTCTCCATTCCTGGTTGCAAAGATATTTGTGCCAACGATACCGCAGTGTAGTAACATACAGTCAAAGTCAAATCCACTACCCCCTCAACTCCATATTTGGCCTCAAGACTCCTAAACAATCCTTCGTCTACATTTTTGTCGTGCAACATCTGGACAACGAAGTCACGAATCAACTTCTCATCTTCCGGCAGGCCAGATGTGTTATAGCTACGAATCGCTTCTATACTCTCCGCAGTTACACCCTCATTGAGAGCCAATCTCGAGTGTCCCGTCCATTCTATATGGCTATTCCATTCCCGAGCTACCATAATTATTGTCAGCTCTTTAACTCGGCCGGGTAGCGCGTTATTAAAACGCAACTCTGCACCTAAAGACGTCAGGTAGCCAGTGGCTTTAGGCCTATGTAGCAAAGCTCTAAACTGTAGCCCTACCTCTGAACTATTCCTGTCATGCCTTATTTTGTCATAAACAGACTTTCCACCCATATCCATATCTTCCCTGTGCACATATGGAACTCTAGCCATAATCGCAAACCCCTTTCATCCTAGACTACGTTTCAAACCGTACGGTCACATGGATATTTTAGCCTAACAAGCCTAACGTTTGTTGAACTCTAGACCTACAACTCGTACAATATCAGCGGTCTATAACCAGTTTCAATTAAGGGGTTTTAAAAGTGACTGAACCAGCATCAGATATCGTAATGTATACTCATCCAGACTGTCCCTTCTCCGCAGCCGCCAAGATGGACTACAGACGAAATAAAATCACCTATACTGAAATAGATCTGGGTGCCCAGCCAGACAAAATACCGGACCTGACTGCCCTCACTGACGGTGAACGTATCACTCCAGTAATTGTTGAAAATGGACAGGTAACCATTGGCTTCAAAGGCCAATATTGAGACTTCTAATTCAGCGACCAATTTTGGCCGCCCGTGATCGTAAACCTACACTTTTGCAAAGCGCCCACTAACCTACTGACCATCGGTTCTTGTTGATCCTAAACATCTTGTGCTACGCTTTCCGTATATTGGTGAGGAGGGGAGTTATCCTATTATGAGTACACCAAAAGACAAAGCCGCCGCCCTAGAAATAGCCCTCGGTAGAATCGAGAAAGATCATGGAAAAGGTGCCGTCATGCGACTCGGTGAAGTCGCGTCTAGACTAACCACAGAATCGATACCCACCGGTTCACTGAGTCTTGACCTGGCTCTAGGGACAGGGGGAATACCACGTGGTAGAGTTACAGAAATATACGGTGGAGAATCTGCCGGCAAATCCACCCTCGCAGTGCATATCATGGCCGAGACCCAAAAACTCGGGGGCGTCGCAGCGTACATAGATGCTGAACATGCTATGGACCCCAACTATGCTGCCAACTGCGGACTAAAACTAGACGAACTATACATTGCACAACCAGACAGTGCCGAGCAAGGGCTAGATATAACTGAGCAACTCGTTCGTAGCGGTGCGGTAGACACCGTAATAATAGATAGCGTAGCTGCCTTAGTTCCTCAGGCGGAAATGGAAGGCGACATCGGTGACACTCACATTGGCCTACAAGCAAGATTAATGTCACAAGCTCTACGCAAACTCACGTCAACCATAAATCAATCCAGAACAGCAGTAGTCTTCATAAATCAACTACGAGAAAAAGTCGGCGTAGTGTATGGGAGTCCAGAAGTAACTCCCGGAGGCAGGGCATTAAAATTTTACAGCTCAGTACGCATAGACCTGCGTCGTAGTGAATCCCTCAAACAGGGTTCAGAAGTCATAGGAAGTCGTGTAAGAGCAAGAATCGTCAAGAACAAAGTCGCCGCCCCTTTCCGTGTAGCTGAGTTCGATATAATGTTCAACGAAGGTATCAGTAAGATGGGGGACCTCCTTGATATTGGCGTAGACAGAGGCCTAATAAAAAAATCTGGAGCTTTCTACTCATATGAAGATACCAAACTAGGCCAGGGCAGAGAAAATGCGAAACAATTCTTAAAAGAAAATACTGAGATTGCTCTGACACTCGAATCATTGGTACGAGGGGAAAACTCTCCAGAAGAAAGCGCTAACGGACATGATGGTTCAATCCCAGAGGCCGAACTAACATTATCACTCGGCATTGATAAGGAAAACATCAATTAGGTTATGCCTTATATAACCAAAGAAGAATTTCCTTCCGAATATTCAGAACAAGTATCCAAAGCTATGACAGCAGCCCTCAATCTGCTGTCATACCGGATGCGTACCACCTTTGAGATACGAAGTCGCATCGGAGACAAATTTGCCCCCGATATTATCGAGTACGTCATATCAAAGTTAGTCGACCAAAGATATCTAGACGACACTAAGTTTGCTCAGGAATGGTGTGACAATCGGAGCAAACACAAACCAAGAGCAAAAGGACTTCTAAAACAAGAACTCTACAAGCTTGGGATATCAGACGCAGACAGCGATGAAGCACTAAATGCTATTGATGATAAAGTTCTTGCATATGACGCAGGGATAAAACTAGCACAACGACTTCTGTATAAAGAAACGCCCTCAGAAATCTTTAACAAAAAAGTACAGGGATTACTTCATAGACGAGGGTTTCACACTTCAACAATAATAGATGCAGTTAGACAAATTAAGCTTGATATAGGGTACGTAGAACCGTAAATGCGCCCTCGGATACCACAAACAATTAGCACCTTCCATTTATCCACTCTATACGACTAGTGATATCTCGGTCGAATAGAATTCTGTTAACTAAAAGCTTCATTCTAGATATATCTTTCGCCCGACGCCCGCGATTACCCAAAATTCGCTTCAAAAGCACCACCAGAATGGCTAAGATGGTAAAGACTAATACGCTGAGCTCAGCATCCCAAAGCAAAGCGACGAACGGCATAATCATTAAGCCGACTAAAACCGTTAATGGTACATTCCTGGTAACAAGCGACACACACAACCCAGTCACCAAGACCGTTGCACATATCCCAGGAGCCAACAACATTAAAGAACCAATCAGAACTAATATACCTCTCCCGCCATCAAATTTAAGACAGCAGCACCAGTTATGGCATACTAGAACAATCAACGGAGCAATAGCCAAACTAAAATCATGCAAACCAGATGACAACACTGTTTGAGCAAGTAACACGGGAGACATACCTTTTACGAGCAGATCAAACAAAATGACAGGCACCATCCATAGCCTGCCAACTTGTACCCCTATATTGCTAGCACCAAGACTTCCAGACCCAACAAAGCGTAGATCAATTCCCTTTAAAACTCTAGCCAGAATAAAAGCACTGGGAATAGACCCTACAAAAAAGCAGAACACATAGAGTAAATACGGATCCAAAGATATCAACTATTTGGAACACTCGATCGCGTTGGACCTTTCCGAATATCGTCGGCTATCGCTTTAAGGCGTTCTACCGACTCCATTGGTGGCCCCATCGACCCAGGAACCTGCTCTCCCGTATTTCCTAGAGCGTGATAATCACTACCACCACAGGGCACTAAATCATGCTTTACAGACATTTCATAAAGCCAAGATATTGTTTCTGCAGAATATTCGGCATAAAATACTTCAATTCCTGCCAGACCAGCCTTCTTTAGATCGCCTAACATTTCGTCAAGTCCGACTATCCGAGCAGGGTGAGCGATAACAGCAGCGCCACCCACCTTTGATAGCATCTCGATACCCTGGACTGGTGTCATTTTCTTTCTTTCTATATATGCCAAGCCCCCATTGCACAAATATTCGTCAAATGCATCCCTCGGTTCTTTAAAATAGCCCTTTTCAACCAATGCTAATGCAACGTGAGGTCTTCCTACAGACCCTTCACCTGCTATCTCTAAAACCCGTTCCCACTCGATATTCATACCATATTCGGACAACTTATTAACCATAAGCTGTCCTCGATCAAGTCTTCCCTCGCGGAATTTATCTAAAATGTTTTGGAATTCACGATCATCATAGTCTATAAAATAACCCAGCATATGCACCTCGTCATCAGGCACCTCTGTACTAAGCTCTATAGCAGGAATGATCGTCATTTCCGGATACTCTTGCACCGTAGCGTACGCCTCATCAAGCCCATCGGTAATATCATGATCCGATACCGCTATCACTTCGAGACCTTGTGCAGCTGTATATTTGACTAATTCACTCGGGGTCAAGCGTCCATCAGATACAGTAGTATGTAAATGTAGATCTACCTTAACTTCCATCTAAATCAACCTCTCTATCAACACGTTCTATAGACGTTGCCGTACTGTCATCCGACACATCAATTAACACTGAGTTCATTATTGACGGTCCATCAGCAACAGCCAAGCGTTTAGGCATTCCAGTTAAAAACCTTTCCACGGCTGCCCCTACATCACTCCCTATCACCGAGTTTACTGGACCAGTCATATCTACGTCGGTAACGAAAGCTGTTCCCTTCTGCAAAACTCTCACTCTGAACACCCCAAGTAAACCATTAATCAATAAGGACCTGACTCGGAGTTACCGATGGCAGGCCCTTATTAAATCTATACCTTT